>JANQJZ010000005.1 GCA_028281365.1 Gammaproteobacteria bacterium | reverse complement strand
TAGTCGGGTGTTGATCCAACAATTCAACACCAACAGTAGCCTGACCTGCAATAACATGAGGGTGATCATACGGAGGGATATAACACATGCTTTTTTCATCAGACATGTTGATAGCATGTTCCCTGGCATCATCATAGGTATTTCCGTGTAATATAACGGAAGCACCCATACGTTTTACTGAATCCACTTTTATCTCGGGCGTTGTTTTAGGCATTACAATAATCGCCGGGATATTCATGCCTTGCGCAGCCAAAGCGACACCCTGGGCATGATTTCCTGCTGAGGCAGTAATTACCCCGTTTTTTCGCTGTTGCTCTGATAAGCATGCCATCATGTTATAGGCACCACGTAATTTATAGGAAAAGACAGGTTGTTGGTCTTCACGCTTTAACCAAATATGATTATTAAAACGTTCAGACAATTGAGGCGCACGGTCCAGATCTGTACGTCTGGCTACCGCATAGATACGATGACTCGCTTCCTCAATTAAATTATTGTATTCATCAAACATAGACATAAGATAACATAACTTTACAACAAACCTATTCTTTAACAGCGGGGCAATACATGTCACAAGACGATAAGAAAAAAGAAGTTGCAAAAGCAGCAATAAAATATATAGAAGATGACAGTATTGTAGGGGTTGGAACAGGAACTACTGTTAATTTCTTTATTGAAGAACTCGCTAAAATTAAAGGACGTATCAAGGGAACCATCTCCAGTTCGGTTGCCAGCGAGGAGTTACTCAAACAACACCATATTCCGGTAATGCCGCTGAATAGTGTGATAGAAATACCTGTATATATAGATGGTGCAGATGAGGCCACCGAACATCGTCACCTGATCAAAGGCGGCGGTGGAGCGTTAACCCGGGAAAAAATTGTAGCAGCTGTAAGCAAAAAGTTTGTCTGTATTATTGATGACAGCAAGATGGTCCCCATACTTGGTAAGTTCCCATTGCCCGTTGAAGTTATCCCGATGGCACAAAGTTACGTCGCCAGACAAATAGTAAAAGTGGGTGGGCAGCCCGAACTACGAGAGGGTTTCACTACAGATAATGGTAATGTCATTCTTGATGTCTATAATCTGAAAATTGAAAACCCTGTTGAACTTGAGCAAAAATTGAATCAGCTTACCGGCATCGTGACAAACGGGTTATTTGCCCAAAGACCCGCAGATTTATTATTAATCGCCAGCGATAATGGTGTGAAAACACTGTAATTTTGATAAGCGTGTCGTTAATCTGATACATTTTATTGGCTTAATTGATAGGATTTAGCTTAGAATAGCGACCAGAATAAAAAATCAGAATCTTCAAACCATGAGGGACTATTAGATGCTTTTTTACATTGTCTACATCTTGTCTGTAGTCGTGCTTATTTTGCACTTTACCGGCTTCCTTGCACGCAGAAATATGGACTGGGTCGTGTTGGTCGCAGCAGTTGCTATTTTTACTGTCAATATCCTCGATTTTCTAAAAATTATTTAACGTTAGCAGTATTAATCATTGCTACCAATGATTGGTCTGTTACAACGTGTTACCCACTCCTCAGTTACTGTCAATGGTGACGAGATTGCATCGATCAAAACCGGATTATTAGTTTTAGTTGGTGTTGAACAAAATGACAACGAATTAAAAGCCCGGCGCTTGTTAGAAAAAATAATTGCTTATCGAATTTTTCCTGATAACGAAAATAAAATGAATCTCAGCCTTATGGACATCAAGGGTGATCTATTACTTGTGCCCCAGTTCACCTTGCCTGCTGATACACGAAAAGGATTACGTCCAAGCTTTTCCAATGCTGCCCCACCTGCACAGGGCAAACAACTATTTGAATATTTGGTAAGCGAGGCACAGGCACAAGATCTTTGTGTAAAGTCGGGAATGTTTGGCGCAGATATGCAAGTTAGTCTGACAAATGATGGGCCCGTTACCTTCTGGTTACAAATCTAGGGCAATAAATAAAACGCAACTGGTATTAAAAATATAATAATGATATAAAAATGATAAATACAGAGACCAGAATAAACAGGTCTTTTATTTGCGTATCTAGTTGTTTAACCAATCCTGTGGTTTGAGGAAAACATCATAAAGTTCTGCTTCAGCAGAACCCGGCTCAGGAATCCAGTTATATTCCCAACGCACTAATGGCGGTAAAGACATCAGTATAGATTCGGTTCGACCACCCGATTGCAAACCAAACAAGGTACCGCGATCATAAATTAAATTAAATTCAACATAACGGCCACGACGATATAACTGGAAATTTCTTTCTCGTTCTGAATATCCGGTATCCTTGCGTCGTTCAACGATCGGAAAGTATGCCTTTAAAAAATGATCGCCAACACTTTGCATAAAAGCAAAACAAGACTCAAAACCCCATTCATTCAGATCATCATAAAAAAGACCACCAATTCCACGTGGTTCCTGACGATGTTTTAAATAAAAATAATCATCGCACCATTTTTTATATTTTGCATAAGTATCCTCTGGACCAAACCCTTCACAGGCTGCTCTGGCTGTTGCATGCCAATAACGGGCATCATCTTCGAAACCATAATAAGGTGTTAAGTCAAAACCACCACCAAACCACCAAATAGGATCTTCTCCTTCTTTTTCTGCAATAAAGAAACGGACATTCATATGTGTCGTTGGCACATATGGGTTCAATGGATGAATGACCAAAGAATCTCCCAAGGCCTGAAATGAACGGCCAGCTAACTCAGGCCGATGAGCCGTGGCTGAAGGCGGTAGGCCCTCCCCATAGACATGTGAAAAATTAATCCCGCCCTGTTCAAAAACATTACCATTCTGCATTACACGACTACGTCCACCACCCCCACTTTCACGTTCCCATTGGTCCTCTTTCAACACTAATTGACTATCTAACTTCATTAATGCGTCACAAACACCATCCTGCAAATTCAACAAATAGTCTTTAATACTGGTAATATCGATCATTTCCATTCCACTGTTGGTAATAATGTCTCCAGAGGTTATCCTATCACGCTTATTTTTTCAGGTAACAAACAATGAGTAATCGAAGCGCGGACATTAAACGCGATACTAAAGAAACACAAATTGAAATATCACTTAATCTTGACGGTGAGGGAAAATCAGATCTAAAGATTGACGTGCCGTTTCTGGAACACATGCTGGACCAAGTCGCACGACATGGTATGTTTAATCTGAGCATTAAAGCAGATGGTGATCTGGAAATTGATGCCCATCATACTGTCGAAGATGTAGGTATTACGCTGGGACAGGCATTTACACAGGCCCTGGGTGATAAAAAAGGCATTCGTCGCTATGCACATGCATATGTCCCGTTGGACGAAGCATTATCTCGCGTCGTTATAGATTGCTCTGGTCGTCCCGGGCTTGAGTACAATGCAAATTATCCCCGGGCCCGTGTCGGAGAATTTGATGTCGACCTAATCTTTGAATTCTTTCAGGGTTTCGTTAATCACGCGATGATGACCATACATATCGATAATATTCGCGGTCGTAATTCACATCATATCGCTGAAACAATATTCAAGGCGTTTGGCCGTGCTTTGCGCGTTGCCGTTGAACTTGACCCGCGGATGGAAGGGATATTGCCTTCAACAAAAGGATCATTATAAAGATTACCTATGTCAAAAATTGTCGTTCTTGATTACGGCAGCAGTAATCTTCGTTCTGTTGCCAAAGCATTGGAAACTGTTGCTAATACTGATCACGCCATAAAGGTTAGCAATAAGCATAAAACGATACTTGCTGCAGACAAGGTTGTGTTTCCGGGCCAGGGCGCAATTGGACAATGCATGACTCATTTAAAAGAACAGTCCCTGGATGTTGTCATTCGTGAATGCATATTAAATAAACCTTTTCTAGGTATCTGTCTTGGTCTGCAATCATTAATGGATCATAGTGATGAAGATGGTGGCGTTAATGGACTGGGCATTATTCCCGGTAATGTCGTCCGCTTTACTGATAATGCCAAAGATGCAGCGGGTAATAATTATAAAATACCGTCTATGGGTTGGAACCAGGTCTATCAAACGAAAGAACATCCACTATGGAAAGATATTGAAGATGGTAGTCGATTCTATTTTGTGCATAGCTATTACGTTAAACCCGAGTTTGAAGCCGATATTGCAGGAAGTACCGACTACATAGGTCGCTATACTTCGGCTGCTGCGCGGGACAATCTTTTTGCAACTCAATTTCATCCGGAAAAGAGCCAAAAAGCCGGCCTTACCTTGTTAAAAAATTTCGTCAACTGGAATCCCTGATTATATTAATATATCGATAAGTTATGATGTTGTAACTTTTCGGAAACAATTGTCACGGATAATTAATAAATGTTTCGACTGGCACTGAGTGAATTTATCGGCACCTTCATCATGGTCTTTGCGGGGACTTCCGCAATTGTCATCAATGACCTGCACGCCGGTGTTATTGGTCACCTGGGAATATCTTTGGTATTTGGTCTCGTTGTCGCTGCTGTTATTTACACATTAGGCAACATATCCGGTGCGCATATTAATCCAGCCGTTACAATTGGCTTTTGGTTAGCCAGGCGATTACCGGGAGAAAAGGTTTTTCCTTATATAATTGCACAGGTAAGTGGTGCTATTACCGCAAGTGTATTCGTTTTACTTTTGTTTGCAGACCATTCGACGCTGGGCGCGACACTGCCAAGCGGTACAAATGCACAATCTTTTTTTCTTGAAATCGTACTGACATTCATTTTGATGTTAACCATTATTAATGTCTCTACTGGTTCTAAAGAACAGGGCATGATGGCGGGCCTGGTCATCGGTAGTGTCGTTGCATTGGAAGCACTTTTCGCAGGCCCCGTTTCAGGCGCATCCATGAATCCTGCACGATCGATTGGTCCGGGATTAATCAGTGGTAATATTCATCAACTCTGGATCTATATAGCAGCACCAGTAATCGGTGCGAGTTTATCTATCTTATGCTGTCGTTGTATACGTGAAGATAATTGTTGTGTTAGTCATTAACGATTGAACTCAGTGACTTTTTCAAACGTCCATTTGGGTACTTTGTTATAAGCCAACATCATTTTTTAAAACTTTTTTACAATAGCTATTCAAGCTTTCATTAGCTTTCAATGATTCGATAGTCAAGCGTTCATGCAATGCCGAACCTACACGTAAATTAAATTTACCTGAATATTCTTTACCAGCAGTCGCAGGAGGCAGGGGGACTCCCTCATCCTCATGGATTTCAATCCATTCATCAACGAGAGCACTCAATTTCTCATATACCTTTTGCTCATTTTTACCATGCACACCACCAAGGGCAAGACCGGGGATACGCCCAACATAACAATTATCCTCATCGGACCATTCTACGACTCTTAAATACTGATCACGTTTCTTCATCATTCGCTAGCTCTATTGCTCGTTTAACATCAAGGATTTGGTAAGGTTTAGCATCATCACCCGTTTTGCCGCTAATGGTAATATTGACTCCAGCCGGATGCCGATAATTACGATGGCTTCTTTTACCTCCACGATTCGTAAAGCCAGATTTTTCAAGGGCCTGTACTAATTCGCGGATTTTAGGCGGCATTAAATAATAGTACTAAATTAGTACCATATGTCAAATTGGCTTATAACGCTCTACCTCAGGCACCGACAAAAGGCACCTTTTGTCGGTCGCCCTGCATGCGCTTGTTAGTAGGTAAAACACTCATAACTAAGAAATTGATTTCACTCTTTTCCATAAATAGCCTATTGCTGCCAGAGCAGGGATAACGAGTAAAACAACAACCATAGGAACACTATCTTTTATGACTTCTACATCCAATGCATAAACAGAAACAATGTCGGATATATCTGTAAGCAGCCGAACGGCAAGAATCACTAAAAGGGCTCTGTGAGACTTGAGAAGCAACGCGATTACTATTCCCAAGGCCACGGTTACATTTCTCGTAATATACAGTTGTGTAACGTAATTGATCTCAGTAACTTCTGGAATAAAGTTACCAGGATTTAAGGCAGTTCCTACGGAGAAAAAGAGCACCAAGAATATTTGAGCTAGTGCGATTATCCATACCCAAATTGGCAGAAATTTAGGCTTTACCTCATTACTATTTTCCATTTCGATATCTCCGGTTATGCGAGAAAGCTTTGCCGGCTAACGTCCCAGCTCACAGGCCGCGCATCTTTTGCACGGTCATCGTAGAGCTGCTTGTTATCTGACCAGCTAAAAAATAATGAAAATCTAAAGCTCAACAATGGTGGTAAATCCTCCAAATATCATGCGCTTACTATCGAAAGGCATTAAATTAAGATCCCAATTTTGCAATCGAGGATCTTCTATCGCTGCCTTGTTTCCTACATCGCGAGCTTCTCGAGATGGCCAGACGATCCACGAAAAAACAACGTCCTCACCTTCCTCACACTTAACAGCCATTGGAAGGGAAGTAATTTCACCGGTAGGCACATCGTCCTCCCAATTTTCCACTACAGACAAAGCCCCGTGATCTTTGAATACAACAGCCGATTCTTCAGCAAGTTGAATGTACTTTGATTTGTTTTTTCTCGGAACAGCCATTACATATCCATCTACGTAAGGCATAGATTCGCCTCCTTTAAATTGGTTGTGAGTAGCACCAATATTTCAGTTTATTAATAGGCACATAACGATTAGGGTGAGACGCGCGCTTGAGCGCGTCGAACTCGACCCGCTTGTTAACTGCCTTATGATTATTTGGCAGGTTTATGAAACTCAATAACATTTTCATCAGGATCTCTTATAAAAAAGAATTTGGCTCCTTCATACTCTACTTTTTCTGTTATTGTGATTCCGAGATTTATTAACTGTTCCTCGACCGCATCTAAATCTGTTATTTCTAAAGCAATATGAGTGTAACCAGTATGTTTATCTGAATTATCCATCAAGACATTTCTAGGAGATTCATCTGTAGAATTTAGAATGAAATTTATATTTACACCAGAAGGATGTTCCATAATCGCAACGGGTTCAGGACCAACTGGCCCAACTAGAAACTTGAAACCAAGCTTTTCATAAAACTGCCTTGTCGTTTGTAAGTCACTTACTCTCAATCCAACATGATTAATTCGAGTAATTTCTTTCATATATTTCTTTTTGTGCTTGATGGCAGTTAACACCCAGTTAAGCGGCGTGGCACGGAAGGTGGAGTTTGCGACAAAATGGCGAAGCCATTCGCAAACGAAGCCTGGAGTGGCACGTCCGAGGGAGCGTAAGCGACCGGCTTCAACTGCATGTTATGCGCCCACACCTCGATATATGCGGATGTTTTTTTTCTTAAGTTTCGTCTCCCATCCAGTGGAGAAATTCGAGTCAATGAGGTTCATGTTGCTGGGAGTGTCAGCGATTAGTGTGTAGCCGCCGGACTTTGTTGCGTCCTGTGCAGTTCGAATCAACCTCTTTTTTTCTACATCCGATCTGAGCATATGAACGATCCGGTCTAAGATCACAGTGTCGTATTTTACTTTAGACTCGAAACTACGTAAGTCTCCAACTTCAGCAATTACATCCAGCCCTCGATCTTTGGCTGCATTATTAGTTTGTGCGACACCTGTTGGAGATAGGTCTATCCCAATGACACTATGACCATGCGTACCAGCCACAAGCGAGTCACGACCTTGACCGCTGCCGAGGTCTAGAACCGTCAACTTTCGTGTTGCATGGCGGAAAAACTCAACAAACTCCTCGAATGGCTCTCCGCAAGCGGCTTCGTCTTCCTTGAAGACTTGCTCGTAGTCTGTCATGGCGCATAACGTTTGAACTCACGGGCACGAGCATTGCAAGCGTCCGTGTGGAGTGATTGGTTATGCGGCAATTTCGACGTATGAAGAACGGCTGGTAGGTTTAGGAATTTCATAACCTTCTTCCTTGAGTCCATCTAGATGGAATTCAATAGCCTCGCGCATATTTTGTTCGGTATCTTCAGGAGTTGTACCTGACGACACGCAACCAGGTAAATCAGGAGAGTAGGCGGAATAACCTGTTTCGGATTTCTCTATAATAATCAGATATTTCATGATTTTAGTCCTGCCTGTTTCAGAATACTGTTTATTGTAGCTGGTGCGAGGTCATCTTTCATCTTGCCGGGGATTGTTACAAGTCCTTTTTTTACTGAATGCTTGTATTGTCGTTGACTCCCTCATGTCCTCACATGAAACCAGTCGTCATTTTCAATTAATTTTATAGCCTCCTTAACTTTCAAAGTTTATTCCTTTATCCGATTTATTCTATTGCCGCATAACGTTTTAACTCAGCGGCGCGCCTTTGGTGCGTCGCTTTGGAGTGATTTGTTATACCCTTTATAAATATTTATCAATATCAAGTGAACCATGAAACACACCTAATATATCAATTCTATTATTTAAAATGACATAAGTAATACGATAATGCCCATAAAGAAGTATTCGAATATCTTCTTTTTCAGGTATTTCGTATTTATGACCCAATTCGGGATGGTCTTTTAATATTTGCGCCTTATTATAGATTCCATCTATTACTTGCCCTGCGGCAGAGGGATTATCTAGAGCAATGTAATCATATATATCCTTTAACCAAAGTTCAGCTTCATAGGTCCATCTTATATCCGCCATGTTTTAATTCGATGCTCCATTTCTTCATTAGAAATCGTCCTGTTTTCTCGATAATCGTCAAGCCCCTTCTCAACCATCCGAGCAAAAGCAACTTCACGGAGAATCTCTTCATATGACGAGTCTTCAGGAAGAGAATTAATTAATTGTTTTATATGATCTTTTGCAGCTGACATATTTTCACCACTAAATTTAAGATTCAATATTTACTATTTTTGCACAATTTCAAAGAAATGATCATATTTTTCTATATGGTATAACGGCTCGGCTAAGACGCGCGCGCTTTTTGCGCGTTGTGCTTGAGCCGTTTGTTATAAATCATTTTTAGCAATTCTTCTTTTAATTTCTTTAATGGAATACGCAGGGCTTCTTTTATGTAACATAGCATGACAGTTTGGACAGACTGGTCTTAAGTCTCTAATTGGGTCAACTTTATAATTTTCACCAATTTCATGTAATGATTTTAAATGATGAACGTGTATGAATTTTTTTCCGATATCTCCATATTTATTTTCAAAATCAAATTGACATATAAAACAAGTATAACCATATTTATCCAGGCATATTTTCCTTGCTATAGGATTTCTCTCATAAATATTTACTGTGACTGATTTTTTTGCCCCTTCTTTTATGGAAATGCCGTCGTCAAGTATTTCATCAGGATAAATAGATGTGTTTGAACTTAATACTCTGTTAATTTCTTTACGTTTTTTATTGTCAATATAAGTTGTTCTTGCACCTAAGATCTTATTATTTATTTTTTCACTGGCGTCAAGTAATTGAATGTCTTTTAGTTTGTGTCCATATACAAATTTGTTTTTTGCTTTTACTCTATTTCGATTGATTTTTACTTCCCCGGTAAATGTGCCTTTGGCAATAATATAACTATCGTATGAGAAGAATATTGTATCGCCATTATCTAATTTCTTCCCCCTATTTACAACATCGTGAAAATGACTTTTATCTCTTGAGAATATCGTTTCAGTAAAAAAATATTTTGCTAATTCTAAATTTTTGAATCCTCCTTCTTTTTTACCGAGTCGAAATAATAAATCCATCTCTATCCTCTACATGATTTATAACGGTTGAGCTAAGGGGCGACGCTTTGCGCCATCCCGTGCTTGAACGACTTATTATAAGCTTTCACAGACTCATCGCTCCGCAACTCTCCATGATGCTTCCAAACCGACCAGGAAAAGCTCGCATATGCATCGCAGATACGTCATTTTCTCTGCCATCTGATATTGCTATTGACGTTTCTTTTTCCCAACCATCTAGTTCTTTCCAAATACAACTACATAATGAATCTATAGCTTCCTGAGGTGGGTCCGAATACGCTCCTAATGTGAACTCGGGTATTTTCTGCTCACACTTGAAGGAGAGGTTTTTCGCTTCTGGGTCATACTCACTGGCATCTTCTGAGCAGGCAACTAAATATAAGGTTATCAAGATTAGTAATGATAATTTCATCTTTATATACAGTATCTAAGCTTATAATTACGGTTTAGCTGACAGGTTGTCCCATAAACTTATAAGGGTGTATAGGGTATATCATAAAAACCCTCCTTGTATCAGTCACCTAGATTGAATAACAATATAAGTCTCCATTATGAAGAGTGCCCATAAGGTTTACTCCATTAACTTTAACGCAATATATGGAACTAGATTAAATAATAATATACCGATTTTGTAATAGGCCAGATATTTAAAATATATTAAATCCAGTTGTTCTTCCGGTAGATTAAACATTCGTGCATGTATTTTTTTTACCCTATTGCCACTAAAAGCAATAACTAAAGTGGAAAATAAAAGAACGCTGATATTGATTACAGAGCACCAACCAAAAAAAGAAGTAAATAAAGAAATATTATCCATTAGTTAACTATAATTGTGATTAATCATTTTACTTTATAGCCAAGTAATTTATTTTCTTTCATTAACGGAATTAAAATTAAATCTTTCTCAATGATATATTCGTGATCGGCACTGCCTTGTTCGAAGTCCAGTAACTCTGTGACTTCACCTTTCGCGGTGATATGAAACAGTGCACCATTCATCCAGTCTGTTACATAAAAACCGATTTCATCGTTACCTTCAACACCATCCAGGTTACCAACCGCTGTGCCATTACCAATATCGCTGATGTTTTTTGTTGTTAATGAAATACGTTTTAGGTTACCAGGTACTTCTGTTGCAAAACCATCTGTCATTGTGCCCCAGGCACCGACGATAATATCGTCTTCAGTAAAATGTAAGCCGTTCGGATTTTCCAGTTCTTCTGTTTCCATCCAGATATCAAAGCTATTATTGCTTAATTTATGAATTCTGTTTAACACCATATCAGATACATAAACATCACCATTATCTGCAGCAGTAACATCGTTTAAAAACTTTGCATCATCAACTTTATATTTTGTCATTTGACCATTATCGATATTTATCTCGACCAATTCGTCTATATCTGCCGCATATAAATTCCGTCCATATAAAGCCAGACCTTTTGGTGCATTTAAGCCTGTAATCCATTTTTGTTGAATCATTTTTCCATCGAGTGACACGATAGAAATATAGCCATTTCCGTCTTTGTCGTTGGGTCCACCATTAACATTCGACACATAAAGGTGATTGAGTTGCGGGTTATAAACAACCGACTCCGGGTTATCGAACCCTTCTAACTCCCAAATCAATTCGAGTCCATGATTATCAGCAAAGACCGGAAGATTAAAAATAAGAAAGAAAGCGATCAGAATGCTTTTTAGCCCTGATTTAAACATAATTTGTTACTCCATAAATAAAGTAAAACGAAAAAATTTTACATAGTTGAGTTAATAAGAAAAAAATAGTTCCTTTAGTTCAACGCCGGGATCGTCTGCTTTCATAAAAGCTTCACCAACCAAAAACGCATTAACATTATTTTTTCGCATTAACTTAATATCATCTTGTGTGTTAATACCGCTCTCGGTCACTATTGTTCGATCATGAAACACGTCAGGTAATAAACCCAGAGTAGTATTAAGATCTGTTTCAAATGTATGTAGATCACGATTATTGATACCTAC
Organism: Gammaproteobacteria bacterium; assembly: GCA_028281365.1. Taxonomy (GTDB): domain Bacteria; phylum Pseudomonadota; class Gammaproteobacteria; order Eutrophobiales; family Eutrophobiaceae; genus JANQJZ01. Next base: position 84,153 of record JANQJZ010000005.1, on the reverse strand, counting down.
CAATGGTGTACGCAACATTAAACCGCGTTCCAGTTCTTCACGATCGTGCACCTCAACCAATACATCCACACCAATTTCCTGCGCGACACCGACCAAATCCTGCATTTGCATATCCGACAACGCAGAAACAATAATAAGGATACAATCCGCACCAATTACTTTCGCTTCATAGACCTGATAAGGGTCAATCATAAAATCCTTGCGTAAGATAGGTAATTCACACGCGGCATGTGCCTGTTTTAAGTAGTCATCCGAACCTTTAAAAAATTCGACATCGGTAAGCACTGATAAACAGCTCGCACCCGCATTAACATAGCTTCTGGCAATAACATCAGGTTGAAAGTCCTCCCGGATAATACCCCGACTGGGTGAGGCTTTTTTAATTTCGGCAATGATTCCAGGTTTGCCCTCTTCAATCGTCTTCAGGAGACTATAGGTAAACCCACGCGCCGCAGCGGTATCATTAGCCTGATGCTTCAAGTCCTGCAGTGATGTTTGTCTCTTGCAGTGCTCAACATACTCAACCTTATAATTAAGTATGGTTTTCAGAATATCCGGTGTTTCTGCTTGCATCACGATTAGTTTTTGAAAGATTGGCTATGTTCGACAAGTTGTTCAAGTTTTTGTTTCGCTGCACCAGATGCAATTGTATCTTTCGCGTTGTTTATACCTGCTCCAATTGATTCAACAATACCTGCTGCATAGATTGCTGCTCCGGCATTTAAGCAAACAATATCTCTTGCGGCGCTTTCATTATTATCAAGAACAGATTGCATCATCGCCAAACTTTCAGCAGCATCATTAACTGCTAATTCAGATAGATCCTGTTTTAGTAAATTAAAATCTTCCGGTTGAATTTCATATTGTTCTATCTGTTCATTATTCAATTCTGCAACATATGTTTTCGCTGCAATACTAATCTCGTCCAACCCATCATCTGAATGCACAATCAATACATGTTGACTGCCTAATTGTTTTAATGTTTCTGCTAATGGTAATAACCAATCTTTACTAAATACGCCGATAACCTGATTAGGTGCACCTGCCGGATTGGTTAATGGGCCCAGAACATTAAATATTGTACGAATACCTAATTCGCGACGTGGACCAATCGCATGCTTCATTGCACTATGATGCAACGGTGCAAACATAAACCCGATACCGACTTCTTTAATGCAACTTGCAACCTGTTCTGCCGTCAGTTCCAGATTTATTCCTGCTGCTTCAAGTACATCTGCACTGCCTGACTTGCTGGATACTGATCGATTACCATGCTTCGCAACCTTTGCACCACTCGCGGCAGTAACAAAAGCGGATGTGGTTGAGATATTAAACGTATTTGCACCATCACCACCGGTACCACAGGTATCGACCAAATTTGTTTTGTCCGCCTCAACCCTGGTTGATAACTCACGCATAACCTGGACAGCTGCGGTAATTTCATCGACACTTTCACCCTTTAAACGAAGTGCAACTAATAAGCCGCCTATTTGTGCGGGTGTTGCTTCGCCCTGCATGATGGTTAACATCACTGCATGCATATCATCACGGCTCAGGTTGTTGCCATTGATCACTTCATTGATTGCTGGCTGTATATCCATTTCAAGTATCGATTATTAGAATTATCGTTTATTTATATTAAGGAAGTTTTGCAATAGTTCGTGTCCGTAAGACGTTAATATCGATTCCGGGTGAAACTGCACCCCTGAGATTGGAAGCTCCTTATGCTTTAATCCCATAATCTCATCTATTTTACCATCTTCACCACAAGTCCATGCTGTGATTTCGAAACAATCAGGTAACGAATCCTTTTCAACAACTAGTGAATGATAACGTGTTGCAGTAAATGGGTTTTCGAAACCCTGAAATACATCTGTGTTGTTATGATAAATGTCTGATGTTTTTCCATGCATAATCGCGTGAGCATGGACGATTTTTCCGCCAAAGGCCTGGCCAATACTTTGATGACCGAGACAGACTCCTAATATAGGAACCCTGCCTTTGAATTCATTAATCACATCAATTGAAATGCCTGCTTCATTCGGCGTACATGGGCCAGGTGAAATGACAATATGATCCGGTGATAATTTTTCAATTTCAGCTGCCGATATTTTATCGTTACGATGTACGACAACATCCTGATCCAGTTCACCAAAATACTGTACCAAGTTATAGGTAAACGAGTCGTAATTGTCGATCATTAATAACATAACATTACCGGTTAGTTTTTACGTCAATCCTTCTTCAGCCTGACTAACTGCCCTGAAGATAGCCCGGCCTTTATTCATTGTTTCATCCCATTCGTTCCTTGGCACAGAATCGGCGACAATGCCTGCTCCAGCCTGTATATGCAAGGTCTTGTCTTTTATTACCGCTGTTCGAATTGCTATTGCCGTATCCATATTTCCATTCCAGGATAAATAACCGACCGCACCGGAATAAACGCCTCGTTTCACAGGTTCCAGTTCATCAATGATTTCCATGGCCCGAATCTTGGGTGCACCGGATACAGTGCCAGCAGGAAATGTTGCACGTAACACGTCAATCGCGGACATATTATCTTTAAGTTTACCAGTTACATTGGAAACTATATGCATGACATGTGAATAGCGTTCAATAATCATTTTATCCGTCAGGACAACACTGCCCATATCGGCTACCCGACCGACATCATTTCTGCCCAAGTCAATCAACATAAGATGCTCTGCCAGTTCCTTTGGATCCTGGAGTAAATCTTCTTCCAGTGCCAAATCTTCCTGTTCAGTTTTGCCACGAGGACGTGTCCCTGCAATCGGCCTGACAGTAACAGTATTATCCTCAAGTCTTACCAGAATCTCCGGTGAAGAACCAACGATCTGAAAATCCTCCAGGTCAAGAAAATACATATAAGGTGATGGGTTAAGACAACGTAATGCACGGTAGAGATTAATCGGTCTGGATTCAAACGGGATTGATAAGCGTTGTGACAATACGACTTGCATCGCGTCACCATCGACAATGTATTGTTTAATTTTACCGACTGCAGCTTCAAAGTTACTTTGTGAAAAACCTGAAACAAAATCTGTTTCATCCACTTTTCGTGGATGATTCGATTCTGTTTTATCGATCTGATTATTAGTAAGGTGATCGGCTAACTCATCCAGTCTTTGTTGCGCTTTTATAAACGCATTTTCAGTAGAAGGATCGGCATGAACAATGATATGTAACTTTCCGGTTAAATTATCGAATACGATTACTTCATCGGAAACCATTAATAAAATATCCGGTGAACCAATAGGATCTTGCTTGTTATTTTTATTCAAACGATGTTCAATATAACGAATGGTTTCATAACCAAAATATCCAACCAACCCGCCATTAAACCTGGGCATACCATCTATTTCCGCAACCTTATAAGAACTATGAATGCGTTCTATTTCCGCAAGTGGATCATCAACATTATATTCTTCAAGTTTTTTACCATCTTCCATTATAGTTATAGTCAAATCGACAATAGAAATAATACGTTTTGCAGGCAAGCCGATAATTGAATAACGGCCCCATTTTTCCCCGCCCTGCACTGATTCAAACAAATATGAATAAGGCGATGAACATAATTTCATATATGTACTCAGCGGTGTATCAAGATCGGCCAGTACTTCACGCATGAGCGGGATGCGGTTATAGCCCTGTTTGCTTAACGCGTTGAAGTCTTGCTCATTAATCATATTGCTTAATTAAAAAGTGTGGGTAGATCAATAATTGAATCAATGACTGCATCAGGATTAGTTTCATTGATATCACGACCGTGGTTATAACCATAGCTTACACACACGACCTGAAAACCCGCAGCGCGTGCTGCTTTTACATCACTCTCTGAATCACCGACCATTAATGACTTTTCAGGCGCTACTGAAAATGTTGACGCAGCATGGAGTAAGGGCAGAGGATCGGGTTTCTTTTTTGGTAATGTATCACCTGCAATAATGACACTCATATGATCTTTGATACCAAATTTATCAAGTATCGGACCAACAAATTGACCACGTTTGTTTGTGACACATCCCAGTGTTATTTTCTTATCCTTTAATATCGAGATACCTTCACGTACTCCCGGATAACACGTACTTAAATCACAAGGATGTTTACTATAACTCTGCATAAACAGATCCATAGCTTTTTGAAAAAGTATTGAATCTGCTTCGCCATTCATATCATTTGTTAATGAACGGTGTAATAACTTTTCCAGGCCATTACCTACCCATGTACGAACATCATCTGTATTTCTTTCAGGTATGGATAATTCATGTAAGGCTTTATTCACGGAATAGGCAAGATCCGGAATAGAGTCAACCAAAGTACCGTCAAGATCAAGCAATACCAGTTCTGGTTTTTCAAATAACATAAGACAAAAAATGATAATCAGTTATTAACCAGGGTAAGCTGCTCACGCATGGAAGAGATTGTTGATTTATAATCATTACTACCAAAGATTGCTGAACCTGCAACAAACGTATCAGCTCCTGCTTCGGCAATCTCACGGATATTATCAAGCTTCACTCCACCATCAATCTCAAGCCGAATATCATAGCCGGAGTTGTCGATTATTTTTCTTGCTTCTCTTAGTTTATCAAATGACGAGTCTATGAATGACTGACCGCCGAATCCGGGATTAACTGACATTAACAACACCATATCAATTTTATCCAGGACATGATTTAGCAGGTCCAGCGGTGTTGCCGGATTAAATACCAAACCGGATTTACATCCATTATCGTGTATTAATTGTAAACTCCGATCAATATGTTCTGATGCTTCCGGATGAAATGTAATATAACTCGCCCCGGCTTTGGCAAACTCCGGAATTATCCGGTCTACGGGTTTGATCATCAAATGTACATCTAATGGTGCGCTAATACCAAAATCACGTAACGCCTGTACGACGACCGGCCCGAATGTCAGGTTCGGGACATAATGGTTATCCATGACATCAATATGGATAAAATCCGCACCGGCATCCAATACTGCCTGACTTTCTTCACCAAGACGGGCCATATCAGCTGACAATATAGAGGGGGCGATAACCGGGTTTTGCATGTGACTGTTCGTATATATTTAAAGGTATCCTTCAGTGTGCGCAACTTTACCTGAATAACCTGACTGTTGCACGAATTGGCAAGTATCTAATGTAATTCAAGTGGCCGAACTTGTTGCAGATAAGAAGCTAAGGTTTAATAAGAAATTATGAATTTTAAAGCTCATTCGTATATTTTTAGCACGCTCATATTCTTTATGTGCTTTCCTGCTTTTGCTGACACGGCAGACACTGATTGGGAAAAACAAATATCAACAAAGCTGGCCGAACAGGCTGAATCCAGCGAGGTTTTATGGCTGGAGGCAAATGGAGAGAAATTTCTGGCTTTATATACGCAACAGATCAGTGAGCCTGCACATGGTGCTGCTATCATATTGCATGCAATGGGTGCACATGCTGACTGGCCGCAGACCATTTCTCCCATCAGGACTAAATTACCCATGCATGGTTGGACAACTCTATCGATTCAATTACCGCTTATTGCTCCCGGGAAACCCATTGAAGATTATGGACAAACCCTGAAAAGGGCAACGCAAAGAATCAAAACCGCTATTCAACTTTTACAGGAAAGAAAATTTCTTAACATCGTTGTTATAGGTCACAGTTTTGGCGGTGCAAATGCACTTACCTACATCAATAATGAAAAAGAACCCAAAATTATCGCCCTGGTATTAATCGGATTACAGGATTATGCCTTCGTTAAACCGCCAATTAATACACTGGCTTTAATAGAGAAAACCAGGCTTCCAATCCTGGATATTTATGGCAGCCGTGATTTTAAAAATGTTATCGATCAAGCGCCCGACAGGCGGCTTGCAGCGCAAAAGGGTAATCATCAAAATTTCAGCCAATATCAGGTTGATGGTGCCGATCATTACTTCAATAAAATGGAAGATGTGTTAATTAAACGGATTCGCAGTTGGTTGCGGGAAACAGCCCCGGGTGTATCTATCATCGTCGATAAAGACCTTGATAGTAATCAGGGAGATGCAGGCAAGCAACGGCCTGATCAATGAATGACTAGCGACAAAATCAGCAAGTGATGTTAATGTAAGGCCAATGATAGTGTACGTTATCGTTACCCCTATGCGATAAGGTTTATTAAATAAACTGAGTAACAAAATAAACTAATAATTTATACAGGGAGCAAAGATATGACCGAGTTAGCTTTTTTTATTCTCTGCCTGGCAATATTTTCTTTTGTACTCATTATTAAGGCTGTTACTGTTGTTACACAGGGTTATGAATATACTGTTGAACGCTTTGGTGAATATACACGCACCTTAAGTCCTGGTTTACATATCATTATTCCTTTTTTCGATAGAATCGGCGCCAGGATGAACATGATGGAAACTGTTATCGATGTTCCATCTCAAGAGGTCATTACTAAAGATAATGCAATGGTCAGGGCTGATGGAGTTGTCTTTTTTCAGGTGTTAAATGCCGCCCAGGCTGCTTACGAAGTAAATAATCTTACCCGGGCGATTCTTAACCTGACGATGACCAATATTCGTACCGTTATGGGTTCAATGGATCTGGATGAACTTCTTTCTCAACGTGACACTATCAATGCACAATTATTACAAGTCGTCGATGAAGCAACGAGCCCATGGGGTGTCAAGGTTACTCGAATTGAAATTAAGGATATCTCTCCACCCAAAGATCTTGTCGATTCAATGGCAAGACAAATGAAGGCCGAACGTGATAAACGTGCGGCTATACTTGAAGCAGAGGGTTTAAAACAAGCTGCCATCCTCGAAGCTGATGGTGAGAAAAAAGCGGCTATTCTCGAAGCAGAAGGCCGTAAGGAATCTGCATTTCGTGACGCAGAAGCAAGAGAACGCCTGGCTGAAGCAGAAGCAAAGGCAACAACTGATGTTTCAAATGCAATTGCCACCGGTGATATACAGGCCGTAAACTATTTCGTCGCTACTAAATATGTTGAGGCATTAAAAGAGATCGCTATTTCTCCAAACCAAAAAATAATCCTTATGCCTTTGGAAGCAAGTAATGTTATCGGTGCATTAGGGGGAATTACCGAGATCGCCAAAGAAACTTTTGGTAAAGATAAAGAACGTGCTGACGGTCAAGTATAGAGGGAGTCATTTATGGAGTGGTTAAACCTGATTGAGTTTTGGCATTGGCTAATTGCCGCTGTTGTAATGATTATTTTAGAAATGGTTATACCGGCTGCCTACTTCTTATGGATGGGTATATCGGCTTTTATCGTTGGTTTGTTATTATTTGCTATTCCTGCAATACCTTTATTAATACAAATCATTATATTTTGTACATTATCAGTTGTAACCCTTTATCTCTATAAACGTCATAAAAAATTAAACCCCACGGAAAAAGACGAACCCAACCTCAACCGTCGCGGCGAACAATATGTAGGCAGAATATTCACGCTTGAAGAACCTATTGTAAACGGGGTAGGAAAAGTTAAAGTGGATGACTCGACCTGGAAAGTAATGGGTGTAGATATGCCGGCGGGAACTAAAGTACGTGTCTTAAGTGTTGATGGCACAATTCTCAATGTTGAAGGAGAAACTATCTTCTCCGGAGAATGATATCCTGTTATAAAGAATTAATGATGTTGTTCCAATGCCCATTTCACATGCTCCCGAATTATTTCTGATGGATCATCAAGTCGTTTAGACAGGGCTAACCTGATTTCCTGAGAACCAGGTGCATTTCCAAGTCCTACGGCCATATTTCTTACCCAACTCTCATAACCAATTCGTCTAATTGCCGAACCTTCTGTCTTGTTTAGAAACTCTGTCTCAGTCCAGTTAAACAGTTCAAGTAATGTCGGGACATCTAAACCATGCCTTACCCGAAAGTCATTTTCTTCCGTATTCTGCGCAAATTTATTCCAGGGACAAATAAGCTGACAATCATCACAACCATAAACCCGGTTACCAATCAATTTACGATATTCAATCGGAATGGAACCATGTAACTCGATCGTTAAATAAGATATACATCGACGTGCATCAAGTTGCATCGGACCGGTTATAGCCCTTGTCGGGCAGATATCAATGCACGCTTCGCAGCTACCACAATGTTCCCCATTAAACACGTCATCTATATCAAGAGGTAAATCCGTATATATTTCTCCAAGAAAAAACCAGGAGCCGGCTTTCGGGTTAATCAGGTTACTATGCTTGCCTATCCAGCCCAGTCCTGCGTTACGGGCCAGCGCTTTTTCCAAAACAGGTGCACTATCAACAAAACAACGATAACCAAATTGTCCGAATTCATTTTCAATTTTATTTGCCAGTTTTTGTAATCGCTGACGCATAAGTTTGTGATAATCACGGCCTAAAGCATAGCGGGAAATGTAAGCCAGCTCAGGTTTATTTAATACTTGCATAGGATGGGTACTTGATGGCGGGAGATAATCCATTCTTACAGAAATAACACTTAGGGTTCCAGGGATCAGTTCGACAGGCCGGCTTCGCCTCGTCCCATGAATTTCCATATAGTGCATTTCTCCATGCCGGCCCTGTGATAACCAATTCAACAGATAAGCCTCATCCTCTTTCAGTTCCGTTGTAGTAATGCCTGTTTGCTGAAAGCCCAGTTCCGTACCCCAGGCTTTTATTTTTTGTGATAACTGGGTGTTATTCATTGACTCATCGTTAATTAATTGCACCAGGTATGTGCCATGCAAACAAAGATGGTGCGGATTGATCTATTGTTCTTACAGTCATATTTTATAAACTATTGATTTAGCAGGAATATATTATTGGCATAAGTACTGCAATAGCAATACCAGATAGTCATTTCGACAACCCTCAGACTATCCTCTGCTCTTAATCTTAAACCTAGGGCGTCGCAAGACGCCCTTTTTTTATATCACTAATCTACTTAATCATCTTAAAATATTCTTTAGATCCCAAAACCTCGCCGAATTTACAAGATGAGGTTATGATGAACAAAATAATAAATATCTGAATAGTAATATGTTTGATTTTATAAGTTCCTGGTACCGGCGCTATTTTACTGATCCTCAGGCAGCACTGTTAGCTGTGCTTTTGGTCATTAGCGGCATTATTTTATTCACAATGGGGAAGATGCTTGCCCCGTTATTTGCCGCAATGATTATTGCCTATTTAATGGAAGGTGCTGTCAAAAAATTTCAATCGAAAAAAATGCCAAGGTTCTGGGCTGTTATATTGGTTTATCTGTTCTTTGTTGCTTTTATGATTTTCCTGTTACTGGGTTTAATGCCATTGCTTTCAAAACAAATCAGCCAATTTTTTCAGGAAGTACCTTATATGATTAATAACGGTCAGGAATTATTAATGCGGCTGCCAGAGCAATATCCGGAATTAATATCCCAGGAATATATCAATCAGTTGATTTTAACTATTCGAGATGGCTTTAGTACACTTGGCCAAAATGTTTTATCATTTTCAGTTGGTTCTATCCCTGCCATTATTACTGTATTGGTTTACCTGATACTTGTTCCATTAATGATCTTTTTCTTTCTTAAAGATAAGGATCTGATAATTATGTGGGTGGGACGTTTCTTGCCAAAGGAAAGAAAGTTAGTAAATGAAATCTGGACTGAAATGGATGCACAAATTGGTAATTACGTTAGAGGAAAGTTTAATGAAATTATTATCGTTGGTGGAGTCGCCTACGTTGCATTTGTTCTATTAGGTTTAAACTATGCATCCTTACTAGGTATCATTGTCGGTCTGTCAGTATTAATACCTTATATAGGTGCAGCCGTAGTTACCTTGCCGATCGCTTTTGTAGCCTATTTTCAATGGGGAATAACATCAGAATTTATATGGGTCATGGTTTGGTATGGTGTGATCCAGTTTCTGGATGGCAATGTCCTGGTCCCGATACTTTTTTCAGAAGCAGTTAACCTGCATCCGATAGCCATCATCGTTGCGATATTAGTCTTTGGAGGACTTTGGGGTTTTTGGGGAGTGTTCTTTGCAATCCCTCTTGCGACCCTGGTTAAGGCACTAATAAATGTCTGGCCTACACACGAAGCAGATCCAGATCCAGATACACCAACAATAATAGATGCTACTGAATAGATTATAATCTTAAAATTAAACCCTATAGAACTTCGCTGGCAAAATCTGCCAGGCGGGAACGCTCGCCGCGTAACAGTGTAATATGTCCACTGTGTTCCCAATTTTTAAACCGGTCTACAACATAAGTTAATCCGGATGTGGTTTCCGTCAAATATGGTGTGTCTATTTGTGAAATATTTCCTAATACAACCAGTTTGCTGCCAGGTCCTGCACGCGTAATTAATGTCTTCATTTGTTTTGCGGTGAGGTTCTGTGCCTCATCAACAATAATATAGCGATTCAAAAATGTTCGACCACGCATAAAATTCAGTGATCGTATTTTTATGCGCTTACTTAACAAATCAGCCGTAGCCGCACGTTCCCATTCTCCACTCTCTTCGGAATGTGTTAACACTTCAAGGTTATCTAATAATGCACCCATCCAGGGGGCCATTTTTTCTTCTTCTGTTCCTGGTAAAAAACCGATGTCTTCACCGACCGGGATCGTTACACGCGTAATAATAATTTCCCGATAGATCTTTTTATCCATTACTTGCGCTAAACCGGCGGCAAGTGTTAATAACGTTTTCCCCGTGCCCGCTGCACCAAGAATCGTAACCAAATCGATATCCGGATCCATAAGTAAGTTCAATGCGAAATTCTGTTCACGATTGCGGGCGTTAACCCCCCATACAGCCTGATTATCTTTTTTATAATTCGCAGCAAGTACCAATGTTGTTTTATCCTTGCCTATTTTTTTTACCAGGGCTTCAAAGCCTGTACCTTCTTCACTGTATAAACTCTGATGTGGATAACACTCTTCCAATGGCTGTCCTTTAATTTCATATAATGTGCGCATATCCTCTTGCCATGATGTAAGCGCTTCTGACTTTGCATCCCAAAATCCCGAGGGTAATTCATTAATACCTGTGTAGAGTAAATCTACATCATCAAGGACTTTATCACTGGTGTAGTCTTCAGTATGAATTCCCACTACCCGGGCTTTAATACGCAGATTAATATCTTTAGAAACTAAAGTAACAACTTTATCCGGATATTTTTTTTGCAGTGATAATGTTGTCCCTAATATAGAATTATCCGCATTCTTTCCGGGAATGCTGTCCGGCAAATTATCCGGTAAAATCCGGGTTTGTAAAAAGAGTCGGCCACATGGTTGACTATGGCCGTTAAGATTTCTTATGTCACTTAACTTAAGTCCTTTTTCAATATCCTTACTATCTGCATCAATCATCAATTCATCAATAAAACGACTAACTTGTCGAACATTGCGGGCAACCTCAGAGACACCCTTCTTGGCTGAATCGAGTTCTTCAAGAACAACCATAGGAATAAATACATCATGTTCCTGAAAACGGAACAGGGATGCAGGATCATGCATCAACACGTTCGTGTCCAGCACGAATATACGCGAGGAATTTTTTTTAGACATAATATTAGAACAAAGCTGGTTTAAAGTGACTTGACGGTTTCCAATACCTCATCAACATGACCTTTAACAGAAACCTTGCGCCATTCATTACGCAATACACCTTTTTCATCAATGAGGAATGTTGATCTTTCTATTCCCAATACTTTTTTGCCATACATATTTTTCTCTTTAATAACATCAAATAATTTACATAAAGTCTCATCTTCATCCGACAATAAATCAAACGGAAATTTTTGCTTCTCTTTAAATTTCTCATGTGAGCTTAACTTATCCCTGGATACTCCCAGTATAACCGTGTTACGGGCACGGAATTTTCTTATATTATCGCGAAAATCCTGACCTTCGAGCGTACAGCCGGGGGTACTGTCTTTTGGATAAAAATAGAGTACAACATTCTTGCCCTTTAGCTCAGACGACTTGATTACCTTGTCTCCGGTTGCTAAAGATTTAAACGCCGGTACTTTTTTTCCAACCTTAACTTTACTCATATAAAATTACCAAATTATTATTTAATTAAACGTTAATTTAGAATGCTTTCAAAAATAGTAATTTTTCTGTGAGTACAAGAAAGCAACGCGCGCAGAACCGGAGTGTATATAAAATACATGAGGATTCGAGCACGAGGCTGACGTAGTAATCGCAGAAAAAGTGCATTTTTAAAGTATTCTTTATTTTACGGGTTCCATTATCGCATCTAGATTAAGCCGATCACAAAAATCGATAAAATCACTCCTGATAGCTGCTATCGATGTATCTAAGGGAATATTAACCATCATGTGTAAAGCAAACATTTGTACTCCTGTCTGTGAAGCTTTGTATGTATTGGAAGACATATCCTGAATAAGCAAATCATTAGCAAACATAAAATCAGCTATTTCAAAAATAACGCCGGATTTTTCAACCCCTACTACATCAACAACGTAAGGCATTGCATTGCCACCTGGATCATCGACCGTTGTTCGTTTACTTAAAATGAGCGTGTCTTTTTCCTGTTCTAACTTTTTTAATAGATCCTCCATTTTTGCAATAGCATCCCAACTCCCTGCTAAAAATAAAATAACCGCTATCTCCTTGCCTAAAATACTGAATCGACTGTCAACTATGCTACAACCACTGGTTTTTGATAATTTAGAAAGGGCACGAATAATATCACTGGAATTTTCAACCAGTGCATTGACGACGAGATAATTCTGCATGCTAGATAAATAAGGACGAATAGAATTTAATAAAAATACCTATTTTTGAATAAAAACAATCATTTTCGCTATTTAATTATTATCAAAGACTAATATCCTTGTCATAACGATGTATGATTCAGTACCATACACGTTTTTTTCAACCACGCATATATCACGATTCAAATGTTTCACGGAAGTATGGTCGCAATTGTTACTCCAATGGTCGCCGGGGTACAGCCTGATACTGGTCTTGATAGTCAGGCACTGGAAAAACTACTCGAGTTTCATATTGGACAAGGCACAGATGCCATTGTAGCCGTAGGGACAACTGGCGAATCAGCTACGTTGACTGAAAAAGAACACTGCCATGTTATAAAACAGGTTGTGGATATTGTTAATGGCAGGATTCCCGTAATCGCAGGGACCGGGGCTAATTCAACCATAGAAGCCATCTCGTTAACTGCCTGCGCAAAAGAGGCAGGTGCAGACGCCTGTTTACTGGTAACGCCTTACTATAATAAACCAACACAGGAAGGCCTGTATCAACACTATAAAACTGTTGCAGAGACTGTAGCTGTTCCCCAGATTCTTTACAACGTCCCGGGCAGAACAGCTTGTGATATGCTGCCGGAAACTATAATTAGATTATCAAAGATTGATAATATTATTGGTGTAAAAGAGGCCACAGCTGATTTAAGCCGAATTAAACTGATCCGTGAAGGTGCAGCGGAAGATTTTCTGCTTTTAAGTGGTGATGATGAAACGACAAAAGACTTTGTACTGGGCGGCGGTGATGGCGTTATCTCCGTTACAGCTAATGTTGCACCTAAAGCGATGCATGATATGTGTAAACTTGCTGCTCAAGGTGATAAAGAGGGTGCAGAAAAAATTGATGCTACACTGACAGGATTACATAAAGAATTATTTATCGAATCAAATCCAATACCGGTAAAATGGGCAGTACATAAACTGGGTTATATTCAGGCGGGAATCAGACTTCCATTAACCTGGTTATCGAAATCTGCTGAATCCAGAGTATCGAACGCCATGCAACAGGCAGGAGTAATATAAATTAAAATGATCAATCAACGAATTTTCCTACTGATTATTAGCCTCTTGGTAATTACTGCTTGTAGTAAAATACCAAAGATCGATGAAGTACTGCCTGATAAACGTACCGCCTATCAAAAAAGTAAAGACCTGCCTGCCCTGGAAGTTCCTCCTGACCTGACTGTAACCGAGGGTGAATACCGTGCAACGATACCTGGAGAAGCGGAATCGACGACATTAAGTGAGTTCCAACGTCAACGCGACCAACGTGAAAGGCGGGGGAATGTTGTTTTAGGTTCGGGTGAGGCTGAAGATGAAAGATGGTTGGCATTGAAGGGGTCCATACAGGATATCTGGCCAAGGTTACAGGAATTTTGGGCAAGTAAAGGATATAAGATGGATCTTGATGATGCTGAATTAGGCGTTATGGAAACCGGTTGGAAACAGGGAGAAATCTCCAGAGAGAAATACCGGATCTTTGCAGAGGCTGATGAAGAGGGAGGGACAATCCTGTTCATGTCCAGTGAACGTCAGGAATTATCTGAGGGGACATGGCTTGACGCCTCAGTAGATAGCAAACGGGAAAAAGAAACCTTGCGTGAACTAAATCTTCACTTTTATGGTGCAGTAGCAGATTCCGGATTCGACACCAATACCAGTGCTACATCAAGCACCGCTAGTAACACGATAAGCGCCCCCAGGTTAAGGGCGGAGATTGTTGATATTGGTGATGGAAAATCATACCTGGCTATCCCACAGGAATTTACACGCGCATGGCGGGAAACTGAAAACGTAATTTTAAGAGCAGGCTATACCATTGAATCAAAGGATCAGGAAAGAGGAACTTATAACTTTCTCTATTTCATACCGGAAGGTGAAAAAGAAGAAGGATTCCTTTCTAAATTAAAGTTCTGGGGAGACGATGAAGATGAAGGGATTCCCTATCAACTCAGTTTAACCGGTGTCGGTGACAAGACAGAAGCTATCATCATGAATTCAGATGGCGAATGGGAAACTAATGAACAGGCGAATAATATACTCGGCAGGTTTAAAGATATTTATAACCAGTTATAAATATCATAACTGTAAATCATAATCAGTAATTAATGGCGCATGATCGGAAAATCGTTCATCTTTATAAATTGAAACAGACTTAACCTTTTCTTTTAAACCAGGTGTGATGACCTGATAGTCAATACGCCAACCAACATTTTTAGACCAGGCCTGACCTCGATTGGACCACCAGGTATATTGTTCAGGCTCCTGGTTAATAGCGCGAAATGAATCAACCATACCCACGTCTTCGAATAACTCATCCATCCAGGCACGTTCTTCGGGTAAAAAACCTGAATTTTTTTGATTACCTCTCCAGTTTTTTAGATCAATTTTCTTATGCGCTATATTCCAGTCACCACAAATAATAAATTCACGCCTTTGCCGACGCATTTTTTTTAATACCGGCATAAAACGATCAAGGAAATCAAACTTAATAGCCTGACGCTCTTCACTTGATGAACCTGATGGCAGATATAACGAAACTATACTTAATTTGCCGAAATCAAATTGAAGAAAACGACCTTCATCATCCGCTTCTGTCCAACCAAGTTTATTTTTAATTTTATCGGGCTTTATACGACTATAAATTGCAACACCGCTGTAGCCTTTTTTAACTGCATCATTGAAACATGCAAAATACCCTTTTGGTTGCAGTATTTCCTTATCAAGCTGATCAATTTGTGCCTTTGTTTCCTGGATGCAAATAACATCAGCCTTCTGCCCGGGTATCCAGTCAAAAAACCCTTTACGATATGCTGCACGAATTCCATTAACATTAACCGTGATTATTTTCACACTACTACCCCCTGTTTATTTTGCAATGTATCATACACAAGAAACCTAATTGCCAAATAGTTAAGAAGCACATGGAACAATTTCAAAAAGAATTTATCGAGTTTGCAATTGAAAAACAGGTATTGCGTTTTGGTGAATTTACGCTGAAATCAGGTCGAGTCAGCCCTTATTTTTTCAATAGTGGTTTATTTAATGATGGTGAAAGTCTTGCACGCCTGGGTAAATTTTATGTAGATGCAGTTAGAAATTCCGGCCTGGAATTTGATTTTATCTATGGCCCGGCATATAAGGGAATTCCTTTGGCATCCGCAATGGCCATTGCATATCATGATCATTATCAAATAAGTTACCCATTCTGTTGCAACCGGAAAGAAGTCAAAGATCATGGGGAAGGTGGTATTACTTTTGGTGCACAAATTAATGGTAGAGCGCTCATTGTTGATGATGTTATATCTGCCGGTACCTCTATCCGCGAATCCATTGATATTATAAATTCCGGTGGTGGCAAGGCCGTGGCTGCGGTTGTTGCAGTCGATCGGCAGGAACAGGGGCAAGGAAAGCAGTCTGCCATTCAGGAAACGGAACAAGCTCATAAAATCAAAGTCATAAGTATTGTAAACCTCGATCAGATTATTAATTTTTTAGCCGAACATGATGATTTGCAGAAACATCTAGGTGCCATAAACACCTATAAATCAAAATATGGTGTATCTGAGGCATGATCTGAGACGAGAGGCATATTATACTCGTATAGAAATAAAAACATTGCGGTCAGGAGGAAATATGAACAAGCAAGTAATTAACGCTTTACTGGTCCTGTTTACCCTAAGCGGTTTAACACTTTCCGCAACCGTTCATGCCAGGATGAAATGCTGGACTAATAACGAAGGCGTCAGAGAATGCGGTGACAAAGTGCCGCCTGAATTTGCACAAAAAGGCCATGAAGAATTGAGCAAAGGCGGGATGGTCCGGGATAAAAAGGAACGCGCCAAAACAGAGGAAGAAATTGAGGAAGCAAAACGTTTAGCGAAACTGGAAGAAGAAGAAAAACAAAAGGAAGAGGACAAAAAAACCCAGGATCGAATTTTATTAGAAACCTTTACCAGTATTGAAGATATTGAAAGGGCGCGTGATGAACGGGTTACTGCGCTCGAGGCAACGATAAAACTAACCCAGACCAGAATTGAAAAGATTCAACTGGACCTGGACAAACGTATTAATTCCGCTGCTGCCCAGGAGAGAAGTGGGAAATCCCCTGCAGAAGCATTACTTAAAGACATCGAATCTTTAAAGCGTCAAATTAATAACAATAACGCCTTTATCGACGAGAAAAGGGCTGAACAAGAAGTAATTAAACAAGCGCACGCTGTTGATATTGAGCGTTTTAAAAAATTGAAAGGGATTGAATAAAACGTACTTATCTGAATAAAGCGTTTTTCATTACAGCCCATTGATCATCCCAATGATCTGTGGGCTTTTTCGTAAAAGAACTTCTTACAAATTGCGACATCTTGCCTTCAACATGGGTCAGCATCTGATTTGCTGCGGCTTCCATATTGCTGATTGACCGCGGTCCCTCTCCCAGGTTTGCTTCACGCAAAATTTGGCGTAACTGAGTTTCCAGGCGTTCAAAAAATTGCATCACTCTTGCGTGTAAGCGTTCATTTTCACCAAGCAAGGCATCACCAATTAATATTCTTGTAATGCCCGGGTTTTTTTCAGAAAAGCCTAACATAAGCTGAATAATCTTTTCACAACGTATTATCGCATTTGATTCATTACTTATAATTTTGTTGGCAAGGCCAAACACCGTTTCTTCAGCGAAGTCGATTAATGCTTCAAACATCTTTGCCTTACTGGCGAAGTGGCGATATAACGCTGCTTCAGAGACACCGACAGCACTTGCCAGACTGGCAGTGGTAATTCGTAAACCCGGATTTGTTTCCAATTCTCTTGCCAGTACTTCGAGTATTTGTTGTCGTCTATTAAGTTTAGTAGAAGTAGACATAATAATATTGGTCAGGATTTTTTGGCTCGTTTTTTTCGTCCCTGAATCAGGGTACCTACACCGAGATCAGTAAATACCTCCAATAAAACAGCGTGTTCAACTCGGCCATCAATGATATGCGCTGCAACGACACCTGAATTCACTGCATCCAGGGCTGAACGTATTTTAGGCAGCATTCCACCATAAATAACTCCATCATCAACAAGTTTGTCTACTTCTTTCACAGATAAGCCGGTCATTACATTTCCATTCGCATCAAGCAAGCCAGGCGTGTTAGTTAACATGATTAATTTTTCAGCCTCTAACACCTCCGCTAACTTACCAGCAACCAGATCTGCATTTATATTATAAGATTGGCCAGACTCATCTACACCGACCGGGGCTATAACAGGTATTACATTTCCCTGTATGAGCATATCAACAACAGACTTATCAATACTGTCTACTTCACCAACATGGCCGATATCAATAATCTCCGGGGCATTTAATTCCGGACTATTTCGTTTAAATAGCATTTTTTTAGCACGGATCAATTCACCATCTTTGCCGCTTAATCCAACTGCATTGCCTCCATGTTGATTAATCAGGGTAACAATCTCCTTATTAACCAATCCGCCCAAAACCATTTCTACAATATCCATTGTTTCGCTATCCGTTACCCGCATACCATCAATGAATTCAGACTTTTTACCAAGTCGTTCCATTAAGGCACCGATCTGGGGTCCACCACCATGTACTAACACCGGATTCATTCCGACAAGCTTCATCAACACAACATCTCTGGCAAAACCGGACTTTAATCGTTCATCAGACATGGCATTACCGCCATATTTAATGACAATAGTTTTGCCTTTAAATCGTTTTATATATGGTAAGGCTTCTGTTAAAACTTCAGCAATATATGCTGATCTGTTTTTTGTGCTAGTCATTGAGATATCTGACTGTTTTAAATTTGTTTGCATTTGAACATGACGAGATTAAATAATTACTGTCCGCTAGAAAGGTAATTCAATATCTGCTTTTATTAATTGGATCGCTGCACGAAATTCTGATTTGATACGATCTAAAACTTCTTCTGATTCACCTTCAAATCGGAGAATAATGTAAGGCGATGTATTTGATGGTCGTGCAAGTCCCCAACCATCACTGTATTCTATTCTCAAACCATCTATATCAATAACATCAGCGTTACCTACGGCAAGTTGCTCAGCCAATAAATCCATAAAGCCGGCATGGTCTTCTTCCGGTAATGGCATTCTTAATTCCGGGGTTGAAGCTCCTTCCGGTAATTCCGCAAACATATCAGTTGGTTTTGCTTTAGCGTTGGCAAAGATTTCGATAAATCTTGCAGCTGTGTACATTGCATCATCAAAACCATACCATCTTTCTTTAAAAAAGATATGTCCACTCATTTCACCAGCAAGAGGAGCACCTGTTTCTTTCATCTTGTTTTTGATAAATGAATGACCGGTTTTCCACATCAGTGGCTGACCACCTGATCCTTCAATGATCGATTTAAGATATCGACTACATTTCACGTCAAAAATAACCTGGGCACCTTGATTTCGAGATAACACATCTTTAGCCAGTAACATCAATTGACGATCAGGCCAGATAATATTGCCATCACCATCAACGACACCGAGACGATCTCCATCTCCATCAAAAGCAAAACCTATATCAGCTTGTTCCTCTTTAACTTTGGCAATTAAACTTTGCAGGTTCTCGGGCTGACTGGGATCAGGGTGATGATTCGGAAAATTACCATCAATATCACAATAAATTTCTACAACATCATGACCGATAGCATTGAGTAATTGCGGTGCCAGTAAACCAGCTACGCCATTACCACAATCAACTACAATTTTTAAGGAATTTCCTAAAGCTACAGGAATATCTTCGGAAATTCGTCTGACATAGTCTGCGGAAATATCAGTATTACGCAATTCACCCTGACCACTGCTATATTCACCAGACTTTGCAATCGTGTAGAGTTCTTTAATTCCATCGCCACTAAGCGTGTTACCGGCAAGCATGATCTTCAGACCATTGTACTCGGGCGCATTATGGCTACCTGTAATCATCACACCGCTACCCGTTTCAAAATGAAATGTAGCAAAATATAAAACAGGAGTTGGCACCATGCCGATATCAATAACATCTCTACCTGTACTTTTTAGACCTTTAATTAAAGCCCCACATAAATCAGGGCTTGAGGTCCTTCCGTCACGACCCACAACAATACCTTGTTGGCCCATTGCATGTGCCTTGGTCCCAATTGCTCTACCAATTTCATAAACCGTATTTTCAGCCAGGTTTTTACCAACAACACCTCTAATGTCGTAGGCTCTGAAGATAGCTGGAGAAATTTGCGGTTTCTCTGGAACCGGTTTTTCTGCGACAGGTTTTTCTGCAGGTGCTTCTGATGCCGGTACACTGTTTTCAACTTTTTCTGCAGCAGGCTTTGGTTTAGGTTTTGGTTTTGGCTTAGGTTTTGAAGGTGCAGTTGGTGGAGTAGCAATCATTGTTGCATCATCAACATTCAACCCTTGTGATAATGGCTTAAGGTTTGCAGTAATTCTCTCGCCTTTGGGCAAATGTGGAATCAATTGCTCAACACCGGCATGTGCTCCCTCAGCAATTGCCCTGACAGCGCCTTCATAAGTTAAGGTCGAACCCGAATCCGTGGATGATGACCCGCCTCTGATCTTAATAAATATAAATGCGCCCAGTCCCGCAACAAGTAAGCAAACAACTATCGGGACCATTGGTAATCCTAAAGATCCTCCTCCACCTACAGCGCTAATAACACCGCCCCCGGGCCAATAAGCAATGATCCAGCGAGTATCATTAACGCTAACGGTCGTTGCTTCCCCCTGTCTGGCATTTGTATTACCTATTTTACCCAGCACTAACTCTTTACCTGTAACACGTTGGACTAATTCGGCATAACCATTTCCGGGAATATCAACTTCAGCCAATAACGATTCAAGCAATGCAATATCAAGACTTAAATGCAAAAAGCCTGTTAGCTTAAAACTTTCATCAACAACCCGTTCAATCAAAACTATATGCTGATTAGGTGAGCCGAATAAAAGAACTTCTGCATTAACCTTACTCCTTGTTTCTGCTTTTTTAAGCATATCTAATGAACCATAGCTAAGAGGGGGAACAGAAGCATTATCAAGCTCATATGCGCCGGGTTTTAGATAACGTAACTTTAAACCATATTCAAATAATGACTGGTTTTCCTCTGCTGTTTTTGACAACGATTCGTCATCACCATTTTCGAATAACGCTGCCGTCTGTTCTGATTTTGCCAAATCTGAAAGTTGCGAAACTGTTTTTGCCAGACTGGATTGGATCTGGCTTGCAATATTACGCGCCATTTCTTCTCTGGCCTGCTGTTCTGCCTTGGCAGAATCGGACGCTATTTTCGAATATAAAGTCCAGCCGCCACCACCGATGACAACAATAATCAGTAATGCAAAACCTGCAATCATTGCATTTCTGATTTGCCGTCGACTGAATCGACGATTAGTTGTTGGACCTTCAACCATGAACACTCTCCTCTATATCCTGCGACAAACCGGTATGGCCAAACCCGCCAACACCACGTTTTGTCTCATTAAATACTTCAACAAATTCAAACTGTGCCTGTACAACCGGTACGATAATCATCTGGGCAATTCGATCACCGGGATTAATCGTAAACGGTTTATTGCCTCTATTCCAACAAGACACAAATATTTCTCCCTGGTAATCAGAATCAATCAGTCCTGTGAGGTTACCTAAAACAATACCATGCTTATGCCCTAATCCTGAACGGGGTAATAACATTGCAGCATATCCTTTATCTTCTATATAAATGGCAAAACCTGCAGGTATTAATGATGTTTCACCGGGGTTTAATTCAAGCACATCACCAAGGCAAGCACATAAGTCAAGTCCCGCTGAACCTTCGGTAGCATAATCAGGTAACGGGAATTCTTTTCCCAATCGTTGATCAATGAGTTTGATTTGTATTTTTTTCATTATAACGATCTGCAACAAGGTGAATTAGTTTGCGTGCTAATTTTTCCTTTGATGCTTTTTGTAATTCTTGTCTTCCATTCTTCCAAAATATTGTTAAGGCATTATTATCTGAATCAAAACCTATATCACCACCCACCCGGTTAGCAGCAATCATATCTAAATTTTTTAATTTAAGTTTTTCCTGAGCATTTTCTTCAAGGTTCTCGGTCTCAGCAGCAAAGCCAACCGTAAATGGCGCATTATTTAATGCTGCAACCTCAGCCAAGATATCAGGATTTTTTGTTAACGATAATTCCAGAATGTCACTGGATTTTTTAATCTTTTGTTCAGATATATTTGTTAGCCGATAATCAGCAACCGCAGCAGTTGCAATAAAAATATCTATATTATTGATAGATTTCATTACTTCTTTATGCATCTCATTTGCAGAGACGACTGTTTTTATACCTGCTCTATCCGGAGAGGATATACTCACCGGGCCGGATATAACTGTTACATCTGCACCCGCTTCTATTGCTGCATTGGCAATCGCATAACCCATACGGCCAGAGCTTCGATTACTAATAAATCTTACCGGATCAATTAATTCACGGGTTGGGCCTGCTGTAATCATTATCCTTGAACCTGCCAGAACATCAGTCTGGAATAACCTGGAAACCTCGGCAACTAAACCTTCGGGTTCCAGTAACCTCCCAGGCCCAATCTCACCGCAAGCCTGATCACCCTCAACCGGCCCCAAAATTATTACGCTGCGGTCCTTAAGCTTGTCAATATTGGCCTGTGTTGCCTCATGCAACCACATTTTTTGGTTCATGGCCGGAGCAATAACAACGTCACTATCTGCTGCTAAACAGAGTGTACTTAATAAGTCCTCTGCAAACCCATTCGCATAACGCGCGATAAAGTTTGCACTGGCAGGAGCGATTAAAATTAAATCAGCCCAGCGTGCCAGTTCAATATGCCCCATTGCTGTCTCCGCTTCGACATCAAGTAGATCTGTATGGACCGGCTTGTTTGACAATGCCTGGAAAGTTAAAGGCGTAACAAATTCCGTTGCGTTTTTTGTCATAACAACCCTGACATCAGCGCCCTGTTGACGTAATAATCGCAACAATACGGCAGCTTTATAGGCAGCAATGCCGCCGGTAACGCCTAACAGGATTCGTTTGTCTTTTAGTTGGTACATAATTTCTCAATTTTACCTTATTATTATCTTCAGTGGCGTACAGATTGAGCATGTACTTACACACATTAATGTTAACAGGGAGTGTTACGATGACGATTTCAGACTGGCCTATAAACGAACAACCACGTGAAAAGCTGCTAAAAAAGGGACCGGAATCTTTATCTGATGCAGAAATTCTGTCTATTTTTTTGCGTACCGGCCGTGAAGGTGCCTCAGCAATAGACCTTGCCAGAGAGCTATTAACCAAATATCGAAATTTACGCCAACTCATCGAGATTGATCAAAACGAGTTTTGCCAAATAAAAGGGCTCGGTATTGTTAAATACGTCCAGATCCAGGCCGCAATTGAACTTGGCAAGCGTTATCTGCAAACAGGACTTGAAAACGGCCAAACCTTTACCAACCCGGAGCAAACGCGCGAGTTTATCACTCTAAAATTACGCGCTTATCCAAATGAAATTTTTGCCTGCCTATACCTGGACAACCATCATCGCCTGATTGGTTTTGAAAAACATTTCTCCGGCACGATTGATAGTACCCAGGTCCACGCCAGGGAAATCATCCGGACTGCCCTGAAACACAATGCTGCTGCGCTTATATTCGCCCATAACCACCCATCCGGCATTGCTGAACCCAGTCAGGCAGATATCGATCTGACCCGGGAATTAAAAAAGACCCTGGCCTTGATTGATGTCCGGGTTCTGGACCATTTTATTATTGGTGACTCAGGCGCTGTTTCCTTTGCCGAGCGAGGCCTGATATAGGTTTTCCAGCGCTATTCCCGGCCAAAACTTCTCCAGGCACTTGGATCAACCCCTTAATTTATGTACAATCCGCGCTCTTTTTTAGCAAGATTGATGAGAATTATTCATGCCTAAAGTTTGTCAGGTAACGGGGAAACGCCCTATGGCAGGTAACAATGTTTCCCATGCCAATAACAAAACAAAACGGCGTTTTTTGCCTAATTTGCAATCACGACGATTCTGGATTGAGAGTGAAAGTCGTTGGGTAAGATTGCGCGTCAGCAAAAAAGGACTGCGTATTATTGATAAAAACGGTATCGATTCGGTATTGGCAGATATCCGTGCTCGTGGCGAATCAATCTAGAGAATTATCATGCGCGATAAAATAAGACTTGTCTCATCTGCAAAAACCGGTCACTTCTATACCACGACGAAAAACAAACGCACCATGCCGGATAAAATGGAGATCAAAAAGTTTGATCCTGTTGTCCGAAAGCATGTGATTTATAAAGAAGCAAAGATTAAATAAAAATAATTTAAATCGGAATCGGTTGAAGCGTATAGCAACGCAACCGCAGTGCAAACTCTTCCAACGCTTCTATACCGGTTTCCTCGGCATGCCGGCACCAATCCTGTAACTGTTGTACTAATAATTCTTTACTTGCGGATTTCTCCTGCCAGATCTTTTGTAAGCTTTGTTGAAACTCATAAACAATACTTAATTTATCACTGTGTGATAAAACCGTTTGTAACCGTTCCCGGGAGTTTTTATCCAATAGATTATCAGCGCGACTAATTAATTTTTTCCCTTTGCGTAACAGTTTTCTACGCGAGACATTTGCTTTATGTAATTCCTGTTTATATACATCTCCAATTACTTCACGCGCATAGTCTGACATTATATGCAGGCGATTCGTTATTACCGCACTGACTGTATCATAGTCAATTAACGGGTTATCACTATCAAGTATTGGTTTGGGTGCCAGCTTCTTTATCCTCGCAAAACCTGACGCACTCAATAATCGAAGATACAACCAGCCTAAATCGAACTCCCAGGGTTTAATTGAAAACTTGGCTGAACTGGCGAATGCATGATGATTATTATGTAGTTCTTCACCACCAATCAATATTCCAAAAGGAATAATATTGGTTGAAGCATCAGCTGATTCAAAGTTTCGATAACCGCGCCAATGACCAACGCCATTGATAACACCCGCAGCAAAAAACGGTATCCAGATCATTTGTACAGCCCAGATAGAAACACCAAGAAAACCAAATAATATGAAGTCAATAAACAACATGCTGGTCACACCCAGAAATGTATATTTGCTATATACATTACGTTCAATCCAGTCATCTGGCGTCTCATGTCCATATTGATCCAGGGTTTCCTGTTTTGCTGCTTCTATGCGATAAAGTTCTACTCCTTCCCATAATACTTTATTAATACCCTCTATTTGCGGGCTGTGAGGGTCTTCCTCGGATTCAACTTTAGCATGATGTTTACGATGTACTGCGACCCATTCCCTGGTGCCCATACCCGTTGTTAACCATAACCAAAAACGGAAAAAATGACTTATTAATGGATGTAACTCTAATGATCTATGTGCCTGATAACGATGCAGGTAAAGGGTAACTGATACAATAGTAATATGGGTTAACCCCAAAACAACAAGTAAGTATCCCCACCATGGAAGATCGATTAAACCGTTAAACATGATTATATAAACCCCATATTATTTGCATTATACAAAATAGTTATAGTTTCGTTAAAACAACATTCCCAAATTGATCTTTTACAGCCTGCCAACCTGGAGCAACCCAGATAGTTGAATCAGGATCACAAATAATCCTCTCGCCAACAATAACATCACCCGCTACCAGTTGGGAACGCCATAAGAATGAGCCCTGATTATCAACTTGTAAATCATTAGTTGCATGGTTTGTTCCAAAGTTTAAGGACAAGTCCTGCTCAAGCTCAATGCCAACCCTGATATTAACCAATTCCACCGGTGTTTCCAGGCGGTGGCCATAGCGTGATAAATGTAATTGATGAAAGCTGTTCTCACAATCTGTTTTATCGCTCCATGGCACCGTCAGAGTATGTGCCTGACCGTGATAGCAGAGATCCAGGGCCGTTGTATCTATCGTTTTCTCTGTATTATGCCCTTCTCTGGTTAACGCCTGCCTGGCTTGAATGGTCAGCTTATTTATTTCTTCTTCAATTTGATATTCATCGATGTCCTTAAGCAGACAGCCTATGGTATGAGTTATATGACGTCCCGGTTTCGCAACTAACATCCCTAATGCTGACAATACGCCTGCATGGTTCGGTGCTACAGCTTGTGTCATACCTAATTGTTCTGCCAGTTCGCATACATGTAAACCACCCGCCCCGCCAAAGGCCATTAAACAAAATCCCCTGGGGTCAATACCACGTTCAACGCTGATCACCCTTAAGGCCTGTGCCATATGCTCATTGGCAAGTTTAATTATGCCAGCAGCCGTTTCACAATCTGAAGCCAGGCCCAGGCGTTCTGTGAGTTTTGCTATTGCAACTTCCGCATTGGTAAAATCAATCGTCAATGATTCACCCAACCTTATGCCTTTCGGTATCCGTCCCAAAATAAGGTTTGCATCAGTTACTGTCGCAGATATACCGCCCTGTCCATAACAGGCAGGGCCTGGAGAAGCGCCGGCCGATTCGGGACCAACCTGTAGTAGCCCGCCGTCATCAATATAAGCAATTGATCCACCGCCTGCACCTATCGTATGAATATTAATCATTGGTATACAAACAGGGTAACCCGCTATTTCTGATTCACCCGTTATATCCAGCTCTCCGTCCACTAACGCAACATCGGTAGATGTTCCACCCATATCGAAGCTTAACAAGTTACTAGTAGCTATATAATTACTCAGGTGGTGCGCCGCTTTTATTCCACCTGCTGGACCGGATAACAACAAGTGGACTGCTTCATCGCCTGCCTGCCCGGCATTACAGGTGTTACCGGAGCTGCGCATTACGCTTACACCGGATTGTCCCAACTGATCTTGCAGGCGTTTAAGATAACCCTTCATTAAAGGCCCAACATAAGCATTTAACCAGGTTGCAATACCCCGTTCATACTCTCTATACACAGGTAAAATTTTCGATGAACATGAAACGAAACAGGATTTTTCAATTGCGTCAGCAATTTTATTTTCAAACGAGGGATCGATATAAGAAAAGAGTAAATTGATTGCAACTGCTTCGGGTTTCAATTTTTCCAATTCAATATTCAACTCTTCAAGATCAGCCTCTGTTAATGGTTCAAGCACTTCTCCTTTAGCAGTAATTCTGCCGCTGGTTTCAAGACAATTTTTTGATGGGACAGGTGGCGTAGTTAATTCAGGTGTTAAATTATAGAGTTGCTTTCTCGCTTGTCTGCCAATTGTCAAGACATCTTTAAAACCACGGTTACTGATATAAACAGTCCTGGCACCTTTACCCTCAAGCACAGCATTAGTTGCAACCGTTGAACCGTGCACAATACGTAACTCTTCAGATAAACTGATATTTAAATCACTGATACCTTGTAAAATTGCCCGCTCAGGGGCATCCGGCGTTGATAATACCTTATGCGTGCGCAGCACTTGTCCATCAAAATAAACAAAATCCGTGAACGTTCCGCCGGTATCAATGCCCAATAATTTCATGATCCAGAATTAAACTTGAAAGTTATGACGTTATAAGAATAATAGCTGCGCAATGAAGAGTGAAATTTTGCGCACGAAAACAACACGCGACAGTGGCAGAGATGATAGATAACCAGATCCTAATATCAGTTCAGGAACTTTCACGCTTTTATGGCCAGCAACGTGCTATAGAAAATGTGAGTTTTAATGTTCACCGGGGCGAAATACTCGGTTTCCTTGGCCCTAATGGTGCTGGCAAATCAACGACTATGCAAATTATTGCCGGCGCACTGGCAGCCAGTCATGGATCAGTCAGTATTGTTGGTCATGATATTCAAACCGCTGCCCGCCTGGCCAAACAACATATTGGTTTCCTGCCGGAACAACCGCCACTTTATAGTGACCTGACTGTTGATGAATTTTTGAATTACGCTGCCAGGCTTAGAAATATCGATAAACAGAAAATTTCCGAATCTATAACGGTGGCTAAACAACGTTGTGGCCTGGAAGACGTCGGTAAACGTTTGATCCAGAATCTATCTAAAGGATACAAACAACGTGTTGGAATTGCCCAGGCAATTATACATACACCATCGGTTATTATTCTTGATGAACCAACCTCCGGACTCGATCCTATTCAAATACATGAAATCAGGGAATTAATGCGTGAGCTGGCAGAAGACCATAGTGTCATTCTATCTACACACATACTGTCCGAGGTTCAAAGCCTGTGCGATCGGGTTTTAATTATCAACCAGGGCAATATTGTTCTCGATCAATCACTCGAACAACTGCAAGAGAATTCAGATAAACCTGCCAGTGTCGAAATAGGGTTGCGTAACCCGCCAGCATTAGAGGCATTACTGGAAATTGACGGAATTAATTCCGCGGAGAGCGCCACTGACAGCACACTGAAAATAAACTTTGATCCTGAAACCGACGCCTTTGACACACTGGTAGAAAAAGCAGTGTCTGAAAAATGGGGCTTGTTCAAACTAATTGCTGACGACACATCACTTGAATCAATCTTCATGCAATTAACCTATGGTGAAAACCAGGCTCAATTAAATGAGGATGAGGGATGATCAATAATATCAAGTTGATAGCGGTTAATGAATTGCGTCGTTTGTTCAAGTCACCTTTGGCCTGGGTAATACTCGCTGTCATACAATTTTTAATTGCCATTTTCTTTTATTTATTACTGTCACAATATTTACAACCCGCATCTGCAGCGACGGGACTGACTGAAGTTGTTGTGTCCGGCATGTATCAAATTGCCGGGGTAATTATGTTACTGGTTTCGCCGTTATTGACCATGCGCCTTATTACCGAGGAACGACGGCTAGGCACAATAAAACTTTTATATTCGTCACCAATAAGCATTACTGAACTTGTACTGGGCAAGTACATCGGCATGACAGCGTTTTACTGTCTGGCATTAATAATGATTAGTTTAATGCCTGCGTCATTATTATTTGGTGCACAACTCGATCTTGGACAAATAGCGGGGGGATTAATTGGCTTATTGTTATTAATGTCATCATTTGCGGCAATTGGATTGTTTATTTCCTCACTTACGCAATCCCCGGCTATAGCTGCGATTAGTACATTTGGTGTCTTGTTTTTATTATGGATAATTAATATTGCCGGGACCAATGCATCTGAAAGAACCGCCGAAATTTTTTCATACCTATCCCTGCTTAATCATTACAACAGTTTATTAAATGGCGTATTTAATTCCGCTGACGTTATTTTTTATATCCTGGTCAGTGTTTTCTTTATTGTATTAAGTATCTGGCGACTCGATGCAGAAAGGACACACGGTTAGTTAACATGTTTATTACAGATAAAACACGATTGCAGTCACGCCTTAACAGCATTGTCATGATCTGCCTGTTAACGATTGTCGTTGGTTTATTGGCATGGTTGAGCAATAAACATGTTGTTGAATATGACTGGACTTCATTTGGTCGGCATACCCTGTCAGAAGCCAGTCGCGATCTATTAGCAAAGATGCCTGATCCAATTGAAATCACTTCATATGCACGTGAAAATCAATTACTACGTGATGCAATCAAAAAATTTATTAGCAAATATCAACGGCATAAACCTGATATTGTTTTACGTTTTGTTAACCCTGATGCCGTGCCTGATGAAGTACGTAATCTGGGTATCAGTGTTGATGGTGAAATCATCGTGCGCTATCAAAATCGCACTGAGCACGTTAAATCAGACAGTGAACAGATTTTTACCAATGCCCTGCAACGGCTTGCACGTAATCAGGAACGCTGGATAGCCTTTGTTGAAGGACATGGTGAACGCAGTATATTGGGAAAAGCAAATCATGATTTGGGTGAATGGGGCAAACAATTACTGAACCAGGGTTTCCACACTCAACCAATTAATTTAAGCGAAACACAAGCGATTCCTGATAATACAAACCTGTTAATCATAGCCGGACCACGAATTGATTATCTTCCCGGGGAACTGGAAGTAATACTTAACTATATCAATGCCGGTGGAAATTTATTGTGGTTACATGAACCGGGACCGCTTTATAAACTTGACGCTTTGGCAGAAGAGTTAGCAATAAGGTTTTATGATGGTGCTGTCATAGATTATGCCGGACAATTAATTGGTATTAATGATCCCGGTATTGCATTGGTTACCAGTAGTCTATATGCGCCACATGCAATTACCGATGGTTTTGAATTTACTACTCTCTACCCATTGGCAGGTGCAATCGAATTACTGCAAACGGATAAATGGAACGCCAAACCGATCATGACTACCGGTGATCACACCTGGGTTGAAACGTCCGTACTCGAAGGTGCTGTAGAATTTAATGAGGAAGCTGATATAAAAGGGCCACTAATCATAGGGCTTAGCCTGGAACGTGAACTGGAGAAACCACAGGGACAGGAACTGGTTACAATTCAACAGCGCATCATTGTGTTAAGCGATGGTGATTTTTTATCTAACACCTATCTTGCCAATAGTGGCAATAATGAACTTGGAACACGGATTATAAACTGGTTAAGTAGTGATGATGAGTTTATATCCATACCGCCAAAGGTTGCCAGTGATGCCCAATTAAACATGTCAACAACGGTACTTGGTATTATTGGTATATGTTTATTGTTTATCTTACCCACAGCCTTGATCGTCATTGGTATTACTATTGGTATCAGGCGTAAGAAAAAATAAAGTGGATAAAAAAACCTGGATCAATATCGGTCTGCTTTCTGCAATAGTAATACTTTCAATTATCCTGTTGTCTTCCGAAGAAAAACAGGAACAACCATTACCGCGCCTGTCCGAAATCGATCAAGATACAATCACTAATATAGATATTATTAGAAAAAACCTGGAAAACTTTAGTTTTACCAAAACTAACAATGTCTGGTACATGCAATCTCCTCTTCAATATAAAGTAAACAGTGCGCGTATCAACGCGATGTTGAGGATGATAAATGTCGAATCACACGGACAGTTAAATCCGGAGAAACATGATCTCAAACATTTTGGACTTGCCGAACCTGCCATCATTATGCAGTTAAATGATCATGAGTTTCGCTTTGGTGGTACCGATGCCATTGATCAACGACGTTATGTTTTGTTTAATGACGTTGTTCATCTAACCAACGATTTTTTATATCAGCAATTAACGACAAACGCGGCATTTTTTGCTGCCCTAAAGTTATTGCCTGATGATTTTGAAATCAGTTCGATACAATTTCCTGATAATAGCTTGAGTCTTGTCGACGACAAATGGCAGCTTGAAACACTGCAGGATATCAAACCGGAGCAACTAAAACGTTACGTATTTAACTGGAAATCAGCCATGGCAATATCTGCCAGTCGTTATGCTGAACCGGAAACGCCTGCTACAGTTATAATAACGAATAAGGATAATGAATTTGAGTTTGTTATTGTTGCAACGGAACCGCATCTTATCCTTGGCAGAAAAGATCTTGGTATTCAATATCACATGGGTAGTGATGATTCTGAAAAACTGTTATTAAAAGAAGCGACTGATCCGGAACAGACAGCTTCCGAATAATACCGTGCCTGAACTTCCCGAGGTTGAAACAACACGCAAAGGCATTGCCCCTTATGTCGTGGGTGAAACTGTAAAAGACATTATTATCCGGGAACGCCAACTTCGTTGGCCTGTCCCCAAAAACCTAAAACGTACTCTTAAACATCAGCTTATTCGCAAACTTGACCGACGGGCAAAATATTTACTATTTCACACTAACAGCGGTTGTTTGATCATGCATCTGGGTATGTCAGGCAGTCTAAGGATATTAAATAACAAACAGGCACATGAAAAACATGATCATGTCGATATATTATTTGAGTCAGGAACAACGCTACGGTTTCGTGATCCGCGCAAGTTCGGTTCAATACATTGGACTAACCAGGATCCACTCGAACATACGCTAATCCAGCATCTCGGACCAGAACCGTTGAGTAAGGAATTCAACACTGAATACCTGTTCAAAAAATCACGGCAACGAAGCCAGGCCATTAAAACCTTTATTATGGATAGCCGTATCGTGGTTGGTGTCGGTAATATCTATGCTAATGAGGCCTTATTTATGGCCGGGATAAACCCGAAAAAGAAAGCCGGCAAAATATCCAGATCACGATTCGATAAACTGGTTAATTCAATTAAAGATGTACTTAACAAGGCAATTAAAAAAGGTGGCACAACTTTACGCGACTTTATTAATGGTGAAGGGAAACCGGGTTATTTTCGACATGAATTACTGGTCTACGATAAGGCAAACGAACCATGTGTTAACTGCAACACACCGATAAAGACTATTCGCCTGGGTCAACGATCAACATTTTATTGCTCAACATGCCAACATTAATATTAACCTTGTTAAGATATGTATGCTTTATATTTACTCTGCTGTTTTCGATCGTTACAACTGCAGAGACTACATCCGGTAATAAATTAAGTTGTAAAGCAGAACACCTGGACACAAATAAACCGGTTGAGGTAAATATTGTTTCCGGCTATGTCGGTTTTCAGGTCGCTACGGCTGAATGGCCGTTGGGTTATCCAACTATCATTATTGATGATAGTGAATATTTAAGATTACCTGAAAAAGCAAGACAGTTTATTTATTATCACGAATGCGCACATCTCAAATTAAAAACTGAAGATGAACATGAAGCGGACTGTGCCAGCATAAAAATGCTCAGAAACAAGCATAACTATAAAGACATTGATATCAGAAAATTAATTGAAACGCTGGTTAAAAAATTCGGTATGAGTACTCGATGGAGTAAATTACTTTCCTGTGCAGGTCTTGCCAGTTAACTATCTACTTAAATAAATAACCTCTGCAGTCCCCTCACCACGTGGATCACTGGCAGCAAATTTCAGATCCTTTGTTTTCCAGACCATGATTGCCTGCATATTACCGTAACGGCGATTTTTTTCGCTTAAGTCGTGTCCCTTTCTGATCAGTTGTTCCTGTTCAAAAATTGTTAAGCCACCCAGTTCATACTGAACCTGGTCGGGTAGATATTGATGATGGTAACGAGGGACGTTTACCCACGAATCAGGCGCCCCACCATCTGCAAAGTCAAGCACAGCCAATAACACCATGCTAATTATGCGACTGCCGCCCGGGGTCCCCAACACACCTACTCGATCATTTGTTTCCACAAACGTCGGCGTCATACTCGACAGCGGGCGTTTTCCCGGTGCAATAGCATTAGCATGATCGCCAACCAGGCCATATGCATTCGCGGTTAGTGGTTTAATCGAGAAATCATCCATTTCATTATTCAATAACACACCGGTACCTTCAGCAACAAATCCCGAACCAAAGGGCAGATTAATACTCAATGTTGCTGCTACACGATTTCCTTCGGCATCGACAACAGAGAAGTGTGTTGTATTAGTGCCGGCAGGATCATACGCAGCAATTCCACTTAATTCCCTGCTCGGTGTTGCATGTTCGGTACTAATTGTGATTGCAAGTCCTGCGGCATAATCTTTATCTAATAGTCTTTCAACGGGCACTTCAACAAAATCAGCATCACCCAGATAAGCAGCCCGATCACGATAGGCACGGCGCATTGCTTCAACAACGATATGCTTACGTGTTATCGGATCAATTTTATCAAGCTTGAAGTTTTCAAGAATATTCAACGCCTGACCCATAACGATTCCACCCGAAGATGGTGGCGCAGCAGATGTTACCTTGATGCCATTGTAATCAAGCACGATTGGATCACGTTCGACAAGATTATAATTAGCCAGGTCTTCCAATTCCCAGATACCACCATGTTGTTTAACACTGCGTACCATTTTTTTAGCAAGTTTACCTGTATAAAAACCTTTACTGCCTTTTGCTGCAATTAATCTTAAGGTTTGTGCCAGGTCCTGTTGTTTAATTAACTGACCCAATTCAGGTGTTTTGTTATCTTTAAGAAAGATCCCGGCAGCTTCAGAATAATTCCTTATTACATCACCCCTGAAACCCATTAGCTTTTGATAACGTTCGGTAACCGGAAAACCTGCTTCAGCTTGTTGAATCGCCGGTGCCAATACTTCTTTTAGAGTCAAGCGGCCATATTTTTTAACCAAATGATCGATCCCGGCAGGAATTCCCGGGATACCCGCGGCCATTGGTCCATTAAGTGACAAGCCTTTAATAACATTAGCGGACTCATCCAGATACATATCCTTATGACTGGCCATTGGTGCCTTTTCACGACCATCAATCATAATCTGTTGATTGTTAGCTGCCTGGTGTATTAACCAAAACGCACCGCCACCAATACCGGACCCATAAGGCTCGACAACAGCCAACGATGCCGTTATCGCCGCTGCTGCATCAAAGGCATTACCGCCTTGTTGTAATATATCAACACCTGCCTGTGTCGCCATCGGGTGTGCTGTCGCGACAGCAGCCTGTTTTATCGGCTGAGTAAAAACTGAAGCTGGAAAAAGGAAAAAGAAAAATACAGCAACAAACTTATATATTTTAAACATACTAATTTATGAGTGTTTTTCTTTTAATGCTTTAACGACAGACTCATGCACAAATGTACTGACATCACCGCCATAGGCAGAAATTTCTCGTACCAGACTGGAAGTAATAAAACTTAGATTAGCTGCGGGTGATAAAAATATAGTCTCTGTTTCCGGTAATAATTCCCGATTCATCCCTGCCATTTGAAATTCATAATCAAAATCAGAAACTGCTCGAATACCACGTATGATTGCCCTGGCATTTTGCTCTCTCGCTAAATCAGTTATTAATCCATCAAAAGAGATAACTTCAACATTCTGCAAACTGTTTAAAACCCCTTTAGCTAACGAGATTCGTTCTTCAAGATCAAATAAAGTTTGTTTACTTGTACTATTGGCTACAGCAAATAATACTTTATCAAATATTTTGGAAGCACGTGTCACTATGTCAGAGTGCCCATGTGTAATTGGATCAAAAGTACCCGGATAGATTGCTGTTATCATTATGTGCCCTTAATCAAGCTCAAGTAACGCTGACTTGACTTCCCCTGCCCTGGTTTGCTTTTTAATTGTCCAACCGGCGGGGGCTGCCAAATCTTTTTCAGACTCAATATATATCATACCCCTATCAGCTAACAACGATTGTTCACGAATCAATGCACAACATTTTTCGATATAGCCCTCTGCAAAAGGCGGGTCCAGAAAAATAATATCAAATGCATTTTTTTGTTGCGTCAGCCACTGAATAGCCTCTGCCTGCTGAATGATATGATTCGTACTATTCAGCTTTTCGGCCTGACGTTTTAAATTCTCGACCAGATTTTTATCTGACTCAATCATAACAACTTCACGTGCACCACGTGACAATGCTTCAAAACCAATTGCGCCACTACCTGCAAATAAATCGAGGCAACGGGCCGCAACGATATCCTGTTGTAACCAGTTAAATAAGGTTTCACGGATTCGGTCTGGAGAAGGTCGTAAACCGGGGCAATCAATTACTTCAAGTTTTCTGCCACGCCAATTACCGGCAATGATGCGTACCTTACCGGGAGCAGACAAGATATTATGTTCCTTCTTGCTGTTTTTCTGCTGATGAGCCTACCAGAATGGTAACTAACTTGTCAGGCGTGACACGCCGTTTGAACGCATCCTTAATCTGCGCGATCGTCACTGCTTCAATATTGGCATTAAATGTTTCCAGGTAATCTAACGGTAACCCGTAATAGGCGATCATCACCACATAACCGAGGATCTTGCTGTTACTATCCAGGCGTAATGGAAAGCCGCCGGTAATATTTTTCTTCGATGCAATTAATTCTTCTTCAGTAGGCCCATTATCAATAAACGAATTTATATTTTCCATTAATACCGATAAGGCTTCATCAACCTGATCCGTTTTTGTTTGTAGCCCGGCAAGAAACGGTCCTTTAAAACGCATGGGTGAAAAATAACTATAGGCACTGTACGACAAACCACGTTTTTCCCTGATCTCTTCAAATAAACGTGAAACCATACCACCACCACCTAAAACATGGTTGCCAACATAAAGTGGAAAGTAATCCGGATCACCACGTTTAAGACCCGGTTGGCCAACCAGTATATGTGTTTGCTGTGAAGGGTGTTCAATGAATACCGTATTCGACTTTTGTAAATCTTCAACCTTGTTTAGTGATTGTGCTTTCTTACCCTGTTTTAATGTCGTGGTAATTTTTTCAGCAATACTTTCTGCCTGCTTACGATCAATAGCACCAACCATCGCGATCAATGCATTGTTTGCAACATAGTATTGTTGATAAAAATTAACAATATCTTCACGCTTTATCGCCTTAACAGACTCTTCCGTCCCCGAGTTTGGATTTGCATAAGGGTGTGACTGGTATAAGGCATTCATAAATGCATCCCGTGCCAAAGCACCGGGCGATTGTTGTTTGGCACGAATACCAATCAAGGTTCGTGCACGCTGCCGTTCCAATGCGTCCTCCGGAAAATCAGGCTTTGCAATAACCCGTTGCAAGTTTGCCAATGCCTTGTTTAAAAGCTTTTCATCGGTCAACGTGCGCAGCTTGACTGAAGCCGAATCGTAACCGACATCCGAGCCATAAATTGCCCCGAGGGATTCAAAAGCGGTACTGATTGCATCGGCATCAAGACCATCGGCACCCTGATCAAGTAAACCATTCAATAACGCAGCCGTGCCAGGCAATTTCCCATCCCGGCTACTGCCGGCATCAAACACGATTTGCAAATCAAGCATTGGTAATTCCGGGGCGTGAACATAATAAACCGGTGTACCGTTTTTAGTTTTCCAATGCTGTATGTTCGGCGTTGCGAGTGCTAATGACCAATTTAAACCAAGCAGCAATAGCAAAAAAATTCTCATAAATAAGTCCAATAAAAAACGGTTATTAATGTGCACGGGAACCTCCTGTAGGGGCACGTCTTGGTTTCTTCGCACCCAAAGGTAATGGATCCAGTTCCGCAATGGTTAAGCGATCTTCAACCAAATATTTTTTTGCTACAGCCATAACCTGTTCTGCGGTTACTGCCTTTATTCGTTCAACATATTTATCTGCCAGTTGCCATGACAAACCGATCGTTTCCAAAACACCAATAATATAGGCTTGAAAGAAAACCGAATCTTTTTCATAAACATCTGCTGAAACAACTTGCGCCTTTACCCGTTGCAATTCTTCATCGCTAACCAGATTGGTTTGCATATCAACCAACTCTTTACGAAACGCATCTTCGAGATCTTTAATTGTTTTATCTTTTGAAGGCGTACCGGAAACACTAAACACATTATCCAGACGCGAAGCCATCTGATAACCGGCACTGGCTGCTGCTGCAACTTCACTGCCACGTACCAATCGACTGGCAAAACGTGCACTATCTCCGCCGTCAAGAATACCGCTCAATACTTCCAGCGCATATGGTTCCCAATCCCACTCTGTTTGATCAACCGTACCCGGTTTAACGACCGGTGTTTTATACATCATAATTAATGACGGTAACTCTGCCGGACGTTTTACCTTTACCCGTTTCGCGCCTTGTTGTTCGACTTCTTCCAGTACTTTAATTGAAATCGGTTCGCCTTTAGGTAACGGACCAAAATATTTTTTTGCCAAGGCAAATACTTCATCGGGTTTAACGTCACCGACGACGACGACCGTTGCATTATTCGGTGCATAATATTTTTTATACCAGCCACCCAGATCTTCGATAGTCATATTATCGAGATCCTGCATCCAGCCAATAACAGGGTAACGATAAGGACTGGTCTGGAATGCGGTCGCTTTCGTTGTTTCATATAAAAAAGAAGTAGGGTTATCTTCTGTACGCCAACGACGTTCTTCCTTGACAACCTCGATCTCTTTCAGGAATTCGTCCGCCGGTAACAGGAGATTACGCATACGATCCGATTCCAGTTGAAAACTGATCTCCAACCTTGAAGCTTCCAGGGTTTGAAAGTAAGTTGTATAATCCGGCCCGGTGAAGGCATTATCCCGGCCGCCATTCTCGGAAATAATGCGGGAAAACTCACCCGTTGGAAATTTTTCTGTGCCTTTAAACATCATATGCTCAAGCGCATGCGAGACACCGGTAATTCCATCGTGCTCATAACTGCTGCCGACCTTATACCAGACCTGTGACACGACGACCGGCGCACGACTATCTTCTTTTACCAATACCTTCAGTCCATTATCGAGCTGATATTCATGTACCTTGGCAAATACCGGCACCGGCATAACCAGGGCCAGCCCGAATACAATGCTTATTAAAGATGACCAATACTGTTTCATAATTGCTATTAACGTTATTTAAGGGAATTAATTTATATGTACGCTATATAGAGAGTATTTCTCTTTATGAGTTCTATATCACTAATGGTAGGATACCCCAACTTTGACAGCATTCTAAATAGTTCACTTTTTGTGTTTGGCCTAAAGAAAAAAAGTAACGACGAAAAATCCGCAGCTAAAATCGAGGGAACGACGCTCTCAGACCGCCTGCAACGCACTCGCTCCGGTCTTTTCGGCGGTCTTTTAAACCGCATAAAGAAGCAAACTATCGATACGGCGACATTGGAAGAGCTTGAAGACAGGATGATCACGGCCGATATCGGCATCAAAACCACTGATCAGGTCATTCAACTGCTAAAAGCAGAAACAGATAATAAATCCAAACAGAATCCGCTGGAAAAACTGAAACAGCTCCTGCTTTCTGTACTTGAAACCGTTGAGAAACCGTTACAGATCCCTGAGCAACCCAACAAACCCTTCCTGATCCTGGTTGTTGGTGTTAATGGTGTCGGCAAGACCACTACCATCGGTAAATTGGCAAAACGTCTACAGTCAGAAGGCAAATCGGTCATGTTGGCTGCGGGTGATACCTTTCGAGCGGCAGCGATCGAACAATTACAAGTCTGGGGTGAACGTAACAATATTAAAGTCATTGCCCAGGCACACGGCTCCGATTCCGGTGCCGTGATCTTTGATGCACTTGATTCAGCAAGGGCAAATAATACCGATGTGCTTATCGCTGACACTGCAGGACGCTTACATAATAAAGATAACCTGATGGAAGAAATGAAAAAGATCTATCGCATTGGTGATAAATTTGATGCCAACATACAACGCGAAGTGTTATTAGTGTTGGATGCCGGTACCGGACAAAATGCCCTGATGCAGGCAAGACAATTTCATGAGGCGATCGGTATAACCGGCATCGCATTAACCAAACTTGATGGCACGGCAAAAGGTGGAATCGCTTTTTCACTCGCAGATGAATTAAAGATCCCGATTCGGTTTATTGGCGTTGGTGAACAACTCGATGATCTCAGACCGTTCAATGCCGCCGACTTTATCGATGCATTATTGGTGAGCGACACATGATTCGCTTTACCAATGTACACATGACTTACCCCGGCGGTAACGAAGCATTAAGAAATATCAATCTACACGTCGAACAAGGCGCAATGGTTTATGTCACCGGCCGTTCCGGTGCCGGCAAGAGTACCTTGTTACGACTGGTCGCTTTAATCGATCGTCATTCACGCGGACAGATCATCGTTAATGGACAAAACCTGGAACGCGTGCGTAATCGACGTATTCCTTTATTCCGACGAAACATTGGTTTTATGTTTCAGGATCATCGTTTATTAAATGATCGGACCGTCTTTGACAATGTTGGCTTACCATTAGTCATTGCCGGTTACCGTCACCAGGAGATTCGTAAACGTGTACAAGCTGCATTGGATAAAGTCAGTCTGTTACCAAAGATTAATAGTTACCCAATGTCACTGTCCGGTGGCGAGCAGCAACGAGTGGGTGTCGCACGTGCAGTTGTTCATCGGCCTGCCGTATTGCTTGCTGACGAACCGACCGGAAACCTCGACCCAGCCTTGTCCTGGGACACGATGAAATTATTTGAACAGTTTAACCAGGTTGGTGTAACCGTACTTATTGCCAGTCATGATCTGGATATGATCAAACGTTTAAAGAAACGCATTATTACTTTAAAGACGGGCCGCATACTGACCCATGCCGGTACCCCTGTTGAAGAATGAAACAGGCAAAGAAAAAAAATCAACGGCCTGATAAAAGTTTTAAAACAGAACTTAAACGTCGTTTTGATATGTGGCTGTTACAACATGCACAGGCATTTTTTTTCAGTCTTGGTCAATACGTTAAAAACCCGATCAGTAATTTATTAACAACGGCTGTAATCGGAATTTCACTTGCGTTACCTGCCAGTTTTTATCTGTTACTCGATAACGTAAGAACCGTTTCTTCCAGTTGGGATGGATCATTACAAGTTACATTATTTTTACAAACCGAGATAACAGAAGAACAGGCCAGCGAGTTTGCAAACAAACTAAACAAACACATTATGATCGGAGAAACGATCATCATTAATCGTGCAGATGCACTATCGGAATATCAACGCCTTTCCGGTTTTGCTGAAGCACTGGATGCATTGGATGAAAACCCGTTACCGAATGTTATCCTGATCAAACCGGCAATGGATAATATGAATGAGCAGATCACCAATGAGTTAATAACTGAATTGGAAGCCATGCCGGAAGTGGATAGTGCGCAATACGATAGTCAGTGGATCAAACGTTTACTGTTCATACTCGATATCATTAACCGGATTATTATTATTCTTTCAACATTACTTGCCATTGCGGTGTTGTTGATCGTGGGTAATACCATTCGGCTCTCGATTTATAACAGGCGAGCAGAAATTGAGATCACCAAATTGTTTGGCGGCACCGATAGTTTTATCCAACGACCGTTTCTCTATAGTGGTCTCTGGTATGGTGTCTTCGGCAGTATTATCGCCTGGCTTCTGATAACCGTTTCCATGCAGATGCTGCAAGGCCCGGTAAAGCAGTTAACCAACCTATATGGCAGTAATTTTGAGTTGATCGGCCTTGGCTTTGTTAACTCATTGATTTTATTACTAATTGGGGTTGCACTAGGTCTGTTTGGTTCCTGGATCTCGGTTAAGCGACATCTTGCTTCTATCGAGCCGGTTTAATTAATTATTTCAATAGTTTAGCTCCAAAACTGCGTTGAACTTCTGCAAAAATTAGCACTCAAAGTTCCAGAGTGCTAAAATTCAATTATAAATAGCCGATTTAGGCATAAGGGAATAAATAAACGTATGAATCAACTTACACAATTAAATGTAGCCTTACCGACAGGTTCGATTGAGAGTTATATCTCTTCGGTGAACCAGGTGCCGATTCTGACTCTGGAAGAAGAACAGTCATTGGCCCGTCGTCTGCGTGAAGAAACCGATCTCGAAGCGGCACGTCGCCTGGTAATGTCTCACCTGCGTTTTGTCGTAAAGATCGCACGCGGTTACAGCGGTTACGGTTTACAACAAGCCGACCTTATCCAGGAAGGTAACGTAGGATTAATGAAAGCGGTAAAACGTTTTGATCCGGATGTCGGTGTAAGACTGGTTTCCTTTGCTGTGCATTGGGTCCGTGCCGAGATCCATGAGTTTATATTACGCAACTGGCGCATTGTTAAAGTTGCTACTACTAAAGCACAACGTAAATTATTCTTTAACTTACGTTCATCTAAAAAACGTTTGGGTTGGTTAAACCAGGAAGAGGTCAATGAAGTCGCAAAAGATTTAGGCGTTAAACCCAGTGATGTACTGGAGATGGAAAAACGCCTAAGCAACTATGATGCATCATTCGATGGTTATACTGATGATAACGATGATGAAGAATCAACTCAGGCACCCGCTTATTATCTTGAACATAAAAGTGCCGGTCCGGAAGAATTGATCGAAACCGCACAAAACGACGTTCAAAACCAACATGCACTGCATAGTGCAATCGCATTACTTGATGATCGTAGTAAAGACATCATCGCCAAACGTTGGTTAGCAGAAAAGAAAGTAACCTTGCATGAGCTTGCTGCTGAGTACAACGTCTCTGCAGAACGCATCCGGCAGATCGAAAACAACGCAATGAAAAAACTGCGGGAAGCGATAGCAATTTAAACGAGGTATCAAGGATGATGAAAAACGAAAACAACAAACGGTCCTTCGGGGCCGTTTTTGTTGATAACAGTAAAGTCTTTTAACAAAGGGGAATTTATTATGATTGAAAATTTTAAGGAATTAAAACAAGAGCTAAAAGAACTTGCTGAAATTGTAAATTCTTTTAAATCGGAAGCTGTTCAACTAAAAATTGTAGAGTTAGTTTTCAAAATGAGGCCATCTGTTCAAACTGAAGAAGAGCCCGAAGAAGAGCCACTAAAAAACCCCATAAAAAAAACAAACAAGAAAAAGAATAAAAAAACTGGTAAAAAGAAGGCTAAACGAAAAGTGGCTGGTAGACCTGGGCCTGGAGCAATGATAGATGAGTTAATAACTGCTGGCTTTTTCAACACCCCAAAAACAACTAAAGACATTAAAGATCATTGCCAAAGCAAAAAAGCTTTCACTTATACAACAAACGAGTTATCCCCATCTCTAGGACGGGCATTAAGAGCAGAAAAGCTAAGCAGAAACGAAAATGACGAAGGTCAATACGAATACACAAAAACATAGTCAACTTTTAGATTCTGCATTAACTGACATTCCGAAAAAATTTCGAGATAAAGTCATATCTTCATATCTAGAGTTGAAAAATAGATATAAAGAAGCCCAGTATGATTCTTCTTATGATGCGGCTGGATTAAGCGCAGGAAAATTTTGTGAATCTGTATTACGTTTTTTACAACAGGAGTTAACGGGAACTTTTATACCTTTTGGATCAAACATAAATAATTTTCCAGATGAATGTAGAAAATTAATCATTTTACCTAAATCCTCTGGAAATGAGAGTCTTAGAATTATTATTCCGAGAGCACTTGTATTTCTTTATACATTAAGAGGAAAAAGAGGTATTGGTCATGTAGGCGGTGATATTGAAGCTAACGAAATAGACTTAGCAACAATTATTAGAAACTGTGATTGGGTAATAAGTGAATTAATAAGAATATATTACAAGCTTCCTTTAGAAGAAGCACAGACATTAGTTGATATATTAGCAACTAGAAATATTCCAGACATTTGGAATGTTGCAGGTAAAAAGAGAATTTTACGAACAGATTTAAATTTTAAACAGAAAGCTTTATTGTTAGCTTACTCTGAATTAGATAACGGAATTTTAATAGAAGATCTTTTTAATTGGGTGGAACACTCAAACCTGTCAATGTTTAAAAGATCTGTTATAAAACCTCTTCATGATGACAGATTCATAGAATACGACAATAGCGATGAAGTGATATTCATATCACCTAAAGGTGTAAAAGAAGTAGAAGATAATATATTAGAAAGGGTTTATGAACTAGAGGATTGAATCAATAGGCTCAGTATCGATTTATTTCTTGAATTAATAATATTCAAATGCGTTTTACATCTCTTACCATATTTATGTTCACGCTATTCAAACCACTCATTGCCGACCCTGATCATGTTGTGTAGCATTGAAACCTTGTTTTCACGAAGGAATTATTCACGCTTCTTATGACCCTGTTAATCGCGTTCGCTTTTCTTGCAATCGGTGTATCTTTTCTCTGTTCCGTGCTTGAAGCTGTCCTGTTGTCCATTACGCCAAGTTATATCGTCAGTCTCAGGGAAACACAACCCAAGTTATACAAGCGTTTAAATAATCTAAAGGAACGTATCGATCAACCATTGGCGGCGATCCTGACCTTGAATACCGTTGCTCATACCTTTGGCGCAGCGGGTGTCGGTGCTCAGGTCGGTATCGTGTTTGGTGATGGTTACCTGGGCGTCTCATCCGCGATCCTGACTTTTCTGGTACTGGTACTCTCTGAAATTATTCCCAAAACGCTCGGTGCAAAGTACTGGGATAAACTGGCACCATTTCTGCCCCCAATCCTGAACGGCATGATCTTAATACTGAAGCCCTTCATTATGCTGTCTGATATGATCACGCGTTCCCTGGGGGGTGAGTCGCCAAAGACCGATATCCGCTCACAGATCAAGGCGCTGACCAAGTTGGGCCGTGAACGCAACATGCTGGATGAAGATGAACAGCGGGTGATTGCGAATATTCTCGATTTGCACGAGATACAACTGGACAACATCTTAACACCGCGTACAGTCTGCCAATATTTCAGACTCGATAGTACAGCCGAAGATAATAGGGAGATATTGCGAGAAACATCTTTCTCACGCTACCCGGTACTGGATGATGATGAACACCCTCAAGGCGTTGTGTTCCGCAGCGAATTACTGGATGCTGAAGCCAATACACCGATCAGTGAATTGATGAACCCGATACAGATTTTCCAAGAGACGTTTTCAGCTGAATCAGCCCTGACTTCACTACTTAAAGAACACCAACATATGGCGCTGGTTTATGACGAGTACGGCACGTGGCTGGGTTTGATCACGATGGAAGATATCTTTGAAACAATACTCGGCCTAGCCATTATCGAC
Source organism: Gammaproteobacteria bacterium (assembly GCA_028281365.1). Taxonomy (GTDB): domain Bacteria; phylum Pseudomonadota; class Gammaproteobacteria; order Eutrophobiales; family Eutrophobiaceae; genus JANQJZ01. Next base: position 39,874 of record JANQJZ010000005.1, on the reverse strand, counting down.
GAGACCGACAACATTCCCAATATGCGCCGCCATGCTCGCCGACGCTGGGAACACCGAATGAAACAAGCACAAACTCCCTCCGATTAATTTAATATTAAAGGGTGAATGTCGTTTGATCTATTAAGAAGCATATGCCGCATTCCATTAAATCACTCACGATTAACGACGTTAATTTATTCCATCAATTGCTCAATTGTTTTGAAGAAGTTTTTGATGAACCGCATAACTATGGTCGTAACCGGCCAGATAATGAGTACATTACATCGTTATTGAGCGATGATACGTTTATCGCATTGATTGCACTGGATAATGACAAGGTCACTGGTGGATTGACTGCTTATGAACTAAGGAAGTTTGAACAGCCGCGTAGTGAAATCTATATCTATGATCTCGCTGTTTATAAAGAATACCGAAGACAGGGTGTTGCCACAGCACTCATTGAACATCTCAAACCGATTGCCAGAGAACGTGGTGCCTGGATGATTTTTGTACAGGCTGATAAAGATGATGACCCGCCTATCCAACTTTATACGAAGCTGGGCAAACGGGAGGATATATTGCATTTTGATATACCCGTGACTAATGATTAAAAGAGTAACTGTCGATTGATCTATAATTAAATCTTTTAGGAGAAGAATATTGGCAGGGGGTTGGTCAAAAGACGGAGCGGTTCAGGATCAGATTGACGATAGCGTCAAAGATGCGATTAAGCTCGCGCGCAGCCAATTGCCCAAAGGTGAAAGCCTGACGCATTGTGAAGAATGCGAGGCTGAGATTCCCCAGGCACGACGCGAAGCGGTTCCTGGCGTACGCCTGTGTGTGGATTGCCAATCTCAACATGACTCCGAAGAAAAAGACCTGCAACTGTTCAACCGTCGCGGCAGTAAAGACAGCCAATTACGATAATAAACACTAAATAAAAGGGGAGAGGCATGATTAAGTTATACGGTCTGGACGTTTCATTTCCTGTCAATCGCGTCCGTCTTTGTTTGAACGCCATGGGTCAGGATTATGAATTTATACGCATTAGTCCTATTGCTGAAGAAACACAGACGGATGAATTTTTAAAAATGAGTCCTTCCGGCAAAATTCCGGTTATTGATGTTGATGGTTTTACGCTATTTGAAAGTAATGCCATTATGAAATACCTTTGTCGCAAGTTTGACTCTGACTTTTATGCCTCTGATTATGAGGGCCAGGCCAATATCGATAAGTGGCTGGACTTTACTGCGATTCACGTGGCTAATGGTGTTGGCAAAGTTTTGTTTAATAAATTTCTTGCACCTATTATCGAAGTTGAAGTAGATGAACAATCACTGGAAGACGGTAAAAATTTTATCAATCGTTTCTTCACTGTAGTTGATAATCAATTAGCTAATTCAACTTATTTGGCAAGGGATACATTATCCATTGCGGACTTTTGTTTATTGGCCACTGTCGATCCCGCCGAAGCCATTGAGGTAGATATGTCGGAGTTTCCAAATCTGGATTCATGGCAGAAAAAATTAATGGCTGAAGAATTTTATAAAAAGATGCACAACTCTTATGTTCAGGCACTTGAGGTTATGATGAGGGCACTCTCGGCCGAAAGCGCATGAATTAAACCTCAACAATATATTGGCTTCCGGAACAAAAAAGTAATATCAATCTTTCTTTAACTGAATTAAAGAATTTATACAGAGTATTCCTTACATTTATCGATATAGCTTTTAACACTATCTTCTATTGGTATGCGTAAACTTGACATCATGGTCAACAAAGAACCGCCTTCCCTGATCAGTTCATAACCTTCTTTATAAATAAGTCGTTGACCATTTTCAGCAATGCTATCGATGTTTGGCTTGAATGCTTCAAACGACTCCTTGGCAACAACATAACGTGGCCAAACCTCGAATATGACCGGATCACTACGCAGTGTTTCACAAGCTAATTTTGAAGCCTTGCTTAGTTCAATTGTTTTATCTTTCGCGTCAGCAAAAATTGGCGATTTGTCAATGACCGTCAACATTATTTCTGTAACCTGATCGATCTCGGTCATGGTTTGTGCAATCTTGATATATCGACTTTCAAAGAATTCCTCAATTGGAAGAGAAAACACCCTGAATGGCTCTCCCCAGAGTTCAGCCACGGATTCATCTCCATTGGCCAACTTGATATTTTCGCCAAGTACCAGAGCCTCGACAAAACACTTACCACACCGCTCAAGTAATTCGTTATTTGTTTCGATTTTAACGCCGGCTTCCTCAAGCTCAACGATGGCATTCAGGATATCACGACCGCGATTCAGCAGTGCACCAGCCAGCATTGCGCCTTTGACCCGCTTCTTGGCCGGATTAGTTTCCTGTTCAAAGATCTGTCGAATTTCTTCTACACGGTACCCTGGTGTATTTATACCTGGTTCAACATTATGAAAGACCCTGCGCGTTAGCTGGTCGATCATTTTCTTCTTATCGACAAGCGTATTGGTGTTCGATTGGTAATGACGAATCCAGTGACCGTCATAAAAAATGCATTCCTTTCCCTCTACCTCAGACACCGTACCATTCTTAGCTTTATTATCCATAGGCTAAATCTAGCAAAATTAGGAATTTAAGCAACATAAACAAAGTAATTTATAGACATTGTCATTATCCGGAAACAGAGATACATTAGGAGAAAAGTAAATGGGGGAGCTCGATGACTGATAACAGCCTTAGCGAACAACAAGCTAATCCTTTAAAAGGTAATGTCGATCACTTTGGTGGGTTTCTGGTTGATGGTGCCCACTATCTGACTCTGTTTGCTATTGGTGCAGCCATTGTCTGGTCTGGCATCTCGGAATTTATCGGTATGATCATTAATGGTCATATCACTATTGAAGATATTTTGTTGTTATTTATCTATCTTGAATTACTGTCGATGGTCGGTATTTATTTTAAAACTAATCATATGCCGGTTCGATTTTTAATTTATGTTGGTATTACAGCATTAACAAGAATGTTGCTTGGTAATATTCAAAATAACCATGTTGCTGATCTCGGGATCATCTATATATCAGCTGCTGTTTTGATCCTGGCATTTTCGATTCTCGTTATTCGCTATGGTTCGTACAAGTATCCGTATGGAGAGGTACCGGATCAATAAGTGTTATCAGGCCTTTAATTGATAGCCGGTTTTAAATATCCACCATACTGTGGTTAAACAAATCAACATGAATAATGTAATCATGCCTAGACTCAGTATGACATTAACATCGGCAATACCATAAAAGCTCCAACGAAAACCACTGATTAGATATACAACCGGATTAAACAGGGTTATCTTTTGCCATAGTGGCGGCAACATGTTAATTGAATAAAAGCTGCCACCAAGAAATGTTAATGGCGTGACGATCATCATCGGTACGATTTGAAGTTTTTCAAAACTGTCTGCCCAAACACCAAGAATAAAACCAAACAAACTGAACGTCAGGGCCGTTAATATAAGAAAGCCCAACATATATAATGGATGTGCAATTTCGTAGTCAACAAATAAACGCGCTGTAAACAAGATTAGAATCCCCAGTATTACTGATTTCGTTGCGGCCGCGCCAACATAGCCGATCAGGATTTCAATATACGATAACGGGGCAGACAATACTTCGTAAATGGTACCGGTAAATTTTGGCATGTAGATAGCGAATGAGGCATTGGAAATACTTTCATTTAATAATGACAACATGATCAAACCGGGAATAATAAATGCGCCGTAACTGATACCGTCGATCTCACCCATACGTGATCCAATCGCTGCACCAAAAACAACAAAATAGAGAGAGGTTGATAGCACGGGGGATGCGATACTTTGCATTAGTGTTCTAGCGGTCCGGGCCATCTCAAAAAGATAGATTGCTTTAATTGCATAAATATTCATTGTTTTGTCCTCACCAGACTGACGAAGATCTCTTCCAGTGAACTTTCACTTGAATGGAGATCTTTAAAATCAATACCATGTTCATTAAGTTTTCTTAGTAGTGCAGCGATACCAGTGTGTTCCAATTGTGTGTCAAAGGTATATACCAGCTCATTACCTTCGGCTGTTAGCTCAAGTGAAAACCCGGTTAATTCATCAGGAATGCTTGTTAGGGTATTCTGTAAATGTAAGGTTAATTGTTTCTTGCCAAGTTGTTTCATTAATTTGGTTTTATCTTCAACGACAATAATTTCACCTTTATTGATCACACCAATACGATCCGCCATTTGTTCAGCTTCTTCTATATAGTGTGTTGTTAATATAATTGTGACGCCGCTTTCACGAAGACCGCGCACCATCTCCCACATGTCCTGGCGTAACTCAACATCAACACCGGCAGTGGGTTCATCGAGAAATAATATCGTTGGTTCATGCGACAATGCCTTGGCGATCATAACGCGTCGCTTCATGCCGCCCGATAACGCCATGATCTTTGAATCCTTCTTGTCCCATAAAGAAAGATCACGCAACACCTTTTCAATATAAACCGGGTCCGCAGATTTACCGAATACGCCTCGACTAAAATTAACTGTACCCCAAACGCTTTCAAACATATCGGTTGATAGCTCTTGTGGAACCAAACCGATCTTTGATCGTGCGGCGCGAAAATCGGTAATGATGTTATGGCCATCGGCAAAGACCTCACCGCTCGTTGGATTAACAATGCCACAGATAATACTGATTAATGTCGTTTTACCGGCACCGTTAGGACCGAGCAGGGCGAAGATCTCACCACGACTGATTTCCAGATTAATTTCTTTTAGGGCCTGAAACCCCGAAGCATACGTCTTATAAAGGTCTTTGACCGAAATGATCGACTGCATTAGACATCCTTTTTTGAATTATTTTACAGCCGCGATTGTATTCTGTATTTATTAAAAATACAGTTTAGTTTTCCGAATTAACAATTTTTTCCACTTGTTTTAAACGGTTATCTCTACCACAACCATAACGATAGTACTTATATCGTAGCGGGTTTTTTTGATAATAGTTTTGATGATAGTCTTCTGCAGCATAAAACTTTTTAGCTGGAAGTACTTCGGTAATGATCGTTACCTTGTTGCCTAATTTTTTTTGTAATGCTTCCTTGCTTTTTATAGCCAACTTTTTTTCTTCATCATTTTTGGTAAAGATCGCTGCACGGTATTGCGGACCTTTATCACAGAACTGCCCTTTATCATCAAATGGATCAATATTCTTCCAAAAAACATCCAGCAGTTTTTCATAACTGACTTTTGCCGGATCATATTCGATCTCGACAACTTCATAGTGTCCGGTTGTACCGGATGACGTACTTTTATAAGTCGGGTTTTCAGTGTGCCCACCGGAATAACCTGAAGTGGTACGCACAACACCATCAAGTTTGTCAAAGGGTAGCTCCATACACCAGAAGCAACCGCCAGCAAAGATCACTGAGTCTGTTGTGGCAAACAATGGCAGGGAGATGCTGTATAACATTACAGCGAACAGGGGGTTTTTCATTTTTATTATCCCCTTAATTCGGGTAACGGTTGATCGGCTGGGATAAAGTTTAAGGCAAGACCATTATTACAATAACGCAGGCCGGTCGGTTCGGGTCCATCTTCAAACACATGACCCTGATGACCGCCGCAACGAACACAATGGTATTCCGTACGTGGCCATATTAATTTTAAGTCCAGCTTGGTCCCTACACGATCCGCTATCGGTTGATAAAAACTGGGCCAACCCGTACCGCTATCGTATTTGGTTTCTGATTCAAACAAGGGCAGATAACATGCAGCACAAATATAAGTGCCTTCATTATAGATCTTGTCAAGCGGGCTTGAACCTGGTGGTTCCGTACCTTCTTCAAAGAGGATATCAAACTGACGGCCGCTAACGAGTTTGCGCCATTCCTTGTCGGACTTTTTTAAAGGGGTAATATTAAGTTGTTTGTTGACCTCGTGAGCAAACACTTGTGGGCCCATTGCCAATACAGTACCGAATACACCGCTCGTTTTTATTAAAAACTCTCTGCGTTGCATATTATTTCTCCTAAGCTAATCGTTCAGACCGGACCATAGACACACAGTTCAATGCCTTCAGCACTATTTATGGAGCTAACGCACATTTACCAGGTAGACTGGCAGTATACCTGTAGGCTTTTAAAGAACGCTGGCAAGCAGCGGAATATAATGATCGATGAGTAGTACAGCAAATAAAATCATCAAATAGATAATTGAATAAGAGAAGGTTTGCATTGCCAATCGATCAGAATGATCTTTTTGCATACGAATTGCGTAATAAAGAAAGCCTGCGTTCAATAACAAGGTACAGACCAGATAAAAGACACCTGACATATAGGTTAAATAGGGTAATAAGGTAACGATACATAATACGATGGTGTACAGCAGGATATGCAAACGCGTGAATTCCACACCATGTGTGACCGGTAACATCGGGATATCGACCGAGGCATAATCATCTCTGCGATAGATAGCCAGGGCCCAGAAATGTGGCGGTGTCCAGGCGAAGATAATCAGAAACAATAATAATGAATTGGGATCCAGTGTTCCGGTAACAGCCGTCCAACCCAATACCGGGGGTGCCGCACCAGCCGCGCCACCAATAACGATATTCTGTGGTGTCGCACGCTTCAAAAACATCGAATAGATAAAACCATAGCCAATCAGTGAAATAGCCGTCAGGCCGGCGGTGAGTGGATTGACTAAAAAGGCGAGGATGCCCATTGAGATCGTTCCCAGGAACCAGGCAAAAATAACGGCATTGATAACACTGACATTTCCTTTTGGCAGTGGCCGCTTCATCGTCCGCGCCATGATTGAATCTATGCGGTGATCGACAACGTGATTAATCGCCGCCGCTGAGGACGCGGCAAGGCCAATACCAATAGTGCCAAATATCAGAATATCCCATGGCACCATCGCCGGGGTCGCCAGAAACATACCGACCACGGCGGTAAATACAATCAACGAGACGACCTTTGGCTTACATAAGGCCAGGTAATCCTGCCAATTTACCGAGGCAGCAGCGTCTGTTATCGGGCGATTATCCAAGAATTTTCCTCTGATTTATTATCTTTTTATAGGGATACTTTGATGTAACAAAGTCACCAAGGACAGTAATAATAACGCAGCGACCCCATTGTGCGCCACTGCCACCAGTAATGGCAGATGAAAAACGACATTGGCGATCCCCAGTGAAACCTGGGTAATCAGTAATACCAACATTACAATGCCGGTCAATCGTATCGCTTTAATGGATTGAGCCATCATTTTTATGGCAATTAGCAAAATCGTCAAAAATGTAATTACCGCGCCGATGCGATGGCTCATGTGGATCGCGGTACGAGCAGGACCATCGAGTACACCTCCTTCATAATCAATACCCAGACCACGCCAAAGAACAAATGCCTCTTTAAAATCCATTTCCGGCCAGATCGCTCTCTGGCAGGTCGGGAAATCCGGGCAGGCGAGGGCCGCATAATTTGAACTGGTCCAACCGCCTAATGATATCTGTAATACCAGCACAACCAGGCCGAATACTGCCCACATAGTTAACGATGAATCTTCCTGACGACTTATCCCGCTATTATCGAGTTGAACTCTCAGCATCATCCAGTAAAGCAGGCTAATGATCGTCATGCCGCCTAATAAATGCATAACAACAACAAATGGTTTTAATAATAATGTTACCGTCCACATCCCTAACAAAGCCTGAAAGATGACCAATAGCAATAGTCCGGATGCTAATAGACGAGTATGTGTATTGATCGTTTTCATCCAGGCAAAAGCCGCCATAAACAAGATCAGAATTCCTAATGTGCCGGCAACATAACGATGGATCATTTCTTTCCATGCCTTGTCTTCTTTAAACGGTCTGTCCGGATAAGCCTCGTTGGCTGCATTAATATATTTCGTTTCATCTGAAACAACCATCCTGCCATAACAACCCGGCCAATCGGGGCAACCCAGGCCGGCATCAGATAAACGTGTGTAAGCGCCTAAAATAATAACGACAAAGGCGAGCACACAAGCGAGTCGGCAGGAATTAAGTAAAGACAGGTTTGGGTTCATAAAATAATATCAAACAGGTTAAATGTGCTTATCCAATCCTGGATGATTTTAATAATTTTTTAAGGTCCTTCATTATTCCGCGTGGATTAACATCAGGCGGATAACTCATCATCAGGTTACCAAGCGGATCGATAATATAAAGTCGGTGCGTAGCTAGCGGATCATCTGTTTCATTTAATTGAAAATTTTGTAATAAATTATTTATCCCTGCATTGTCTTTTTTAATAACTCGCTGACCAGCATAATCAGCAAACAGTGAAGTTAAGTTTTGATTACTATCGCCAGTTAAAAATAAAACCCGTTGCACTCTAAGCGAATGTTTATCCATTGCGATATGTATCTGGCGCATGCGATGGAGATTATTAATACAAACTTCATCGCATGTATCGGCAACATAAATCATGCTCCATTTGCCATGTAACTGATAATCCTTATTGGCAATCGGTTCCAATAATTCCAGATCAGCAATTTGTCTGGGCGGACTAATTAACTCACCATGATTTGATTTATCGCCTTCTGTTAATACATCGGTAAAGTTCAGATACCACCATGAAATAATAACCGGGCTTAAAAATGCAATCACAATTAAAATAATTGTTAATTTATTCTTTTTCTTCTCTTCCATCTTCTTCACTTAATTTTTTTGTATTGACCACGATATAAATAACAAATAATGTTGCTGCAAAAGCAAACCATTGAAAGGCATAACCTTCATGCACTTCTTCGCCTGATCCCGGGACACGCCATTCTCTTATGTAAGCTGCATCAGCATCAGGCTCCAGTCTGATAATTACCGGTAATAGTTTTTTATCAATTAACTTTTCTATCTCGGCTAAATTTATATTATCAACCCGATAGATCTCTTCTGTCATTTTTTCAGGTTCAGTTTCTTTTAATTTTATACCCGTTTTTGGTATTTCCTTAATAACAGCATTAATTGTGATCGCGGAATTTGTTTTTATTAATTCTGGCGGTTTGTTCCTGTCCAGACCGGCTGCTATCCAACCACGATTTACCAGCGCCCAGACATCCTTACTCCCACTTATATTAAATGGGGTATAAACAAAATAGCCGGGCTGTCCTTGTTTAACCTGATTATCCAGTATGATCTGAACACTTTCGTCAAAGTTGCCGATAGCAATAACATGACGCCATAGATATTTTTTATAATCATTTGTCTCCACTATTTCTTTTAAATTTATCGCGGCTGCGTTCTGTCTGCTTAAAAAATCTTTATATAATGTTCTCTTGTATTCAGCACGATCCAACTGCCATAAGCCCAGAGAAATAAACAAACAAAAAAAGATCAACGCCAATAAACTGGAGAGTAGTCCGGGACTAAAACACCTTTTGCCTATGTTTATGTTCATATATTTCGATACTTACAACAGATTGCTGGTTATACTGTCATATTGCAAATATTAATTGTTGAGGTATTAAATGAGCGCCGTATTATTTAAAGCATTTATCATCATTTTGCTTATATTAATAATTATGTCTCTTGCCTCCGGCGCAATCTTTTTAGTTAAAGATGACTCGAAATCCAAACGTCTTGTTACTTCACTAACCTTCAGGATCACGCTTTCAATTATCCTGTTTATTTCTTTAATTGTTGGCTATGTGTTCGGCTGGATACAACCACACGGTCTCGGACAATAAATACCATAAATAGAAAAGGCGCTGCATGCAGCGCCTTTATCAAAACACATTTACTTTGGTGTTATATCCAGTAAACAAAAACAAACAGGCCTAACCAGACCACATCAACGAAGTGCCAATACCAGGCAACCCCTTCAAACGCAAAATGATCATTGGCTGAAAAATGGCCTGCCATTGATCTGCCTAATATAACCAATAGCATGGTCGCGCCCATCGTCACATGAAAACCGTGAAAACCGGTTAACATAAAAAAGGTCGAACCATAGATACCGGAATTCAAGGTAAGATCAAGGTCCTTATAGGCATGAACATATTCATACGCTTGAAATACAACGAATATCAAACCTAGCGCAACTGTCGCTGCTAACCACCAACAAAGTCCTGCACGATTATTTTTCTTTAGCGCCCAGTGAGCAAAAGTCACCGTAGCCCCACTTGTTAATAATATTGCCGTGTTTAAAGCAGGAATGCCCCATGCAGGGATAATTTCTTTGATTGCTGTAAATTTAGATTCAATCCCTTCCATGCTCATGTCAGGTGTAGTCAACAAAGGCCACACAGATTCAAAGTCAGGCCACAAAAACATATGGGTGGCTAATTTTGCGCCTTCTCCTCCCAGCCAAGGCACTGAGAAAACCCTTGCATAGAACAATGCACCAAAAAACGCGGCAAAGAACATGACTTCCGAAAAAATAAACCAGCTCATTCCCCAACGGAAACTGATGTCGACCTGCTTATTGTAATTACCGCCCCGGCTTTCACGGATCACATCAGAAAACCAGCCGCAGAACATATAAATGACTGCACCGATGCCCAGGCCGAGTATAAACGTACCAAACCCGGAACCATTCAACATGATCCCGCCACCGATAAATGAAATGAACAATGCAACTGAACCAACGATCGGCCAACGACTTGGTTCCGGGATAAAGTATGCGCCGTGTGAGTCAGACATAACTATTCCTCTTTTTTATAAATTTATAATTAACCTTTACTATTATTAGCACCGATGGTGTTAGCTGTTACTGTTTCTTCTTCACCATCCAGTGCATCAAAAAACGTGTATGAAAGCGTCATTGTCGATATTTTTTCAGGCAGATCCGAATCAACAACAAATCTCACAACCATCTCCTTACGCTCTCCAGGCTCAAGCACCTGCCGGGTAAAACAAAAGCATTCGGTCTTGTTAAAAAATAACGACGCTTTTGCGGGTGCTACACTAGGCACCGCCCTCCCGGCTATTGCAGTGTCAGACTGGTTTTCAGCAATAAACACTGCCTCAGCAACTTCACCAGGATGAACCTTCATCTTGTATTCCGCTGCTATAAACTTCCATGGCAATGCAGAATTAACATTAGTATCAAACTCAACCGTTATTAACCGGTTAGTATCAACTGTTGCAGAATCAGCTTCTGCCTGCGATATTTCACCCGTCTTGCCATTGATACCTGTAATGTCACAAAACACGTCATACAAGGGAACCAATGCGTAACCAAAACCAAACATTGCTATTGCAACGAGTGTTAATTTCTTTGCGGTTCTGGTCGCTGCTTGCATTATTTCCAGTAAAACAATACGAAGCCAACATAAAAGCCTAATGCGACCAAGCCGAGGATAATGGCCAGTCGCATATTCTTTGCTGCTAATTCCTTTTCTGCAGCAGTTGGTTCGTTGTTATCATTCATAATTTATGAATGCGCTGTTGCATCCGTCACCTGCGGCGGTGTTGTAAAACTATGGAATGGCGGTGGCGATGGTAATGTCCATTCCAGTCCATGCGCGCCTTCCCAGACCTGATCGGTTGCTTTTTCTCCACCACGGACACATTTAATAATTACCCAGACAAAGATCAGCTGACTTAAACCAAAGGCAAAGCCGCCCAGACTGATGATCTGGTTCCAGTCGGTAAATTGCACGTTGTAATCAGGTATACGTCTCGGCATACCAGCAAGACCAACGAAGTGCATTGGGAAGAATAAGATGTTTACCGAGATCGTGGATAACCAGAAATGCCATTTACCCAGGGTCTCGTCATACATATGACCGGTCCACTTCGGTAACCAGAAATAAACTCCACCGATAATACCGAAGATAATGCCGGGAACGATGACATAGTGGAAATGTGCCACGATGAAATAGGTATCATGATATTGGAAATCAACCGGTGTAATACCCATCATCAAACCAGAGAAACCACCGATTGAGAACATAAATAAAACACCGATCGCAAATAACATGGGTGTTTCAAATGTCATTGCGCCTTTCCACATGGTCGCCATCCAGTTAAATATCTTCACGCCAGTTGGTACTGCGATAGACATCGTTGCATACATGAAGAACAGTTCACCGGTTAATGGCATACCAACGGTAAACATGTGATGCGCCCAGACGAAGAACGACAAGAATGCAATCGATGCTGTTGCATACACCATAGAGGCATAACCAAATAACGGTTTACGCGAAAAGGTCGGGATGATCTGCGAGATCACACCGAAAGAAGGTAATACCAGAATGTATACTTCCGGATGACCAAAGAACCAGAATACATGCTGAAACATAACCGGGTCACCGCCGCCTGCCGCATTAAAGAATGCCGTACCGAAATATTTATCGGTTAATAACATCGTTACTGCACCGGCAAGGACGGGCATAGAAGCAATCAATAAAAACGCGGTTATGATCCAGGTCCAGACAAATAAGGGTAAACGCATAAACGTCATACCTGGTGCGCGCATATTAAATACTGTCGCGATGATATTAATCGCGCCCATGATGGAAGAGATCCCCAGGAAATGCACTGCAAAGATTAAAAACGGAAAACCGTGATCCAGTTGCAAGACCAATGGCGGGTACATCGTCCAACCGCCAGCAGGCGCACCGCCAGCCATAAAGAAAGTAGACAATAATAATGTAAACGCGAACGGCAATATCCAGAAGCTCATATTATTCATACGCGGCATCGCCATATCCGGCGCGCCAATCATGATCGGGATCATCCAGTTGGCGAGACCAACACCGGCAGGCATTAATGCACCAAAGATCATGACCAGTGCATGCACGGTGGTCATGGAATTAAAAAACTGCGGATCGACATATTGCATACCCGGCTGGAATAGTTCCAGACGAATAACCATGGCCATGGCGCCGCCAATAAAAAACATGATTAACGCAAACACCAGATACATGGTGCCGATGTCTTTATGATTAGTTGAAAATAGCCATCGGCCTATGCCGGTTGGTTTATGATCGTGATGATCATCGTGACTATCGTGATCGTGGATGACTGCTTCGCTCATAGGTCTATCCTCTATTAACTCTCTAATTATTAAGTTCTAAAAAAGTATTCAATTATCTTGCTGCCTTAATATCTGCAGGCTGCACTACATCCGTATGGCCATTACCTGTTGTACTCTCATAATTACCCCATTTATTTCGTTCAAAGGTTATGACAGCAGCAAGATCTGCATCATTTAACTGTTCTTTAAATGCCGGCATCAGGTTTTTGCCATTCAAGACAATATCGATATGGTCTGCCGCAGGACCGGTAGTAATTGCACTATTTACAAGAGCAGGAAACATTCCTTCAATACCTTGTCCTTCACCTTGATGGCACGCTACACATTGTGTTCCGTATATCTGCTCGCCCTTGCTCATGAGTTCGTCTTTGGTAAACGTCTTGCTTGCACTGGCTGCTGCAGCTTCCTGCTCTGCTTTTTTCTCCTCTACCCAGGCTACGTATTCTTCTTTTGATACGGCATTAATAACAATAGGCATAAACCCGTGATCTCTACCACAAAGCTCGGCACACTGACCTCGATAAACCCCGGGCTCTTCGATATAAGTCCAGTTATCATTAATAAAGCCAGGGATTGCGTCACGCTTCCAGCCTAAAGCAGGGACCCACCAGGCATGAATAACATCAGCTGCGGTAGTTACAATTCTAATCTTGGTATTAATGGGTAAAACAATAGGATTATCTACATCAAGTAAATAATTATCGACAGAATTTGGATCCAGACCCGAGCCCTGCTTACGTACTTCATTGTGGTCGGGATGCAGCGCGCTAAAGAAACTAATACCTTCTTCCATATAATCATATTTCCATTTCCATTGATAACCGGTGACCTTGAGCGTCATTTCCGCATCACCGGTTTTCTCCATAAAGATAAGTGTTTTCGTGGCCGGAATAGCCATCGCTACCAATATAAGAATAGGAATAATTGTCCAGGTTATTTCAGCTGCTGTGCTGTGATGAAACGTAGCAGGCGTCACGCCACGGGATTTTCTGTGGTGATAGATTGACCAGCACATAACACCAAACACCGCGATACCAATGATCGTAACGATGTAAAGGATTATCATGTGTAATTCATAGACCTTCTGGCTGGTTGGAGTAACACCTTCGATCAAATTAAGCGTATCGCCATATCCCGCGCTGACAACACCACTCACCAACAATAATGAAACTGCAATCAACCCAAGCACAGTCTGTTTTAGTTTATTGAAAGACATACAACTTTCCTCAGTATTGATAGGTAATTAATATTTTTATAAATACTCTAATAATCTTATTTTGTTATTGCTCTTCGTAATTCTTTCGCCAGGCCCCGGCGCTCCTCCTCATTTAAAAAACGCCCGACTTCTACCTGTCTCCCATGCGAACGAATATACAGCTTGCTGGGATACCAATTATGCCATGAATGTTCTAATACGACCTGCGTCCAGGTTCTATCAAATTCACAACTGGTTTCCGGCTCGTTACGACCGGATTCCACCTTAATTTTATCATCAGTGATGCTGATTACTTCACGCACCCCGCCACGCCAGGCACTAATATATAAAACTGTACCAAGCGCTAACAATTCCAAGCCTGCAAAAGGAAGAATGAGTATTAGCCCTTGAAAGAAGAATGCCAGTGCAACGCCTAGTGTGAACCCTGTAATAATACAATATATGCAAACTAACTGATGCCACGGCATGGCCTTGTTAGGTGTAACCAAAAAGCCTCTTTTTGCCCCCTCAGGCTCATCCAGGCAAAAAATCACGTAAACCCTCTTGTATTTAGTTTTATTCTTTTACTACCAGTAATTATTATAAACTGGCTCTAGGTATAACAATATGCCTTATATTGACCATCTGATGCAAGCCGTACTTTGTCCTACATATCAAGCTGTTCCAGGATACTTTTTATATACTTCTGACCAATCAAATTATTTGGAGAAAAATCGACCAGATAGTCCAGATCCATAATATGAGGGCATGTAAGTCTTTGTTTTAAGGTATTAATTGTTTTCTGTTTGTATAAATAATCCTTATCGAGCAAATTTCCTACCCAACCTGATAATTTTACACCGTCGGCAATTATCACTTCCGCCGTTAACAATGCATGATTTATACAGCCAAGCCTTAGACCGACTATTAATATCACCGGTATTCCCAAGGTCTGGACAAGTTTTGTCAACGTGTCATTGTCCGAGACCGGAACACGCCAGCCCCCGATTCCTTCTACAACGACAAATTCGCTCTGCGAAGCGAGTGCTTCATAACTATCAGCAATCTGCTTAATATCAATTGCCATGCCTGCTTGCCTGGCGGCAACATGCGGCGCAACTGGCGGTTCAAACACGACCGGGTTAACTAATTCATAGGGCGGGACATTATTACAACTATTCCTTATTAAATTGGCGTCTTCATTAATTAATGCACCATTAACCCACTGCGCACCGCTAGCAATTGGTTTCATTCCAGACACATTAATCCCGTTTTTCTTCAAGGCATGTATTAAGCCAAGGGTGAATCTGGTTTTGCCTACACCGGTATCAGTACCGGTAATGAAAACCCCTTTTGTCATGCTTTACCCGGTTTGTGCGTTTTTATGTTTTGTTTTAGATCATTAAGCGGTACATATTGAGTACCTGCTTGCATCTTTACATTAGCCTTTTTACCTGTTTGCCAGGCGTGTCCATAGATGACTTCATAGGTCGCGGGCAACTTATTTTCCTGCCGAAAGGATTCATAACTGTGAATCATTTTTTGTAGCCGTGTTTTTCCTGTCATGGTTTTTCTACGGCCACTATTAATATTATGTGATCCAATTTTTTTTAATTCGTGCATCAACTGCCAACAATCATCATAGGTTAATACAACATGCTCAACACTTAATACCGGAGCATCCAGACCATTCCTCATTACCGAGTCACCGATATCATGCATGTCGATAAACGCATTAACATGAACATTATCATCGACACTTAACCAGCTTTCTCGCAATTCTTTTAATGTGTCAGGCCCAAAACTGCTAAAAATAAATACGCCACCGATTTTTAATACGCGATTAACCTCGGCAAACACAACATCAATATCATGACACCATTGCAACATTAAATTACTAAAAACGATATCAATTGAATCATCCGGTAACGGTATTTGCATGGCATCAGCACATATTAAATAATTTTTTTTAAACCATGCCGGCTTGCGCTTCGATTGCTTTAACATCTGGTCTGATATGTCTAATTGATAGACGAAAGACTTTTTAAAAAGTTTTTTTAATTTTCTGGTCGCATAACCCGTTCCTGATCCCAGATCTAATATAAACGAAGGCTTTACGCTTATTTCATCGAAGCCTTCTATTAAACGATCGGATACCGTACGCTGCAGAACAGAAAATGCATCGTAGTCTTCAGCGGAAGAGTTGAATGAATACCTGACCTGGTTTGTATTTATGGAATAGTCGTTATCGATCGAATTCTGCATCTATAAAATCCTTGATTAATTTTGTGGTCTCCCGTTCCTTACTAATGAATGGAGCATGACCACAATCAGGCAGGTTTTTAATTCCAGGATCAGGGTTTAATATTCTAAGCTGATCGGAAATACCTCGCTTTATCAACGCATCATTATTTGCCAACAATATCAATGCCGGGATAGATAATTTACAAAACTGTTGCCTTAGATCTAACTGCTCGAGCTCATTTAACCAGAATTGCAGCGTATTGTTATATTTGCTTTTGGTTAAATGGGAAGACAGATATTTAATCGTTTGTTTTGCCGAGGTGTCGCCATGGGCGATCAATTGTGAAAAATACTTGACAGCCTGATCATGATTTTCTGTCAAGTTTCTATATAAATCCCGGTGATCGGAAATATCGATCGTAAACAACCAATTACCATTATTTACAAACTTTGGTGTCGACGTGATAAAAACAACACCTTTTACTTTTTTAAACATTGTTGCCAGATATAAAGCGATTAACCCACCTAGCGACCAACCGATTACAACACAATCATTTTTTATGTTCGAGCCAGTTTCATTTGCCAAAGACATTAATGAACTGTCATTTATTTGATCCGCCATATCATAAAGGCAAGGATTAATTATTTTATCAAAACCGGTTAATCTGCTGCTGAATGTTTTCCAGACGGTATGGTTTATCCCCCAGCCATGAAGCATCAAACAATCCATATCATAGCGCCGCTGCGCAATCCATTTGCTTCATCGTATTCAGTAGTGAGTCGATTTGTGCGGTTGTATGCTTCGCCGTTAAACTGATCCTTAATCTGGAAGTGTTTTCCGGTACTGTTGGTGGTCTGATAGCGGTAGCAATAATTTTATTGTTATAAAGATAATTACTAATATTATTTGCCTTTTCCGCCGCTCCAATAATTATTGGTTGTATATGTGTGTTGCTAACGCCGGAAGAATAGTTGACCTGTTTTATATTGTCTGTGAAATATTTTATTAATGACTTCAGGTTTTGTCTTAACCCCGATGCTTCTTTAACAAGCTCAATAGATCGGTCCACCGTTACAGCCACAGCCGGCAACAGGGCTGTTGTATAAATATAAGATCTCGCCTTTTGAATAAAAATATCAATTAACTTGTTATTACCCGCAATAAAGGCGCCGCCGCCGCCAAATGCCTTGCCAAACGTTCCAATTAAAACAGGGACCTGTTCCTGGTTCAGGTTTAAACATTCGAGCAGGCCCGCACCGGTCTCACCTATTGCACCTAAACCATGTGCATCATCAACCAAAAGCAAGGCATTATACGTTTTGCAAAGATCACTGATTTTTTCCAGCGGGGCCAGGTCACCATCCATACTAAAGACACCATCAGTCATAACGATTAAATCCTTGTCCTTGTATTTTTCCAGTAACCTTAACAAATGATTAACATCTCTGTGTTTATATCTGACCAGTTTCCCTTTGGATAGTAATGCGGCGTCTATTAAAGAGGCATGATTAAGTTTGTCTTGCAAAATAACAGTATTTGAATCTATTAATACTGAAGCAATAGCCAGGTTCGCCTGATAGCCCGTAGAAAAAACCAGTGCCGCATCACGGTTTAAAAATTTTGCCAGATTTTTTTCTAATTGTTCGTGTGCCTTAAAATGACCAACGATTAATTGAGATGATGCTGCACCTATGCCAAAAGTTTTTACTGCCTCGATCATACAGTCCTTTAACTCCTGGTTATTCGCCAAACCAAGATAATCATTACTACTAAAATTTAAATATTCCTGATCGTTAATTAACACCGTGGGGCCTTGTGCAGACTCAATGATTCTTCGGCTACGGTATAGTCCTTTTGACTTACGCCAATTTATTTCATCGTCGATATTCAAAATAAACCTGCCCATACTTTATTTATGAACGGACACTAATGTTGTGAAGAGTGTATGCCGAGACGTTGAAATAGTTTTTGATCTTCTGCTAATTGAGGGTTGTCTGTCGTTAATAATTTTTCGCCGTAAAATATTGAATTTGCCCCTGCCAGATAACAAAGCGCCTGCATCTCATCGGTCATCTCGTTTCTACCCGCAGACAAACGAACATATGAGGCAGGCATCATAATTCTGCTTACAGCAATAATTCTGACAAAATCAATCGGGTCAGGAACAGACACATTATTTAACGGGGTGCCTTCTACATGTACCAACATATTAATGGGCACACTCTCGGGATGTTTGGGTAGATTAGCTAACGTTAACAACAAACCGGCACGATCATTCTGATCTTCTCCCATGCCGATAATACCGCCGCAACAAACATTAATACCGGCCTGTCTAACATATTCGAGCGTATCAAGCCGCTCTTGGTAATCTCGTGTCGAGATAATGCTTGAATAAAACTCGGGGGAGCAATCAAGATTATGATTATAAAAATCCAGGCCAGCAGACTTTAAATCTTTAGCCTGTTGCCCGGATAACATACCCAGGGTGACACAGGTTTCCATACCTAAATCCTTAACACCTGCAACCATCGCTATAACCTTTTCGAGATCGCGTTGTTTAGGTTGTCGCCAGGCTGCGCCCATACAAAAACGTGTTGCACCCTTTTCCCGGGCCGTCCTTGCATGTTTTAAAACATCGTCCAGACTAGAAATTTTTTCCGCATTAACACCTGTATCATAATGTGCGCTTTGCGGACAATAAGCACAATCTTCCGGACATCCACCCGTCTTAATATTCATTAATGTACTTAATTGAACATGATTGGGATCAAAATACTGTCGATGTATTTGTTGAGCCTTATAAACAAGATCATTAAAAGGCAACGTTAGTAATTCCATTACTTCTTGTTTAGTCCAATTATTCCTGATAATAATTTCTGTCATGTCTATAACACGGCCTTTGCTATTAGTTCGCTTTTGAAGATATGCTTTAACATCAATGAATCGTATTTGTAATTGTAAACTTTTTAGATCATAAAAGGTTAACAACTAACCAGGGAAGGTAAAACATTGATTATAAAAACAATTTGCATGTTGTGTTCAGCTGAAGCAGAGAGTGCATGGTGTTGTTCTTGTGAAAAAGACCTGCTTATCAAGGATAACGGCTGTCCTGTTTGTGCTAACGTCAGTCCTGGTGGACTCATTTGCGGACACTGTTTAAAGGCACCACCGCAGGTTTCATCGACAATTGTACCGCTTCATTATCAATACCCAACCGACCATTTAATCCGATTATTCAAATATAAAAACTGTATTGGATTAGCCAGGCCTTTTGCCAGATTGATAGTTGATCAATTACTGCGTTCGAACAAGCTTCCCGATTTGATTATTCCGGTACCATTACATAAATCCAGGCAACGACAGCGAGGCTATAATCAATCTCTGGAACTGGCAAAACAACTGGGGAAGCACCTAAATATAAAAACCGATTATCGATCCTGTAAACGCATAAAAAATACTGCACCACAAAGCAGCTTAAGCTTCAAAGAAAGATCAAAGAACATCATTGGCGCATTTTCATTTAACGGTGCAACGTTGCCGGATCATATTGCCATTATTGATGATGTCATTACATCCGGGGCAACGATCAACGAGCTTGCAAAAATGATTAACCCTACTGGCGATAAAAAGATAGAAGCCTGGGCCGTTGCTAAAGCATAAATAAAGTAATCAGGTATCCAGGTTCTCAACAACCAGCGCATTCCTTTCGATAAACTCTCTTCTAGGCTCTACTTGATCGCCCATTAAGGTGGTAAAGACTTCATCAGCCCCGATAACATCTTCAATTTGCACCTTTGACAGGCTTCTTCTGGAAGCATCCATGGTCGTTTCCCATAATTGCGCAGGGTTCATCTCTCCTAACCCTTTGTAGCGTTGAATCGCCAAACCTTGTTCAGCTTCTTTCAATAACCAGTCATAGGCCTGCTTTACCGAAGTGATTACTTGCTTTCGCTCATTCCTTTGTACATAAGCTGTTTCATCGAGATCCAGGAGCTGTTCCAAGGCAGACAGTTTTTTGTAATCGTCAGAAGAAAAGAATTCCGGCATAAAAATATTGCTCGTTTCTACGCCATGTATCAGCAATGAAATTTTTGCTCCCATGACATCATCCTTCGCCGTAAACAGTTCGAAATGATATTCCGTGACGCTGGAACCATCACTGTTAAGCATGCTTGTTAATTCACCAAACCAATTTTTTATTACAGCATGATCAGCACAATCAAGCTCTGTAATCACTGGCATATAACGAATCGCATCAATAATGGAGGGATGATAGCGTTTACACAAATGATCGTAGGCGCGATTCATGGCGATATAATCATCGACCATGTTTTTTAACTCCTGGCCTTCAATAGCAACGCCGCCTTCTTTTGTGTAGAGCTGGCTATTCTCAAGCGCAAGTTCTAATAAGTAGGCCTCTTTCTCTGCATCATCTTTTAAATAACGTTCCTGTTTTCCTTTTTTCAGTTTGTATAACGGTGGCTCAGCAATGTAAACATGGCCTCTTTCGATCAATTCCAGCATCTGTCTGTAGAAAAATGTCAGTAATAAGGTACGAATATGTGCGCCATCCACATCTGCATCTGTCATGATGATTATCCTGTGGTAGCGTAACTTTTCCGGGTCGAACTCTTCCTTACCAATTCCACAACCTAGCGCCGTAATCAACGTCCCCACCTCTGTCGAGGATAACATCTTGTCGAAGCGGGCTTTTTCGACATTCAAAATCTTGCCCTTTAGCGGAAGAATGGCCTGGTTGCGGCGGTCCCGTCCTTGTTTTGCCGAACCTCCGGCTGAATCACCCTCTACTAAAAATAATTCTGATAATGCCGGATCTTTCTCTTGGCAGTCTGCCAGTTTTCCTGGCAAGCCTGCTACATCCAATGCTGTCTTTCGCCGGGTCAATTCCCGGGCTTTACGCGCGGCTTCCCTGGCCCTGGCCGCATCAACAATTTTTTCGCTGATCGCTTTGGCTTCGGTAGGCCGCTCTAACAAGAATTCCTGCAGTTTCTCTGCAACACTGGATTCAACGACCGATTTGACCTCACTGGAAACCAGCTTGTCTTTTGTCTGTGAAGAAAACTTTGGATCAGGCAGTTTTATCGATAAAACAGCCGTTAATCCTTCCCTGACATCATCACCGCCAATATTTACTTTTGCCTTTGTCGTTATGCCCTGTTTATCCATATATTGATTGAGACTACGTGTCAGTGCGGCACGAAACCCGGAAAGATGTGTGCCCCCGTCCTTTTGCGGAATATTATTTGTAAAGCAAAAAATATTTTCCTGGTAGGAATCATTCCACTGCATTGCCAACTGAACACCAATGTCTTCTTTAGTAACTTCTATATCAATTACCGTTTCATGTAGCGGTGTTTTATTACGGTTTAAATGTTTAACAAATGCACTGATACCGCCTTTATATTCAAAGATATCTGTCTTGCCGCTACGTTCATCAAGCAACTCAATCTTCACACCGGAGTTTAGAAAAGACAGTTCACGCAAGCGTTTGGCCAGGATGTCATAATGAAACTCTATATGCTTAAATACTTTAAGGCTGGGTAAAAATGTTACTTCTGTCCCGGTCTTTTCAGACGGCTCGCCTTTTTCCAGCGGGGCAGTTGGATCACCGTTTTTATAGGTCTGCCGATATATATGGCCCTCGCGACTGATCGTTAAGTCCAGTTGATCTGATAAGGCATTTACTACTGATACCCCTACACCATGTAAACCGCCAGAGACTTTATATGAATTATCATCAAATTTACCGCCAGCATGCAGGGTTGTCATAATCACTTCTGTCGCGGAACGCCCTTCCTCTTCGTGCATACCTACAGGGATACCACGACCATTATCGGAAACCGAAATCGACTCGTTCGAATGAATAGTGACCTTAATGTGGTCACAATAACCAGCCAGCGCTTCATCGATACTGTTATCAACGACTTCAAAGACCATATGGTGTAAACCGGTCCCATCCTCGGTATCACCAATGTACATTCCAGGCCGTTTCCTGACAGCTTCCAGGCCCTTTAATACCTTAATTTTCGACGAATCGTATGTGTTTTCCTCAGACATCTTTTTCCCTCGATTTTAAACCGCTTATTCTATCATTTTCTTAACTTTGCCGTGTTTCACGTGAAACAACGCGTTATTGGTTTCCCCGAACCAGTCTTTTCTATTCAATGATGAAACAAAGGCCTGAGAACCGTTCGCTAGTAACAAATCCAACATCTTCCGGGTAGCATCGTCATCAAGTTCTGCATCCAGATCATCTACCAGGATTAATGCATTTATGCCCCTGTTTCTGAGATTGGCTATTTGTGCGGATATCAAGGCTGCGGCAAACAGCTTGGTTTGTCCCCTTGATAAATGTTTGGCCACGTCATGCTCATCACAGGCGAAAGAAATGTCCGTACGATGCGGCCCATATAGCGTATAACCTCTTTTAGCATCCTCCTCCCGGCTGTTTGCCAGCATATGGTCCAGGCCCGCAGCAATATATTCTGTTCGTTGGTAACAGACATTGGCATTAGCTGACAAAACTGTTGGCAGATATTTAGAATTTAATAAATCATTAATTTCCTTTATATACGCATGTCTCATCTGATCTATCTTCTGTCCCTCTTCTTGCATAAGCCTTTCCCAGCCCAACATCTCGCTTGAGTTCAGATATCGTTCTGACTTTAACAATGCATTTCTATGGCGTAGCGCTCGGCTGTAGCTTTTCCATGTTTGTAAATAGCCATGTTCCACGTGAAACATCGACCAATCCAGCCAATGCCGGCGATCTTTAGGTGTCCCTGTAAATAAGCTCTGGTATTCCGGCGTTAAAATATACACCGGTAGTTTTTTTGCTTGTGTAGATGCTGTTAGTACCATCTCACCATCAAATTTTAATCGGGTAATGCCGTGTCCCTTTTCTATACCTGCGGAAAATCTTGATTCTCCATTGCTGCCTTCGGCATAAACCTGTAATACTTTGTCCCCTTTTTGTATTACGTCAGCAATACGTTTACTACGGAATGACTTTACCCGTGATAAAAGAAATATCGTTTCTAATACTGAAGTCTTGCCGCTCGCATTTGGACCGTAGAATAAGTTAAGGCCCTTGGCCGGTTTTATATCGAGATCGACTAAATTACGTACTGCGCTTGCCTTAAGCTGATCGATATACAGCATCAACTAGAGTCGCATAGGCATTACAACATATCGAGAATGAGACTCATTTTCTGGAAGTATTAAACAACTACTGTTTGGATCTAAAACACTAAGTCTTACCGTTTCGCTATCAATTATAGAAAGGGTGTCTAGCAAATAAGACACGTTAAAACCTATCTCTATCTCTGCTCCCTGGTATTGTACTTCAAGCTCTTCTTCCGCCTCTTCCTGCTCAGGGTTATGTGCCAGTGCTCTTAAACTATCCGGGCTCAAAATAATCCTGACACCACGATATTTTTCGTTAGACAGGATTGATGCCCGGGTTAGGCTGCTTTTTAAGTCTTCACGCTGTGCTAATACCGGCGTTTCACTCAATTCAGGTATGACTCTCTGGTAATCGGGAAACTTGCCGTCTATCAATTTACTGGTGAAACAGGAATTACTGTTTTTTACACGTATATGATTCGTGCTCACCTCTATCTCTATTTCACTATCATCATCTGTCAATAGACGTGTCAGTTCTGTTATGCCCTTCCTCGGGATAATAATCTGGATCGTATCCTGTAATGATGTTTCTATTTCAGTTTCATCAAGCGCCAATCTATGGCCGTCGGTTGCTACTGCACGTAACGTGCTGGCAGAAATCTCTAATAACAGCCCATTAAGATAGTACCTCACGTCTTGCTGGG
Source organism: Gammaproteobacteria bacterium (assembly GCA_028281365.1). GTDB lineage: Bacteria > Pseudomonadota > Gammaproteobacteria > Eutrophobiales > Eutrophobiaceae > JANQJZ01. Next base: position 15,581 of record JANQJZ010000005.1, on the reverse strand, counting down.
CCATGGCAAATTGAGTGTTTTCCAGCAAGCTCTCCAGTTTCTTTTGTTTTATCTTAAATGAGGCAATATTGTCGGTGATATCGATAACAGGATATTCCTGCGCGGGTAAACTGGCTAATGTAAACCTGCTTTTACCCGATTTAATTAATACACGATCATTTTTTACCTCAAATTCAAGTTTTGCTTCCTGCGGTAAAGCACGACATATATCAAACAACTTTCTGGCCGGTATTGTTATTTCACCAGTCTGTTCCATTGCGATATCCAGATTAACAATTAACTCAACTTCCATATCAGTTGCAGTAATTGATAGAGAATTGGTTTGTATATTGATTAATAAGTTAGAAAGGATCGGTAGTGTTTGGCGACGATCGACAACACCACTTACGCTTTGAAGGATGGGTAATAACGTTTCCCTATCTATATTAAATTTCATATATATACCTTTTTATTATTACTATTAGTAATTTAAAAACATGTTAAAAACAAAATAAATATAATAATATCAATAAGTTATGTAAAAAATAATACGAAAAATACTTGTGGATAAACAGTAATCACTTGTTGATAATATGTTAATGAAATTCTTTTTTAATTTATTCAACACTTTCTCCACAAATGATTTTCAGCTTGTTAATGTATTTATCAGGTTGACGTAATCTTCTTCTATACGGTGTTCTGTTTTTCTTAATTCATGAATTTTTCTACACGCATGTAAAACAGTAGTGTGATCACGCCCGCCGAAGGCATCACCTATCTCGGGCAGACTATGATTCGTTAGTTCTTTTGATAGAGCCATAGCAACCTGTCTGGGCCGGGCAATTGAACGGTTGCGTCGTTTTGATAATAAATCAGCTACGCGGATTTTATAGTACTCTGCAGCAGTTTTTTGAATGTTTTCAATAGTTACTTGCTTATCCTGGATTATGAGCAAGTCACGTAACGCGTTTTGGGTGAAATCTAACGATATTTGGTTACCTGTAAGGTTCGCATTGGCGATGACCCTGTTAAGCGCACCTTCCAATTCCCTTACGTTTGATCGAAAACGTTTAGCAATGAAAAAAGAGACTTCGTCCGGAAGATATTTTTGCGCCTGCAGTGCCTTCTTGCGGATGATGGCAACCCGCGTTTCCAGTTCAGGGGGATCTATCGATACGGTTAAGCCCCAGCCAAACCGCGATTTTAAACGCTCCTCAAGTCCATTGACCTCCTTTGGATATCGGTCACATGTTAAAACGATCTGGTGTTGTCCCTCGAGGAGGGCATTGAATGTATGAAAAAACTCTTCCTGGGATCGTTCTTTACCAGCAAAAAACTGAATATCGTCGATGAGTAACGCATCTAATGAACGATAATGTCGTTTGAATTCGTTTATCGCATTGTGTTGAAGAGCGCGAACCATATCGGCGACAAACCGCTCAGAGTGAAGATAAGCAATATTGGCGCTAGGTTTTTGTTCAAGTATTGCAGCACCGACAGCATGCATAAGATGTGTTTTGCCAAGGCCTACACCGCCATATATGAAAAGTGGGTTGTACGCCGCGCCAGGGTTTTCCGCAACCTGAAATGAAGCTGCCCGCGCTAATTGATTTGATTTTCCCTCAACAAAAGTATCAAAGGTAAAAGAACTGTTTAAATTACTCGAGTGTTTACTTGGCTTATTGTTGACAGGTTTCTTGATCGGGCTAGCGGTTTGTCGATCCCTGGTTCGGTTCTGTTCAACGACCGGTTCATTTCGGTTACGACTACCGATTTCCAGTTTTAGGGTTATCTCCTGGCTGTTTTCAGTACCACTGATTAACTCCTGAATTCTGGAGAGATATCTTTCATTAATCCAATCAAGGACAAATCTATTTGGTGCAAGCAAGCGTATGCTTTGATCATTTTCTATCGCGTGTAATGGTCTAATCCATGTATTGAATTGTTGCGGTGATAATTCGCCTTCGAGCCGCTCCAAGCAACGTTTCCAAGGGGATATGCCCACTTATAATCCTCGTTGAGATTTAGAAAATGAAGAGATAGGGAAGTTTATACCTGATTAAAAAAGTTATCCACAATTAAGAAAACGGACAAAAACATTCGCTCTGATTGACTTTTTTGCCACCACAACAGTACCATATGCGGCCTTTTAGCAGTGCCTAATTAAATTACAGGCTTAGATAACATGAAACAAACATATCAACCAAGCAAATTAAAGCGGAAGAGAAACCACGGTTTTCGCGCTCGCATGAAGACTCGTTCGGGCAGGCTTATTATTAAGGCACGCAGAAGTAAGGGAAGAAAACGGCTTTCTGCCTGAATAATTGTTAAATTAACGTGTCTTCTTCTCCCGGGGCCAGCTTTCGCTCTTTATACAGACTGAGAAGACCGAAAGATTTTCAAAAAGTATTTTCTTCCAGGCAACGTTCTGTTGATGATCTTTTTCTGTTTTTGTTTGAAAAAAATAATAGGGAATATGCACGCCTGGGTCTTGCTGTTCCAAAGAAATATATACAACGATCTATAGATCGTAATCGCATTAAGCGTGTAATAAGAGAAAGTTTTAGACATAAAAAACACCTTTTTACAGGGCTCGATATTGTCGTGATGGTAAGAAAGCCTGTTGAAAACATTAACCGTAAACAGTTTGATCTGGTTTTAGATAAACATTGTAAGAAAATTAATAAATGCGCGTAGTCTTACTGAAATTAATAGTGTTTTACCAACGATATATAAGTGTTTTTATGTCGCCTTGCTGTCGTTATATTCCTTCTTGCTCGGAATATACTGCCGAGGCAATTAGACAATACGGAATTGTTAGGGGCTGCGTAATGGGCGGGCGCAGAATTTGTCGCTGCCACCCATTTCATGAAGGCGGTTATGATCCGCTGCCGTATCAAGACAAAGTTGAGCAATAATGGATACAACACGGTTTATTTTATTAATCTCGCTCGGCCTTGTCTTAACCATGATCTGGCAGGCGTGGCAAGAGGATTATGGTGAACAGTATCAGGAAAAACCTGTTGAGCATTCGCTAATAGAACAGGAACCGCCTGCAGAAGACCTGCCGGATTTAGAGAGTATTGATCAACAGACAGAGCAAGTTTCCGCACCAACTGAGTCCTTACCAGAGATAGAATCTCAAACAGGCGCTGTTGTTAATGTAAAAACAGATGTACTGGATCTGGATATCAGTATGCTCGGTGCTACCATTCAAAGGCTTGCTTTAATAGAGTACCCGGTTGACAAAAATCGTCTAAATAAACCCGTTGTTTTATTAAGAAATGAAACGAATGATTTTTATCTTTTGCAGGGTGGTTTATTAAGTAAAAATGAAACAGCAAATCATAAAACGGAATTTATGACAGATCAGGAAACCTATGATCTTGGAAAAGCGGACCAGATCACAGTGCCTTTTTACTGGAGATCAGAATCCGGACTAAACGTCGTTAAAATATTTACATTTTACAGGGGCAAATATGTTGCAGACGTTGAGTACCAAATAGAAAATTCAACAACCGGCAACTGGTCCGGCAGCGCATATAGCCAGATAAATAGAACAGGATTAACAGAAAATGGATCTAAATTTATTTATACCTATACCGGCGCAGTAATTTCTTCGCCGGAAAAACGCTATGAAAAAATAGATTTTGATGATATTCAGGATAATAACTTATCGTTAGATATTGTTAATGGCTGGGCAGCGATGCTCCAGCATTATTTTATTACGGCACTAATACCGGGTTCCAAACAGGACCAATATCATTACTACACGCTTAACCCGGATAAAAAAAGTTATGTTATTGGTGCAATAACGCCAGCGAAGAATATATCAGCTGGAAATAGTACCGGTTTTAATCATCGTGTTTATTTTGGTCCAAAAACCCAAAAAGAATTAAAGCAGTTGGCAGAAGGTTTAGAGTTAACTGTTGACTACGGCATATTCTGGTTTATAGCGAAGCCATTGTTTTGGGTGCTGGATTATATTAATCATTATACAAATAACTGGGGCTGGTCAATTATATTGGTGACACTTTTATTAAAGATTATATTTTATCGTTTATCAGCAGCCGGTTATCGTTCGATGGCAAACATGCGGCGAGTTCAACCAAGACTGTTATCTATCAGGGAAAGGTACAAGGATGATCGTGCAAGATTGAACCAGGCGATGATGGATATTTATAAGGAAGAAAAAATAAATCCACTAGGAGGCTGTTTTCCTATCCTGGTACAAATTCCGGTTTTTATTTCCTTGTATTGGGTTTTATTAGAAAGTGTTGAACTGAGACAGGCCGACTTTGTATTGTGGATTAATGATCTCTCTGCACCGGATCCTTATTTTGTGTTGCCCTTGTTAATGGGTGTGACGATGTTTGTACAGCAGAAACTTAACCCTGCGCCACTGGATCCTGTGCAGGAAAAAGTTATGACTATTTTGCCAATTGTCTTTACTGTATTTTTTGCATTTTTCCCTTCCGGGTTAGTGTTGTACTGGGTAGTTAATAATATCCTTTCCATAGCTCAACAGTGGGCGATTACCCGTAATCTGGAAAAAGCTGGCCTGGCAAAGTGACAGGTAAACACCAATGTTTACTAATAAGGATACTATTGCCGCAATAGCTACAGCAGCCGGTCGCAGTGGTATCGGTATAATCCGAATCTCCGGCGATAACAGTAAAGAAATCGCTGAAAAATTAACCGGTATAAACCCGACGCCCCGATTCGCACATTATGCGGAATTTAAAGCCGCAAATAATGACCTGATTGATAAGGGCATGATCATCTATTTCAAGGCGCCAGCGTCTTATACAGGCGAAGATGTTATCGAATGCCATTTACATGGCAACAGAATATTATTAGATGTCCTGTTAGACGAGATTTATTCTTTAGGTGCGCGGGCAGCAAGACCGGGTGAGTTTACCGAGCGGGCATTTTTGAACAATAAGATGGACCTGGTTCAGGCCGAAGCTGTTGCTGACCTTATTGATAGTTCATCTAAAAAAGCAGCGCGTTCAGCAATGCAATCACTTAGTGGTGTGTTTTCCAGGCAGGTATCGAATTTAAGAGATCAAATTTTTAAAGCCAGCAGTTTGATCGAAGCTTCTCTGGATTTTACAGAGGAAGAAGATGTCGGCATTAAGCTTGCGCCGGTTTTGAATACCATCAATGAAAGCATAAATTGCTTGAGTGAATTGTTAAAAAAAGCGGAGGCTGGCAGCGTTTTAAGTAAAAGTCCATCGATCGTAATCATTGGCCCGCCCAATGTTGGGAAATCAAGTATTATTAATTATTTGAGCAGGAATGATTCAGCTATTGTTTCAGCCAGACCAGGCACAACGCGAGATATTATTAAAGAAACGGTGTTACTGGAGGGCAACCTGTTTACTTTGATAGATACGGCAGGTATTCATGTCACTGAGGATGAAATTGAATTAGAGGGGATTAATAGAACAAATAAAGCGATAAACATGGCTGATTTAGTTTTGTATGTAATTGATGCAAGTAAAGATGATAAGCAACAATTGACAGAAGCTTCAAAATCGATCCCTGACTTTGTTAAAGCTACTGTTGTGCGGAACAAAATTGATCTTTGTGATAAAAAAGCTCTTGTCAGAAATGAAAAAGATATTTTTGTTTCCGCAAAAACAGGAGAGGGGATGGAGACACTCATTCAACAGATATGTAAAAGTCTTGAATACACATCGGCTGAAAACGATATAATCTTTGCACGAAAACGGCATATTGATGCAATAAAAAGGATTAGCGAATCTTTAAACCGGGCATTGGAAGCCATCGAAAAAAATTCAGGTCTGGAGATCATTGCAGAAGAATTGAGACAATCATTAAATGGTTTTGACGAGATAACGGGTAAAACGACCACAGATGATATTTTGGGAGAGATTTTTTCACGGTTTTGTATTGGCAAATAAAAGAGAGTAATTAGCGTGAGCATTAAAATAGATATATCAGTCGGAGAGTTATTGGACAAAATAAGTATTTTGAAAATTAAAACGGAAAGAATCAGCGATCCGATTAAGCTGGAAAATATTAATAAAGAATTAGCAGTTTTAACCGGGCAATGGCAAGAGTCTGCTTATGTTAATACTGAACTGGCAAATGAAATTGATGAGTTAAAAGCCATCAATGAACAGCTTTGGGAAATTGAAGATGCCATCAGGGAAAAAGAAAGACTGCAATTATTTGACAAGGAGTTTATTGCGTTGGCGAGGTCTGTTTATTTTAGTAATGATAAACGGGCAAAAATTAAACATGTAATAAATAGTAAAACCGGGTCCGAATTAATTGAAGAGAAATCTTATGAAGATTATGGTACCAATAATGAATAGCAGTGCCATATATAGATGCTGACCAGGAATATATTATTTATTGGTTTAAGTTCAGTGGGGGATGCTGTAATGACAACGCCGGTGTTACAGTCTTTACATGCCCTATACCCTGACGCGCTGTTTGATATTGTGACAGATCGAAGATCCGTAAGCCTGTATGAAAATTGTCCCTATAAAAGACAGCTTTATCTCAAAGATAAGGATAAATTTCTAAGAGGCGTCCCTGATTTAATATTCAAATTGTGGAGCACACGTTACGATATTATTGTGGATTTACGAACGGATGGTCTTGCCTATTTATTAAGGGGAAAAAATAAATATACAAAATGGAAATCCAGACCCTATGGCGAGCATGCTGTAGAAGAATTAATGGGTGTTATTGCCAGTTTGCACGAAGCCAGACCAATACCTGAAACAAAAGTCTGGTTATCAGACAGGGATAGAAATTATGCTGATCAGAAGCTGAATAGTTTTAAAGATAAACAAAAGTTATTAGCGCTATCTGTTGGTGATCCGAATAAACCGGTCAAGACCTTAAACGTTGAAAGATTTATAAAATTGCTTGAGCGGCATGCAAGTGATTTTTCCGGGGTTGTTTTCCTGGGCGGTGGAGCCGAAGATGAAAATACCTGCCGGGTAGCAAGCAAAATAAAAATGCCTTATGTTAATGCGACTGGAAATAGTTTAATGGAAGCAGCCGCATTGCTTGAAAGAACCAGACTTTATATCGGTCCTGATTCCGGTCTTGGGCACATTGCCAGTGCCGTCAGGACACCGACAATAAGTTTTTTTAGTCAGGTCGGTCCTGAACGTTTTAAACCCTGGGGTGTTCCTTCAATTTGTTTTCGGGGTGAACAGAATGATGCGCGCAATATTAATTTTGATGATATTAGTAATGCAATAAGGACATTTTTAAATGAATGAAGCATTACGCATTCTGGACCGCCTTTTAAAGAAGCGAGGGTATTCTATAAAAAGACACCCGCAATATAATTTATTACCTTTAAAAAATTTTAATAATCTTGAAGCGCAGAAAAAAGTTTATGAATCATTTAGTTCCAATAAAGATTTTGAATGCGACAACACAGATAAGATCGAAATATACCTGCGTACCTGTATTAATGAAAAACGGACCAGAGGTATACACAGCGAATTAACAAAGGTCAGCCTGGAGGAACATTTAATAAGGTGTATTCATTCTTTAGTACTGGCTGTGAATCATGCAGCTGATAACGGGCTGAAAATAAGTCTGGTTATTTTTGATGATCGTTCAGATCAAGACGTACTGGACAAGCTAAATCAACTTTGTGATAAATTAAAATGTGAGTGGCTTATAAAAACCACTAAAGAAACGGGACAGGGGGCATCTTTACATGAGCACTTTGCTTATGCAAAAGACAGGGAAGCACTTATCTATTTTTGTGAAGATGATTACCTGCATGTTTCCTCAGCTATAAGCGAGATGGTTTATTTCTATCGTAAGGTATATAAAGAAACAGGCTCGCATATATTAATTCATCCCCAGGAGCATGAATTGATTTATAGTCAATATTATTATCCTTCTTATATTTTGCGAGGAGAGAACAGGCGTTGGCGAACAATTAGTAATGCTACCCATACCTTTCTCACTCATTCAAATGTTGTAAAACAATATTGGCAGTATTTTGAAAATACAAAATATGTTGGTATCAAGGAAAAGCGACATCTGGGTTCTGAAAAAAAGACGACAAATTATCTGTTTAATCATATTCCCGGGTTTTCACCGATACCGGCTGTAGCAGTACATCTTCAATCAGAAGAATCACTGCCGCCTTTTTTTGACTGGAAACCACTGTGGGAACAAAGCAAATAGATTAAGATATTTCAGGGAGTCATTAACCTGGTAAGTTATAAAATAGCGAATTGATATGAAACCGAATATAAACATAATCATCGCAGCCATACGTACTTATATAAGGAACAAGAAAGGTAAAAAGTTTGAGCCCGAGATCGTTTTTTTAAAAGACCTGTTAAACAAAGGCGAGAATTGTTTCCATATTGGTGCCAGCGATGCCCGCCACAGCTATGTTATGTCGCAACTCGTAGAGGATGGTCAAATATATGCATTTGAGCCATCTTCTTATTCTTATCAACACCTGGTCTTGATGAAAAAACTACACCGATTAAAAAATATAAATACTTACAGGTTGGCAGTATCTGATAAGCCGGGTGTAGTAACCCTGGTCACCCCGAGAAAATCTACCGGTCATGCCGGCCGATCTTTTGCCTATATAACCGGGCGGAATAACTCTGATGTAATGCGGAGCGACATTAATGCAACGAGCAGTATTAAAGAAGAGGTCAAAGCAATTTCTGTCGATCAGTTCACTGGGCAAAATGATTTAAAGAAAGTAGATTTTATTCGCTGTGATACAGAAGGGTCAGAAATGTTAATTCTGAAAGGTGCGCAGCAAACAATTGAAAATTTTAAACCAAACCTGTTAATAGAAATTCATAGTGATGCTTTAAAAAACGTCTTTAATAGTAGCGCAGGAGAGGTCACAAACTTTTTATTCAAGTACGGTTATTTCATGTTTCGGGAAGACGAAGGCAGGATTAATAAAGTAAATAGCGTTGACGAAAGTGAAAGGTGGAAGGACTATTTCTTTATTCATCCAGACAGGATAAACAATTTACCTGAAGGCCCATTTAAAGAACAATTGCGCTAGGCTAGTTTTCGTTATTTAGCAAAAGCGACATATTGGAAAACACTTCATCAGGTGAAATATTTTCCATACTGGTATTTTTAGGGTTATCAGATATTAAATTATGGGCAGCGGAGGAATTATTTTCCATGACAATGGCGTGTTTATAATTTGGAAACCATTTATTGGACAAATCATGATTAGAGAAAAGAACGACCATTTTTGTTTCTGCCGCATCACATAAATGCATGGCACCGGTATCCAGGCTTACAGCAAGTTTTATTTTTTTTAACACATAGAATAGTTCCGGGATATCGAGTTTCCCGCACAGATTAATCGTATTTGCTGTTTTTGATTTTATATATTCAGCATCATTATTTTCATCATGTCCGCCGATAATTAAAATTTTATATTGATCCTCTATTAAGTGTGCTAATGATACCCAATGATCCAGGGGCCATTTTTTAGATGGTAATTTTCCACCTATGAGAAAGGCTAATAGTTTATTGGTGGATACCAGAGAATTTAAACTTCTGTCATCAGGAAATTTTTCCCTGATGGGATATTCTATTTTACCGGTGAGACCGTTCTCATTCAGGGTTTTAATAAAACGGTGTCTTTCGGTAGGAATATCCCAAAACCTTTTTTGTAGATGTCTGAAAGCCTTTATTCTGCCACTGTCCCAGCCAAAACCGCTTTTTATATTCAGGCAGAAGCGGACCAATAATATATTTCTTATAGATTTATACAGGCCCAGGTTTTGTGGTATCTGTATGAACAAATCATAGTTGTTTGCTCTAAGTTTTTTTATTGTTTCTACACGCTGCTTTTTGTTTATTACAAAAAGTGTGTTGATCAAATTATCTGCTAGGCCAAGATCTTCAAAAGTTACTCCACCATTACTAACCGATAATAAATCAATTTTTGCCTCAGGATAGTTCTCTCTAATTATGCTAATTGCAGGCAACGCAACAATAGAATCACCAAATGCCCCGTCACGGTTAATCAATATGCGTTGATATGAGTCTCTTTTTGTAAACAACACAAACGTCAACATCTTGATCGTGATTAATCGAAACTGTTTGATAGATCGAATGTATACCAATGCCAATTGATCAGATAGTTTCATATCAAGCCTTGGTGCTTTAATTTATTTAATACTTTTTCGACAGATATTTTGGAGATATCTTCAGGTTTGAAGCTTTCATCATTACTTGCAATATCATCACTTGCTGTAATGATATTTTGTAATTGCCCCAGGGCATGTGTTCGACGAGGATATGTTGGCCCGAAGATACCGAAAACAGGTATTTGAGAGCAGGACAATATATGCATGGGTGCGGAATCATTAGTTACAGCAAATTTAGCTCTCTTTCCAAACTCGGCAAGACCAAGTATATTGAAAGCACCGGTTGCATTTATTCCTGTTTCTTTACTGAGTCGTTCATTTAATTCTATATCATCGTTTCCGCCAATCCAGACGATTTCCAGGGCCTGGTTTATTCTTTTAGCCAGTTCCGGAAAGTGTGGCCATCTTTTTTTTAAGTGCAGGGGGCTGGAGCCAGCATGTAAGATTGCAAAGGATTTTTTTGACAGCCCGTGTTTATCAAGCCATGTTGAGACTTCTTTAGTAACAGTTTCCGGTATTGGTAAATAAGGTAACGGTGTAGCGGCTTGAATGCCTGCACTTGTTATTATCTGGTTAAGCCGCTCAAAAGAATGACATTCACCAATATACTTTTTTTCCGGGTGTACATGATAAGGAAAACGGGGATGGTTGCCGGCTCTATATGCTACACCTGACAAAGCACAATAGATTGTTGAACGATCATTTGATTGTAAGTCATAGATACGTTCAAATTTATTTCTTCTTATCCAGCTAATAACTTTAATTGTATTTATAAAACCCTTGCGTTCGAATACGATGACATTCAGGTTTTCAAAATTTGAAAATAAATTCTTATATGCAGGCGTGGTAAGTAAAGATATTTCATCCTGCTGATGATGTTCCAGTATTTTTTTAACAACTGCTGTCGAAATAATAACATCACCCAATGCCCCAAGCTTAATGATTAAAATCTTCATCAGTTGTCGTAAGCGAGGGCTTTGTTATCCCGGATCAATTTAGCGCAAGTAAAATATAATGATAATAATAACCAAATCATGCTTGACCAGATTGAACCGTAAAATGCCATATGTGCGTTAAACGGAAAGATTGCAACCAAAACTGGAATTAAGAAAGGAAATAACGCCCGCCGGTTATTCGATTGTATAACTATTGATACTACAAAATAAATTAATAGCAAATATCCTGAAAAACCCACAATTCCTGTTTCGGCCAGGATTTCCAGAAAAAGAATATGCGGTTGGGTCGGTATATCATCAACGCTAACAAAGTAATCACCCAGTTCTGCATAATCCCTGTAAGCATGACGGAAACCTCTTGGGCCAATTCCATTAACAGGGTTTGCTTTAAAAATTGAATACGCGACTTCCCATATCGGTAATCTTATAGCCGTTGCCTTATTGATCGTTTCATAATCACTACTGAACAATCCCAAAGTGACTTTAAATCTGTCATTGGTGGGTGGGTGAAATAGTATGGTTACTGATAGCAATAGCGTAATTATGATGGCCATAATCGTGGTGACTTTTAAAAATAATTTTCTTCTGGCCGTATAAAAATAGGCGTAAACCAGAAAACCGGATAAAGACAAAGCCAACATAACCCAGGCCGCACGTCTACCACTTAGTAGCAGAATAAAAAACAACGGGATCAGGCTGATAAGCAACCATTTATTTTTGTCCAGTTGCAGGTATATATACAGAAAACACAGGCCAGACAGAATTGCGCAGACGTGAGAAATAGTATTTCTGGGATAAAACATGCCCGTGATATGACCACCTTCATAAGGAAAACCCAAAAGGTTTTGACCAAAGACAAACTGTATCGTGGCATCAATTGTCCAGAAAAACACAATATAAAAGACAGAGACAAGAATAAATTTCAGGCGATCAGCATCTTTTGCAATTTCTTCTATTATAAAAACACCGGCAAAGTAAAATCTTAAATAAGGGATAATAGTATGAACGGCATGTTCCTTGTTAACAGCATCAGGATATGAGATTAACATTGGTATCCAGATGACGAGAAATACAATAGTAAAAATTTTTAATATTTGATCATTGAAAATTTTTGTTGGTGAAGCAGCAATTTTAAATAAGCCAATTACTGCCATAAGCCCGACCGGGTAGTTATATAGTGATTTGCTAATAAAACCGATAAATGCAAGCAAGATCAAAAAACATGGCCAATATTTAATTATTACAGGAGTGATTTTTGCGTTTATGCCTTGCATGTTGTTTAATATTTTATGATGTAAAAAATATTAATATCGATAACGTTCGATAATAATATTTGTTAATCCGCAAATATATCCCGCCCCGTTAAATAGCTTGATTATAAATTTGTTAACATTTTGTTCTCTGGAAATAAATATTGCCATAATAATCGAACAAAATGCGCCAATAAATTTGCCCAATGCTTTTGGAAGATAGCGCAACCAGGCATGTAACAGGGAATGGTGACGACGAAAACGCATAACAACATTTATTCCTCCGGTTAAATGTCGATGCATTAGATATTTACGGGTTTGTCTATCAGGCGTAATGGTTTCAAAAATAATGGCATCATCCAGCCAAACTGATTTCATCTTCATTTTCACGGCGCGGTCAAAGAAATCAAAGTCTTCACAACCAATAAAATCAAAATACCTGTCAAAACGTAATTCCAGTTCCTTGATCAATTTTGTATCGAATAACACATTACCGGCAGGTATATTTCTCGGAACCATACCAGCAGGTCGTTTTGGATCAGTTGTAAAATCCAAGGGGGCCGTCGTTTCATAAATGGGTATAACCGGTCCAGCGATGATCTCACATTTGTATTTTTCCAGGCCTTTTATCATGTTAACTAACCATAAGCTGTGAGCCAGTTCATCATCGTCGACAAAAGCAATATAATCGGCATTGTGTTGAAGCGTTTTCTCGAGTAAACAATTACGGGCAGAACAGATGCCCCGGTCCGGTTCAACATAATAATATGCATCGATCTCGATCTTGTTAATGATCGCCGTAAATGAAGATTCTGCAGTTCTGTCTTTATCATTGTCCACAACGATAATAATCGGAATAATTGTTTCCGGAATTTCGATCTGTCCTATTGATTCAATACAATTGACCAGTAATTCCGGTCGTTTATAAGTTGCCACACAGATAGCAACGATTTTTTTTGACTGTGACATAAATAGTTAGTTAAAAGAGTTATAAACGGATAACGTCTTAGCCAGCATTTGATCAAGGGTAAATGCTTGTGATTCATTTACTCTGGGCTTTGCCTGATAAAATTTTTGAATTAGCTCAACGACACTATCTGTGTTCAATGGTATTGCAGTCCCTTCGGGAAATATTTCTCCTAATACCTCGGCTGCGCCGCCATGGTTGTATGCTATTACCGGTACCCCGAGGCTGAGTGCTTCCAATGCTGTTCGTCCAAAAGCCTCAGGGATATTCGCCAGGGAAACGACGACATCAGAAATCGACATGATGTCTTTCATGTCATCGCGTTGTCCCAAAAAGGTAATATGTTCAACAATATTTTTTTCGGAAACCAATATTTTTAATTCTGTCAGGTATCGCTGTTTCTTTTGATCAGCACCCCCGGCAATCAAACCGTGAACATTAAGTCCTCGATGCCTGCATTTGGTAATAATATCGATAAAATCATTATGGCCTTTCCACCGGGTTATTCTTGCAGGCAATGTAATAATAAATTTATCGTTTAGTGTTTGATATTTTTGTTGCCAATTATTTAACCAGTCAGGCGTTGGTTTATAGTTATACGGATATTCTTTTTTACTAATACCTCGATGAATAACTTCAATCTTGTTGATATCTACAGAAGGGTAGTTATTAATAATGTATTCTTTAATGTATTCAGATATGGCGATAACACGTTGCCCGGCAGTCATGATCTGGCTATAACGGTTTACCGTATAGGGCCCGTGTACTGTTGTTATGAAGACAGGCCTGGTTTCAGGGTTTATTTTTTTCCAGGCTAAATATGCCAGCCATGCCGGCAACCGGGAACGTGCGTGGATGATATCGATTTTTTTATCGATAAAAAGTTGCCTGAGTACCGGTATTAGTCGAAGACTGAAAATTGATTTCTTGCCTACAGGCATTTCAATATGCTCACTGCCTTCGGCAATAAGTTGATCAACGAGTCTGCCAGGCCCGGATACAACGATGGATTTATAGTTCTGTTGAACCAGTTCTTTCGCGACCTGTAAGGTGCCTGTTTCTACTCCGCCACAGTCCAGCTCGGGCAATATTTGTAATACTTTTTGTTGCAAGAATATCTCTAAAGTTTAAATATAGGAAACAAAGTTTAACTTAATTTTGTTTTCAAAATTATAATTTTTGGGCAAGAAAAATTAATCCGGGTTTTTTATTTTTATAAAATTTTCTTATGCTAAATCCATAACGTTCAAACAAAATATTTGCAGTTTTTTTTGTAAAGTGCTGTACATGGATTGGTGGCCAGAATACATCCCACTTTGTGACGTCTTCAGGGACTTTTGGGTGACCAAGGTCAGGCGTAGTTATGTAAACATAGCCATCTTTTTTAACCAGATGCGCAAGTACTCTCATGTAGAGATTTATGTCACTAACATGTTCAATTACTTCTGATGAATGTACGAAATCATATTTATTTTCATTTTCGAGTAATTGTATAAAGTCCATACATTGATAAGTTGCACGTTTGAATCTCTGTTTGGCATAGGCAACAGCGTTTTCACTGATATCAATCCCGGTAGAATTTTTTGCTATAAAACTGAGTGCATGAGCTACAAAACCACCTCCACAACCAAAGTCCAGTGAATCTTTTCCAAATGCATAGGGAAAAAAACGGGGTAATTTCATGAAAGCACGCCTTAATCTGGAAGCTGATTTATTATATGCGGGTTCTGTTTCTGTATCATGGTCAATGTACTGTTCATTCAAGGTCGTTTGATCGGGCATCGGGTTTAAAAAAACAAAGTCACATTTATCACAGCGATTAAACGGATAGTTGTTCTTTGTCACATAATAAAAAGTTCCCGCATTACTACAGACCGGACACGCAACAACAGAATTATTATTATCATTCATGATTAGTCTAAAAATTTTTTTTCCTGTAGTAATCGTGAACAACGTAAGGCTTCATTAAGGTTCAAACTATTCGGTTTCATGACTCCATTTTGCTGCCATTGTTTAAACGTTGTTATTTCATTTTCATTTATCAAATCATTTATAGCATTGACTATACGGGACTCGGTCCTGTTTAAAACTTCTATTATTCCAACAGGCACACCAGTTGTTAAAGATTCATAAATCATCGAAATACTATCTGCACTTACCCATATTTTTCCTGCGGATTGTATGTGATTTTGTAGTTCTTCCGGTTTAGAGTCGGAATAACTTAAAAGTGTCGTAGCGTTAAGCTGCCATTTTTTAAGCGTTGCTAACG
>JANQJZ010000020.1 GCA_028281365.1 Gammaproteobacteria bacterium | reverse complement strand
ATTCATGATCCAGATATTTTGAGCATCAACAACCCGGGGTGCATAAACCATTTTTTCTTCCTGCATCATGTCCTCAGCATCATTATCAACGGTAAGTATTTCGGATGATTCCAGATTACCCGTTACAATTCCTGTTTCGTCAGTTACTGCCAGGTTAGATTCTTCTTCTTCGCTTTCTTCAATACATTCAGCACAAATCGTTAAAGGTTCAGCCATAAAGACAATTTCATCATCATATGTTTTAACTTGTTCAATGAAATAAGGTTCTACAAGAAAACCACCATTGGCAAACACGCTATATGCTCTTGCCATTTCCCATAGCGTTAATTCAGCACTGCCTAGTGATAAGGACAGGTTTTGTGGAAGCTGTTCAATGTTAAAGCCAAATTTTTGTATATGCTCAAGTGCAAACGACACGCTAATTTCATGTAGTAATCTAATAGAGACAAGATTACGGGAATGTGTCAGTGCTTCACGTAATCGTGTTGGGCCATAACTTTTTTTACTGTAATTCTCCGGGCGCCACTCATCTTCAATACCGGGATCTTCGAATACGATTGGTGCATCGTTAATAATTGATGCCGCTGTCTTACCTGCTGCAATACCTGCTGAATAAATAAAAGGTTTAAATCCTGAACCGGGCTGTCTTCTTGCCTGGGTTACACGATTAAATTTATTTCTATAAAAATCAAAACCACCTACTAATGCGAATGTTGCACCATTATTCGGGTTTAGAGAAACCAAAGCACCTTCAACTTCGGGGATCTGTGATAATGCCCAGCCACCTTCTTCAGTTTCAAGCAAACGGATAACGTCGCCGATATTAAGAATTTCTGATGCAGTTTTAGGTTGAGCACCACGCCGGTTTTCTGAAATATATTTTCTTGCCCATTTCAAACCTTCCCATGACACTTCAATCTGTCCAATACCGGTGATATAGGCGCTGACTGATTTTTCGTCGACACCAGTTACCAAGGCAGGATATAAGCTGCCAAGAACGGGAAAGCTTTCCAATAGTACAGCAAGGTCTTTTTCTTCTAATGAAAAATCATAATCGATTTGACTTTCAGGTCCTCTATAGCCATGCCTTTTATCATAGGCAAGGAGTGCATTTCTTAAAGCCTGATTAGCAGCATTTTGATTTCTATCCAGAATGGTCGTTGTAACAACAAGCCCACTGCTATAAGCGATGTCACCTTGTTGTTCAATTAACTCACTCCTTACCATCTCTGCAATATAAGGTGCTTCGATATCAATCGACGCTGTATGCAAAGATGCAGTAATAGATGAACTATTCGCAGCTTGATATTCTTCTTCACTAATATAAGCAAGCGTTAACATTCTCTGTAAAACATATTCACGTCGTACCAGGGCACGTTCAGGATTACTGATCGGGTTTGTTGTAGACGGTGCCTTGGGTAAACCTGCAATCATTGCGATTTGTGGTAATGAAAGGGAATTAATATCAGTGCCATAATAAACCTGGGCAGCAGCAGCAACACCATAAGCCCTTTGGCCGAGATAAATTTTATTTAGATAAAGTTCAAGAATGTCATCCTTACCAAGTTCTCTTTCAATTTTTAAGGCAAGAAATATTTCGTTTAACTTTCTTAAATAGGTTTTTTCACGGCTTAAAAAGAAATTTCTCGCGACCTGCATAGTGATAGTACTACCACCCTGTTTTTTTGAACCGGTTTTGATTAATGAATAAGCGGCTCTTGCAATGCCTTGCCAGTCAACACCGGGGTGTATATAAAAACGATCATCTTCCGCTGCCAAAAAGGCTTCGACCATCTGTTTCGGTACATTATCAATCTCAATAGGTGTACGTCGTTTTTCACCAAATTCCGCGATTAACGATAGATCAGAGCTATAAACACGCAGTGGAACCTGCATCTTTACGTCTTTCAAAGTCTCGATATCTGGCAGTCCTGGCAGGATGTACCATGACACTATGACTATAGTAATTATGCCGAGGACCAGTAACGAAAGGAGAAAATTAAAAGCAAAACGCAACATCTTGTATAGATAATATCCCAATTACTCAATATGTTCTGTTTTTTTCATAAAATTGTAAAATTGAAGCCATTACGTTAAATATGTTTAAAAAGTAATTGTTTTTTAAATTTCTCTTGGCTATAGTAGCCAAAGTTAGTTAATGTTATGTTACACATATGGCATATAACTCATGACACCAAAAGGAAAAAATAGTGTTTTCACTTAAGAAAAAATCTGCTCCTATCCTGGGTATAGATATTAGTGCAACTGCAATTAAGTTGCTCGAACTTAGCCGCAGTGGCAGTAAGTACCGTGTAGAAAGTTATGCAGTTGAAGCACTTCCACCAAATTCAGTCTCAGAAAAGACTATAAACGATATTGAGCTGGTCGGCGAGGCCGTTGCCCGGGCTGTAAAGAAAGCCGGGACTAAAACCAAGAATGCAGCAGTCTCAGTTGCAGGTTCTTCCGTTATTACAAAAGTTATTAGTATGCCTTCCGGTTTATCTGATGATGAAATGGAGAGCCAGATTCAGGTAGAAGCCGATCAGTATATTCCTTTCCCACTTGAAGAAGTTGCAATGGATTTTGAAGTCATTGGTGATTCTGGTGAGGGTGCAGACAGAGTGGATGTATTACTTGCCGCGTCAAGAAGTGAAAATGTTGATAATGTTGTTGCGGCTATTGAATTAGGTGGTCTTACTGCAAAGGTTGTCGATATCGAAGCCTTTGCAATTGAAAATACGATAGACATGATTGCGCAAGATTCACTTACAGGCACTTCCACTGAAGCAATTGGTGTCGCAGATGTCGGTTCAGCCATTACAACGTTTAGTGTGATGGAGAATTTAAAAACTATTTATTCTCGTGAAGAATCTTTTGGTGGTTCGCAGTTAACTGAAGAAATACAACGTCGTTATGGTTTGTCATTCGAAGAGGCCGGGTTAGCCAAGCGGCAAGGTGGTTTGCCGGATAACTATGAACCGGAAGTACTGGAGCCATTTAAAGAAAATATGTCATCACAAATCGGTCGTGCATTACAGTTTTTCTATGCTTCCAGTCAAATCAGTGAGCTTGATCATTTAATGCTTGCCGGGGGCTGTGCTTCTATTCCCGGGGTTGCGGAATTAATTGAATCGAAATTAGGTGTCCATACTATGGTTGCTAATCCATTTGCAAATATGGCTGTTGCATCCAAAATTCCTGCACAATCCCTTACAAATGATGCACCAGCAATGATGATTGCATGTGGTCTTGCTTTAAGGGGTGACGGCTAATGTCAAAGATTAATCTACTCCCATGGCGTGAAGCACGTCGTAAAGAATTACAAAATCAATTTGTCGCTATCCTGTTTTTTGTTGCGTTATGTGCCGGCGCTGTTTGGTTTGCAATACATTATTACCATGTACAACTTATCGATTTAGAAAATTATCGAATTTCATATATCGAGAAAAAGATCGAGGAAGTAGATAAAAAGATCGAGGAAATTCAAGCCCTTGAAAAAGAAAAAGAAAGACTATTGGCGCGTATGCGAGCTATTGAGCAACTGCAGGGTAATCGCCCGTTAATTGTAAGACTGTTTGATGAAATGGTAACGAGCCTTCCTGAAGGCGTGTCGGTTACAAAAATTGCCCAGAAGGGAACACAAATAACGATAGATGGCTTAGCGCAATCAAATGCACGCGTATCGTCATTTATGCGACAGTTAGAAAGTTCGAAATGGCTAACAAATCCTAACTTGAAGGTAATCCAGGAATCAGACGCTGCTGGAAAAGATAAGTCAATTAATTCATTTACGTTGACATTCAAACAAGTGATTCCCAAGGTGGAGGCTGATGACGCATGAGTTTTGTTGATGATCTAAATAATCTGGATCCGAATAACCCGGGTGTGTGGCCTGCGCCGGTAAAGGCAGTCGTATTTCTTGTCGTTTTTGTCGGTATCCTGTTCGCAGGTTGGAAGCTTGATATTACAAAACAACGTGAAGCGCTTGCTGCTCTGGAGCAAAAGGAACAGGAACAAATAGATATCCTGGATACGAAACAGAAAAAGGCAGCGAATCTTGATGCGTTAAAAGAACAGATGAAAGAAATGGAGCAGTCATTCGGTGACATGGTTCGACAGTTGCCGAATAAAACTGAAGTTGCAGGATTATTAATTGATATTTCTCAAACAGGTTTGTCTGCAGGTCTTGAATTCAAACTGTTTAGACCCGCTGCAGAAAGTCCAAAAGAATTCTATGCTGAATTACCAATCAATATTTCCGTTGTTGGTGATTATCATCAATTTGGTGAATTTGTTAGTGGCATAGCGGCATTACCCAGAATTGTTACAACACACAATATAACGATTACCCCACAGGGCAAACAAGGTGGAGGTGATACACCATCGCTTAAGATGGATGCTGTTGCCAAAACATACCGTGCACTGGAAGAAGAGGCTGGTGATGAATAGTCAAAATATATTCAAGATCATTATCTGTTTATCTTTGTTGATGAGTCTGACTGCTTGTGTGTCAAGAGATATCAGTGATCTCGAAATTAAAGTTGATGAAATTATGGCAAGACCAGGCGGGCGCATTGAACCGTTACCTGAAATAAAACCATATGAAGCCTATACCTATCAGTCCGCACTTGCAGAGGCACCTAATCCATTTAAATTATTTTTTGTTCTTAGTAAACCGGAGATCAGCAGTGACGTTGCAGTTGATGATGGTTTGACGCCGGAGATGGAGCGGGAAATAAAGAATCGTAATCGCGAAGAACTGGAACAATTTGAACTGGACAGTCTGCGTATGGTCGGGACGTTGGATAATGAAGCCAATAATTGGGCCATCGTGCTTGATCCAGATGGTGTAGTACATCGTGTTAAGGTTGGTAACTACCTGGGTGCGAACATTGGAAAAGTTATCAATATTTTTGAAGACCGAATCGAACTTAGGGAAATAGTCCAGGATAGTTCTGGAAGGTGGGAGGAACGGGAGGCAGCGCTTGCTCTTATTGAGCAATAAGCAGGGGAACCAATGATGAATATCATTAATAGAATTAATTTAAATTTCAAAGGTTATAGGGCCATGAAAACTCAATTTCAAAATTTGGTGCGTTTGGTGTTACTTGCGGGTTTAAGCTTGCCAAGTATAACTGCATATTCAATATCATTAGATGATGTTAGTTTTGCATCACTGCCTGGTGAAAGAGCTCAGATAAAGTTGGTGCTTTCTGAAGCTTTACCTGCCGAGCCTTTGAATTTTACGATTGATAATCCTGCGCGCATCGCTATCGACTTCCCAGGTACAACTTTAAACCTGTCTGAAAAATCACAAACGATTGGTATCGGTATGGCAAATAGCATTAATGCTGTTGAAGCTGCCGGACGTACCAGGGTCGTTATTAATTTAACCAGAGCTGTTTCATATACTATGGATGTTGAAGGCAATGCTGTTGTATTGACCCTGGGCAGTGATGTTGAATCATCGAGTTCAGTTGCATCAACAGGTGGTACATCTTATGTATCAAGTTCTGGTGGTTTGGATAACATCGATTTTCGCCGGGGTGAAAATGGTGAAGGTCGTATAATCGTAAGCTTATCTGATCCATCAATCCCAATTGATATGGGGTTTGAGGGAGGCAAAGTTGTTATTGATTTTATAGATACACAGTTGCCACAAAATCTTGATCGTAAATTGGATGTTATAGATTTTGCGACACCAGTTAAGGAAATTGATACAACATCCAGTGGTAATAATGTCAGAATGACGATCAGCACAGTTAATGAAGATTATGATCATTTGGCATATCAATCCGAGAACCAATACACGATTGAATTTAAACCGCTAAGTAAAGAAGAGCTTGAAGAACAGAAAAAAGACAAGTTTGGTTTTACCGGCGAACGTTTATCGCTTAATTTCCAGAATATCGAAGTTAGAGCCGTACTCCAGTTAATCGCAGATTTTACTGGGCTGAATATGGTTGTCAGTGATTCAGTCGGCGGTAATGTGACCTTAAGATTGAAGAATGTTCCATGGGACCAGGCATTGGATATTATCTTAAAGTCACGTGGCCTGGCTATGCGACAATCAGGTAATGTCATCATGGTTGCGCCATCAGAAGAAATTGCTGCACGTGAACGCCTTGAACTTGAAGCAAATCGTCAAGTGGAAGAACTGGCACCGCTACGGACTGAATTCATCCAGATTAATTATGCCAACGCAACCGATCTTATGGCATTAATTCAGGCAGAAGAAAATAATCTTCTGTCCGAACGAGGTAATGTTTCAATTGATGATAGAACGAATACTTTGATCATACAGGATGTAGGAGCAAGTCTGGAAGCTGTCAGAGAATTGATATCCGAATTGGATGTACCTGTACGCCAGGTATTAATTGAATCTCGTATCGTTAATGCAGATGAATCGTTTGCGAAAGATATCGGTGTACGTTTTGGTTACAGTAAACATACAAAACAGGGTACACAGGATAGAGCTACCATCGGTCAGAATCCACAGGGCGATCCATTTGTCTCTCTCGGTGGTGGTCAGACTGGTAATACTGATTTTGGAGGTACTACAAGTTTTAATGATGGTACGAATGAAAATCTGATCGTGGATTTACCGGCAGTACCGGCAGACGCGGCATCGTTAGCATTAGCAATAGGTAAAGTTGGATCGTACTTGTTACAACTTGAATTATCCGCGTTGATTGCTGAAGGACGTGGTGAAGACATCGCTAGTCCGAGAGTTATCACCGCTAATCAGAACGAAGCTATTATCGAGTCTGGTGTACAAATTCCTTATCAGGAAGCATCATCCAGTGGTGCGACCAGTGTGTCTTTCCAGGACGCTGTATTGAGTCTGCGAGTTACGCCACAGATTACGCCGGATGACCGTATAATTATGGATCTTGAGGTTAATCAGGATACTGTTAGTGGCACGACCGTACTTGGTGTGCCTGCCATCAATACACGAAGCGTAACGACTCAGGTGCTGGTACAGAATGGAGAGACGGTTGTTCTAGGTGGTGTTTATACATCATCCGACAGAAAATCGATTGATAGAACGCCATTCTTTGGCGACCTTCCATATGTTGGTTTCTTGTTCAAACGAACAGATATCGACTCTACCAAGAGTGAATTGTTGATATTTATTACGCCAAAGATTCTTAAAGACAGTCTGGCTATCTAAATAATAATAATACAGCGTTAAACTACATTTAGGGATGTGCCTGTAAAGGCATCATCCCTTTTTTGTATATGAGAATGCGATATTATTACAGTCGGCTTTAGTAAACCTGTTTTATTTATAATCATCCAGAACCTGGAGATACTCAGCTGTGAGCAAATCAAATAATATTTTTCTGGTTGGGCCTATGGGTGCTGGAAAAACGACTATCGGCAGACAACTTGCAAAAAAGTTGTCAAAGCGTTTTTATGATTCAGACCATGAGATTGAAAAACGAACAGGTGCAAATATTCCATTAATATTTGAGATCGAACTGGAGGAAGGTTTCAGAAAACGGGAGGCCAAAGTATTAGCAGAGCTTGTTGAGTTGGATAATATTGTATTATCAACTGGTGGCGGTGCGGTTTTGGATGTTGATAACAGACGTAAACTGAAAGAACATGGCAGAATAGTTTATCTTAAATCATCACCGGAGAAATTGTTAAAGAGAACAGCTGGCGATAAACGCCGTCCGTTACTTCAGGGTGATGATAAGTTAACGAAAATAACGGCAATCTTGTCAGAAAGAGAACCACTATATATCGAATTAGCAGACGAGATTATCGAGACAGATAAATTATCAATCAAGCAAATTCTACAAACAGTGATTAAGCTAATAAATGATCATGAAAACAGTTAATGTCGATCTTGGTGACCGTAGTTACCCAATCTATATTGGAGATGTATTGCTGTCTGATGCCGAATTGATAAGAAAACATATTACCAGCAGTCAAGTACTGGTTGTTACGAACGAAACTATTGCACCGTTATACCTGGATAAATTTACAGCTCATTTAAAAGAACTGAATTTTGATACGGTCATACTTCCCGATGGTGAATATACCAAGAGTCTGGAAAGTTTAAATCTGGTCATCACCCATTTAATGGAGAAAAAATATAATCGAACCTGCGTATTAATTGCGCTAGGTGGTGGTGTAATCGGAGACCTGACCGGTTTTGCTGCAGCTTGTTATCAACGGGGAGTCAAATTTATTCAGATACCAACAACTTTACTTGCACAGGTTGATTCATCTGTAGGTGGCAAAACGGCAGTGAATCATCCCTTGGGTAAAAATATGATCGGTGCCTTCCATCAGCCAACCGTAGTATTTGCAGATACCAGTATATTATCGAGTTTGCCGGATCGAGAACTTTCAGCCGGTTTGGCAGAAGTGATTAAATATGGGCTCATCCGCGATAAAGAATTCTTCGATTGGCTGGAAGAAAACATTAATAATTTGAAGAATCGTGATAATGAAGCACTGAGTTATGCTATAGAACGGTCATGTATCAATAAAGCCGAAGTTGTCGCAGAGGACGAACGTGAATCAGGATTAAGGGCGATACTAAACCTGGGTCATACATTTGGTCATGCAATAGAAACTGCATTATCGTACAAGGAATGGTTACATGGTGAAGCAATTGCATGCGGTATGTTAATGGCAGCAGATCTATCAGTTCGTCTTGGTATGCTTGAGTCAATTAATGTAGAACGAATAAGAACATTATTAAAACAAATCAATTTACCGGTACAAGTACACCCGGATGTGAAGCTGGATGAAATGTTAAAAAACATGAAGGTGGATAAAAAATCACGGGAAGGTGTTTTATACTTGATCTTACTAGATGAAATAGGAAAAGCAGTGATTACGTCTGACTATACTGAAGAGGCGTTAACGGAAACAATTAATCACTATTTATCATGAGGACAAACTGTGACAAATGAGTTGGCAGCCTATGCTGCACACTCCAGCACTTCCAGAGGGAGACTACATCAGGATGATGAAACCGCCTATCGTAATGAGTACCAGCGAGATCGGGATCGCATCATCCATTCAGCCGCATTTCGAAGGCTGGAATATAAGACCCAGGTATTCGTAAATCATGAAGGCGATATGTTTCGGACTCGCCTGACCCATTCTATTGAAGTCGCGCAGATTGGCAGGACTATTGCGCGCGCCCTGCGTGTTAATGAAGATTTAACCGAAGCAATTTGTCTGGCCCATGACCTCGGACACACACCGTTTGGTCATGCAGGGCAGGACGCATTGAATAATTGTATGTGCGACTATGGTGGCTTTGAACATAACCTGCAGTCGCTAAGGATTGTTGATCTACTAGAGCAACGTTATGCAAGCTTTCCAGGTTTAAACCTGACGTTTGAAACCAGAGAGGGAATACTAAAACATTGTTCAAAAAACAATGCTGTTGATTTAGGTGAAATCGGACAACGGTTTTTAAATAATGAAAAGCCGGGACTGGAAGCACAAATCGCTAATATCGCCGACGAGATTGCATACAATAATCATGATGTTGATGATGGTCTCAGGGCAGAGTTACTGGATATTGAGCAAATCAGGGAATGTGAATTGTTCGAAACACACTATGATCGGGTAAAACAACAATGGCCGGACCTGGCAAACGGCAGATTACGCAACGAGATTGTTCGTAAAATGATTAACCACCTTGTCAGTGATTTAATCAGGACCAGTGAAAAATTAATTGAAGAAGTTAATCCTTCGGATATTGATAGTGTAAGAACGTGTGGTAAGACGCTGGTTAAAATGAGTGATTCAACCGATAAAATGCATAAAGCATTGAAAAAGTTTTTACGTGCAAACCTGTATCAACACGAACGTGTAAAGAATATGGCAGACCAGGCAAAAGAGACGGTGTCCTATTTATTTACAGCTTACATGGAAAATTATGAGTTATTAACTTCCGAATTACAGGCGACGATAAAAGAAAGTTCAGGCAATGATGATGGATTATCAATAGCGAGAAAGATAGCAGATTATATTGCGGGCATGACAGATCGATTTGCGTTATCAGAATATGAAAGGATTAAACAAATATTAAGTTAAAGTTTAATTATAAAACATGACCAATAAAAACGTTCAAGACGGGTTTCATTTTTCCACACCGGAATTAACACACCGTATTGAACTGATACTGCACTTGCTTGAATACAGTAATCACCTGATTATTGTTAAAGGTGAACATGAGTCCGGAAAAACAACACTCTGTCAGCAGTTAATTGATAAACAGGAAACAAACCTGATAATCAGAAGGTTATCCGTACATCCAGATCTTTCAACTGAAGATTTCTTCCATGCACTGATCAATGATGCCGAATCAGATAAAACCTGTACACCGGATGAATTCAATGACTGGTTAGTGCGATGCCAAAACAAACAACAGATCCCATGTTTACTTATAGATAACATTGATCTGTTAAATGACGAACAACTAAATGAGTTTTTTCATCTTATCCTGCATGCAAATGTAGTTGCAGTTTTACATACCTGTATTTTTTGTGAACCGGCATTTGTCGACAGGCTGGAAAACGCGGATATTATAAAAGATGAAACGCAAAGCTTGCATATAATTGAAATGCCGGCGCTGACAGAAAAACAGACAGAACAATATATTCATAGTAAATATCCTGAAGATGATACTACTTCAGAACTTTCCTTGTTTGATGATCGAACAGTAAAACAAATCCATCGTATCTCTCATGGCTTACCTGGCCGGATCAATGCGCTATGTGAACAATATCTGGACGATCCGGCGAAACAAACAGAAGTAAAAGAAAGACCCAGGCTAAAGCTTCCGGTTGTTGGATTAAAACAAAACAAATCTATACTGCTTGTTGTTTTGTTGCTCGCGTGTTTATCAGCAGGCATTGTCACACTGTTACACACTGAAGATAAGACGGAAGAAAAACAAACTATCAAACTCGATTTGCCAAACCAGACAGACACAGGTGTCGCACAACAAGCAGAACAAAAAATAGGAACGACGCAAACGTTAGAACCGGAACCGGTAACCATCAAAGAATTACCACCACCCGTTATTCCTGAGATGGAAGACGATATCAATGGTAAGTCAGGGGTTGTTGTGTATAACGCAACGGGTGAAGTCGTTGCTGGGGAATCGGAAATCGAGACAATAGAGACAACCGTGACAGAGACAATCGTTGCCGGTAATGAACTTAACAATACGGAGGTCACTGATAACACTGTTGCTGAACCTGAACCCATTGATACCAGTACAACGCAAGATATTAACTGGCTGGTTCAGCAGGACCCGAAACATTACGTATTACAATTAATCGGTGCTTATGAAAAAAAGACGATCGATTTCTATCTGAAATCATTTAAAGACAACGAAGATAAAATTATCTCCTTTACTGCCTCGAATAAGGGTCGAGAATGGTATGTGTTGGTATATGGTTATTATCAGACGCGGGATCAGGCGGTCGCCGCAATTGAAGAACTGTCAGACCGCGCCAGACAGATGGCACCCTGGCCCAGAACAGTTGGCAGTATCAAACAGCTATTGAAGCAGTCAAATTAGCGGTGTTTCTGTGCTATTTAAGTACCTGAAATAAGCTTAAAATCTGCTAATTGCTCCTAAAATAAGCAAAATATCATTAAAATACGCTAAAATTCACGATCTGAATTAAAATCGGAAAATATCGACATATTTATGTTGCACCGTGACATAAACGGGGTGCTTGATTATAATTCCGGACCCTTTCCAACCGGGGTGCGGAAAGTAAGGTTATTACGTAAGAATAAGAAAAATCAGCGGAAATCAGGCCTTCCTGACCGTATAACCCATATATATCTGGCTAAATAACGAAAATTAAATACTAGCCAGCACGTAGTATGCATACATAATTAAAGAGTGATTTCAGAATGAAGCAAGCACCAGAGCAACCAGGATTATACGACCCAGCAACAGAGCACGATGCCTGTGGTGTCGGTTTTGTGGTCAATATGAAGGGCCAGAAGTCCCACGAGATTGTCGACAATGCACTTACCATTCTGAAAAACCTGCTCCATCGCGGTGCTTGTGGCTGCGAAGAAAATACCGGTGATGGAGTTGGTATCCTGATTCAAAAACCCGATAAATTTTTCCAGCGCGTCTGTAAAGATATCAATATCGAATTACCCGGGTTTGACCGTTATGGTGCCGGTCTGGTCTTCCTGCCGGTAGATCGGGAACAATCACAACAATGCCAAACTATCTTTGAAGAGATAATAGAAGAGGAAGGCCAACAAGTATTAGGTTGGCGTGATGTCCCAACTGATGATTCATTATTGGGTCCAACAGCCAAAGCCGGCGAACCCACATTTAAACAAATCTTTATTCAATGCGATGATTCAATAACAGACCCTGCTGCATTCGATCGCAAACTGTATGTTATTCGTAAGCGGGTTGAACATAAGATCTGGAATTCAGGTATGCCTGAAAGTGATCTGTTTTATGTGCCGTCACTTTCCTATCGTACTTTCTTATATAAAGGTATGTTGACCGGTTCACAGATCGAACCGATGTTTCCCGACATTACCGATGAAGATGTTGAATCAGCAATGGCATTAGTGCATCAACGTTTCTCAACCAATACCTTACCTGAATGGAAACTTGCGCAACCGTTCCGTTACATTTGTCACAACGGCGAGATCAATACAGTACGTGGTAACGCCAACTGGATGCATGCACGTGAATCGTTATGTAACTCTGATCTGTTTGGTGAAGACTTACAAAAATTGTTTCCAATCGTTATTGAAGGCGGTAGTGATTCCGCAGTGTTTGATAACGTCATGGAATTTTTACATATGTCGGGTCGTCCATTACCACTCGCCGTGTTAATGATGATCCCGGAAGCGTGGTCGGGTCATGAAACCATGGATGAACGACGTAAGGCATTCTATGAATACCATGCCTGTTTAATGGAACCCTGGGACGGACCGGCATCGATCGCGTTTATGGATGGAGATGTGATCGGTGCAGTACTCGATCGAAACGGTTTAAGACCATCACGTTATTATGTTACGAAAGATGACATGGTGATCATGGCATCCGAAGTCGGTGTACTTGAAGTACCACCCGAGAATGTTGAATCAAAAGGTCGTTTACAACCCGGACGTATCTTTATGGTCGATACCAAGCAAGGCCGCATTATTGGTGATGAAGAATTAAAGAACGAATTTATCAATGAAAATCCATATGCTGATTGGTTAAAAGAAAACTTAACACCGATCGAAAAACTACCGGAACCAAAAACAATTCACGGTACTGATCCGGATACCTTGTTACAGCGACAGCAAGCCTTCGGTTATACGCATGAAGATCTAAGAATCCTGATGGCACCGATGGCAACCAATGGCCTGGAGCCGACCGGCTCGATGGGAACCGATGCCGCATTAGCCGTGTTATCGAATCGTTCACGTTTATTGTACGACTACTTCAAACAATTATTCGCGCAAGTCACCAATCCACCGCTAGATGGTATTCGTGAAGAGCTGGTGACACAGGTAGCAACCACGGTTGGACCGGAAAAGAATTTATTAAAACCATCCGCGGAAAGTTGCCGACAGATAAAGATCAAAACACCGGTTTTAAGCAATGAAGAACTGGCACGTATTCGTGACGTAAACCTGCCAGGCTTTAAAACCAGGTCGATCCCGATCCTGTTTTCTATCGCGGAAGGTAGTGCAGGAATGGATGCAGCACTTAGAAAAGTTTGTGCCGAAGCCGATGCCGCAATCGAAGAGGGATATACTAATATTATCCTGACTGATCGTGGGATTGATGCTGAAAATGCCGCTATACCAGCGCTTTTGGCGGTAGCGGGTGTTCACCATCATTTGATTCGACAAGGCTCTCGAACCAAGGTTGGACTGGTACTTGAGTCCGGCGAACCACGTGAAGTGCATCATTATGCGGTGTTGATCGGTTATGGTGCCAGCGCAATCAACCCGTATCTCGCCTTTGAATCACTCGGTGATCTAATCGGTAAAGGTCATATCCCTGAGATGGAACACAGCAAGGCAATTCAGAATTATATTAAGGCAACCAACAAAGGCTTGACCAAAACCATGTCGAAGATGGGTATCTCAACGGTACAGTCTTATCGTGGTGCACAGATCTTTGAAGCGATCGGTCTTGAAAAAGAGTTTGTTGATAAATATTTTACCTGGACGGCTTCACGTATCGGCGGTATTGGTTTAGATACCGTAACTGAAGAAGTAAGTCTGCGACATCATAATGCATTTCCTGATCGTCCGGTTAAACGACCTGATCTTGATTGGGGTGGTGAATACCAGTGGCGACGTGATGGTGAATATCATCTGTTTAACCCGGATACCGTTTTTAAACTGCAACACGCTACCAGCTCCGGCCAATACAAGATATTTAAAGAATACACATCACTCGTAGATAACCAGAATGAAAATCTCGCGACCTTAAGAGGTTTGTTTGAATTCAAAAATAATCCAATCCCGATAGACGAAGTCGAACCGATTGAAAACATCATGAAGCGTTTTTCAACCGGGGCGATGTCTTATGGTTCGATCAGTAAACAGGCACATGAAACATTAGCGATCGCAATGAACCGCATCGGTGGTAAATCAAACACCGGGGAAGGCGGCGAAGATTCGGATCGTTTTACGCCGGATGAAAACGGTGACTTAAGACGCAGCGCGATCAAACAGGTTGCTTCCGGTCGTTTCGGTGTGACGAGTGAATACCTGGTTAACTCGGACGATATTCAAATAAAAATGGCACAAGGTGCAAAGCCGGGTGAAGGTGGACAGTTACCTGGAACAAAAGTCTATCCATGGATTGCAAAGGTAAGAGGCTCAACTGCTGGTGTCGGTTTGATCTCACCACCACCGCACCATGATATTTATTCAATTGAAGATCTGGCGCAATTGATCCATGACCTAAAGAATTCAAACCCGAATGCACGTATCCATGTAAAACTGGTTGCCGAAGTTGGAGTCGGTACTGTTGCTGCCGGTGTTGCGAAGGCGCATTCTGATGTTGTACTTATTTCCGGTTACGATGGTGGAACCGGTGCATCACCAATCAGTTCATTAAAACATGCCGGTTTACCCTGGGAACTTGGTGTTGCCGAAACACAGCAAGTACTGATTCAAAATGGATTACGTGATCGCATCGTTGTACAAACCGATGGTCAGTTAAAGACCGGTCGTGATGTTGTCATTGCTGCATTACTTGGCGCCGAAGAATTCGGTTTCTCAACCGCACCGTTAGTCGTAATGGGTTGTATCATGATGCGTGTCTGTCATCTGAATACCTGTCCGGTGGGTGTTGCGACTCAAAACCCGGAATTAACAAAGAAATTTGCCGGCCAACCCGAGTTCGTTGAAAACTTCTTTAAATATATTGCTGAAGAAGTACAAGAATACATGGCGCAGCTCGGATTCAGGACTGTCGATGAAATGATCGGTCAGGTTGATAGGATAGATGTCAGGAAGGCCGTTGATCACTGGAAGGCGAAAGGTCTGGATTACTCGAAGATACTTTATAAAGCCGAACCGAAACCGGGTGATGATATCTATTGTTCAAAAGAGCAGGATCATGGTCTGGATAAATCACTCGATGTCACAAGGCTGGTGCCGCTTTGTAAGGATGCGCTGAAAGACAAAAAAAAGGTCGATATTATATTACCGGTACACAACACCAACCGTACCGTCGGAACCATCCTCGGCCATCACATCACCAAAAAATACGGTGCAGAAGGTCTGCCGGAAGATACCATCAACGTACATTTCAACGGTTCTGCCGGTATGAGTTTTGGTGCGTTTGTCCCAAGGGGTGTGACCTTAACACTGGAAGGCGATTCGAACGACTACATCGGTAAAGGTTTATCGGGTGGCAAGATCATTGTTTATCCACCACGTCATTCCACCTTTGTGCCGGAAGAAAATATATTAGTTGGTAACGTTGTACTTTATGGCGCGACCAGTGGTGAGGCCTATTTCAGAGGCATCGCCGGTGAACGTTTCTGTGTGCGTAATAGTGGTGTCAGTACCGTTGTCGAAGGTGTGGGTGATCATGGCTGTGAATACATGACCGGTGGTCGCGTTGTCATTATTGGTAAAACCGGACGAAACTTTGCTGCTGGTATGTCTGGTGGTATTGCCTATGTACTCGATGAACAAGGTGACTTCGAAATTCGTTGTAACACCGGCATGGTCGATCTTGATCCATTAGAAGACAAGGAAGACATAACAACAGTCAAAACATTATTGACCAAACATCTTGACTACACCCAAAGTACCGTCGCAAGGAATATTCTGGATAACTGGTCTAAATATCAATCCAAATTTATCAAAATCATGCCCAAGGATTACAAGCGTGTGCTTGCCGCGATCGAACGGGCGAAAGCAGAAGGTACATCGATCGATGATGCCGTAATGGAGGCAGCACATGGGTAAGATCACCGGGTTCCTGGAAGAAGGCAGGGAAAAGCAACCTTATCGTCCAGTCGAAGAACGTGTTAAAGACTGGAACCAGGTCATGCAACCGTGGCCGGTTGAACCACTAAAGACACAAGCATCACGATGTATGGATTGCGGTATCCCGTTTTGTCATCAAGGTTGTCCGCTAGGTAATTTAATCCCCGATTGGAATGATCTTGTGTATCGCGATCAATGGATGGATGCGATCAAACGTTTGCACGCAACGAATAATTTTCCTGAATTTACCGGTACCTTATGTCCGGCACCATGCGAAGGTTCCTGCGTACTCGGTATCAATGATGATCCGGTAACAATCAAGGCTGTTGAAATTTCGATTATTGATAAGGCGTTTGAAAACGGCTGGGTCAAACCACGACCGGCAGAAAAACAAACCGGAAAAACCGTTGCGGTAGTTGGCTCAGGCCCGGCAGGTCTGGCCGCTGCACAACAACTCGCAAGAGCAGGGCATGAAGTCACCGTATTCGAACGTGACGATCGTATCGGTGGTTTACTCCGTTACGGTATCCCCGAATTTAAAATGGAAAAGCGTGTCCTCGATCGCCGCCTGGAACAGATGGAAGCCGAAGGTGTGAAGTTTAAAGTCAATGCACATGTTGGTGATAACGTATCTGTTGAAGAATTAAAGAACGATTACGATGCATTGTTATTAACCGGTGGTGCCTGTGATCGAAGAGACTTACCAGTAGAAGGCAGAGAACTGAACGGTATCTTACAGGCAATGGATTACCTACCAATGCAAAACAGGGTATGCGAAGGTGATGAACCGCAAGCAGACTTTGTTAGCGCAGAAGGAAAACATGTGATTATCATCGGTGGAGGTGATACCGGTGCCGATTGTTTAGGTACGGCAAACCGTCAGGGTTGTATGTCAGTACATCAATTAGAGATCATGCCGGAACCACCAAAGACACGTGCTGCAGACAACCCCTGGCCCGAATGGCCACGTATCTTTAGAACCGCATCCGCACATGAAGAAGGAGTTGAACGTGTTTATTCCGTTTCAACGAAAAAGTTTATCGATGACGGCAATGGCAATGTAAAGGCATTGCAACTTGTTAATGTTGAATTAAAGAACGTTGATGGAAGAATGAGTTTTGAAGAAGTCCCCGGTAGTGAAAAAGAAATACCTTGTGATCTTGCTTTACTTGCAATGGGATTCGTTGGACCCGAAAAGCCCGGCATGATCGAGCAACTCGGTTGTGACCTTGATGAGCGTGGTAATGTCATTGCAGATCCCAAGACCTGGATGACCAGTGTTGATGGCGTGTTTACTGCAGGCGATATGCGCCGGGGTCAAAGCCTGATCGTTTGGGCAATTGCAGAAGGACGAAGTGCAGCAGCAGGAATTGATGAGTATTTAATGGGTGAAAGCGATCTACCATCGCCTGTATAGGCGATACATTTTTGACGACGTGCATGGATGCACGAGTGTTGCGATGATACGGATATCAAAGAGCGACCCTACCAGCGCCTGTATAGGTTTTAAAAATAAAACTACTGTCATACTTTTTTCGTATTAGTAAGGATAGTTGAGCCTTAAAGCAGGTCGTATACCCTTAATATAAATAAACCAAAATTCAACATTATCTAAAGATGATTTCCACAAATTTTTTTTTAATAAGCTTCATGCTAATCACAGTTGCCTATGCTGATGATGAAAAATCAGGAAATAAACTGGAATCGAACTTTTCCAATAATGTTGTTATTGATTATAACGAGCAGCAATTTAATTTAAGCCTGACAGGATTAACCATACGTAAAAAGTTCTTCCTGAAAATTTATTCCATGGCACATTACATCGAGATGAATCCCGATGTTTCTACAAATGAAACGTCAGATAAGGAAATCTATAACACGATATTGCAACATAACGGTGCAAAGCAGATATCGATGAAATTCATGCGTTCGCTAACAGCTGACCAGATCAAGGATTCACTGTTATCAGGCATAGTGAAAAACAGCGATGAAGCGCAGTTTCAGCAAATATTACCTGATGTAGAGCGGTTTAACCGTGCAATCAGTGCAGATGTTAAGGAAAATGATGAGTTTGTGTTACGCTGGCTCCCGGATGGTACATTGGTATCGCTATTTCAGGGGCAGGAAATAAGTACAATTAAGAATGAAAACTTTGCAAGAATATTATGGTCAATCTGGTTTAGTAAGGATTCTGTCGTAGATAGAAAGTCCTTGATTGAAAAATTGTTAACCAGTTCCTGAACAGGAAGAATTATTTCGATATCTTGCTTAACGAATCTTGAGAATAACTACAACGTAACGTTATCGCGTCATATACCAATATTAATTACACACATTACATTATTTAACTTATGAAAATTGAAAAAGGTGAATTCAACCAGGGGCGTTTTCTTGTGCCCTATAGAATCTATGGCGAAGCCAAAGAAACGATAGTCTGTATCAGCGGTGCGAAACAGACCATGGCTGCATGGCGTTCATTCATTACCCACTTCGTTTCTAATTACTCCGTTGTTGTGTTCGATTTACCCGGGCAGGGCCGTGCAAGCATATTGTCCGGTGAGCCCAGTATTTCTTTTGAAGAACAAATTGATGTTTTACACAACGTGATAGATACAACTAACCGTAATGGTAAGGTTATTCTGGCAGCAGCTTCCTGGGGTACGATTATCTCGGCAGCCTTGGCGGCACGTCATCCAGAGCTGGTCGATAAAATGATACTCGGTAGCTTCGGTGCCAAACCCAATAAGGAAATAATCGAAGTCATCCGTGAAGGACAACGTTTGTTTGATGAAAACAAAACAGAAGACATCGCGCCGCTGATGATAGAAAAGTTTGGACAGCATATTCCTGATTCACAAAAACGGCAGATCCTTGATCAGTTTCGTGATATGAGTCATGAACAGTTCCTCGCCTTTTATGAACATTGCGAGTTTGTCGAACAGGTATCTAATATCGAAGACTTTGTTGATCTTGCCAAAATAAAAGCATCAACCTTAATCGTCAGTGGTGAATACGATGCCATACTGGATCAAGGCGATATCAAGCAGGCCTCCACCCGCATTCCGGATTGTGTCTATAAGTTGATTCCAGGTGCTGGCCATTTCCTACATTGGGAACAGCCCGATATCCTGCACACCTATAGCGAGTTTTTAGCAAGTTAAATATTGCCGGGGAATCATTAACAGATGTCTCAACTTGCATTATCACCTATCGATAAAGTAGCGAGCATTGAGAGTAAAGATTTTAAAGCTTCTTACTTTAAACCTTTACGTCCTTTAATTCTTGAAGACTTGGCAAATACATGGCCCGCATTAGAGAAATGGACACCGGATTATTTCAAAACGCAGCATGGTAATAAACAGGTCAAGGTCTATGACGCCAGCTTTGTAAAACCCGGCGAGCATTATATGGGTGGAATCAAAACCATGCCGCTTGGCGACTACATTGAACAGGTCATGACAACAACACAAGATCTGCGTATGTTTCTTTACAACATCAAATCCGAAATACCGGAAATGGTGGACGACATTATTTTCCCAACCCTGGTAAACGGTTTCTCAAAGAACTTCGTATTTATGTTTTTTGGTTGTAAAGGGTCGGTTACGCAAATGCATTTCGATATCGATATGTCGCATGTGTTCCATACAGCAATCTCGGGTAAAAAAACAATCACGCTGTTTCCTTACGAGCAAGGCAAGAACCTGCACCGCTATCCGTTCACCTGCAGAAGTTATGTTGATGTACACCAACCCGATTACGAACACTTTCCGGGTTTAAAGGATGCCAAAGGTTATCAAGTCGTCTTAGAGCAAGGTGAAACCTTATTCATCCCCAGCGGTTACTGGCATCATGTGGTTTACGATGAAGCGTGTTGTTCCATCTCGCTGCGTTGTAGCAATTCAACGCTGCTGGGAAAACTGCATGGGGCGTATAACTTGTTGGTGATGCAGATGGTGGATCGGTTGATGAATAAGTTGTTTCCAGAAAGATGGTTTGAGTGGAAAGAGTTAAAAGCCCTTCAGCTATAAAAGCACTCATCTGAGTGCTTTCAAATTCCGCCTATTTTTTTATGTTAGCCCTGATAACTCAATAAGGTAAGCAAAAAATCTGTATCTGTCGGTTTTTTTGTGGTGGGTTACCGGATACTATATACCAACTACGAAGCGTTCCGGTGAATATGTTCAATAATTCACGATTACTTATTTTTTTTCTTTCCCTTTGCCTCTTGAGTTGTGGGCAGGATTCAGAAACCAACCAGATTTTGTATTACAGGGATCTGGGTTATTGCTTCGGTATGATGGAAGGGCCGGAGACATGGTCCGGCCAATCTGATCAAATTATTAATGATATCGCCAGGAATAAGGCAGATGCTGTCAAGGCAGAGCTTTCACTAAAGATTGATTTTGTTAAATATATGCGTGTTGGCCACAAGCAGAGAAAGAAGGACTTTAATAATCGGACTTTAAGTTCTGCAGAGTTTGAGAAGAAGTGGCGTGAGTGCGACAAAGAACTTGATGAGTTCTATGCCAAGGTTAAGCATCTTTGATGTTTGACTTATGGATGAATCTGATTTACCTGTGCCTGTTTAGAATTTGTAATTAATTACAAATTATTTATATGCCTTTTCCAGGTAGTTGATGATGTCACGGGATTCGGGCATCCAGCGTTTGTCACCATCCGCTGAAGAGATTTGCATGACCGGGACTGTGGCACGGTCTCGCACAGAAATTAATTCATCACGGTAATTTTCGTTTTCATCGATATTGCGCATTTCAATATCAATACCTAATTGGTCGGTTGTCCTGATGACATTTTGACAAAACGGACAAGTCGGTGAGTAGTAGAGAGCCAGACTGTCTTCCGAAGGTGTTTCTGCAGGAGCAAAATGCTCAACAAAATGATCGGAATAAAACTTTTGCCATGGAACATCAGTTTCTCTCGCTGCGTATTCAAAATCTGCACTCATCATGCAGTAGATAAGATTGCTTTTCAGAAACTCGTTTTGCAGGATTTCCGAAATGGGTTGTTGCAAGTATTCTGCGTACCATATCGGCCATTCCGGATCTTTACCATCTGTTGCCGCGAATGCTTCATGGTGTGCCCGGGCTGTTTCTGTAAACAGTTCTGTCAATTGACGCTCATATTCTGTATTTCTCATATCAGTTGTCCTTTAATGAAAAGGGATAGGAATCATTTTGTAATTTCAATCAGGGATTAATACTTAATATTAGCTGTAATCATGAGTGATGCAATTACAGTTGAATTGATGTCTAATCATCCTACAATTAAAAAAGCAGTCTCTTTCGAAATTCGACCCGTTGAAGATATCGAGGCGATGATTCAGGAGAGTATGGAGAGGAGTTAGGGCGTGATGTCTATTTCATGGGTCAGTCCGATTTTCCTGCCTCTCTTTAGTTGGTTTCAGCGAATATTCACACATAGTGAAATATGATGAAAGAATCAGAGGCTCTTAGATTACCAATTCACAAAACACCTATAAATTTAAATTAAATATTGAGGTTTTACTCCAAAATCTAATATTTTTTAAATTTTTATAAACATTATGTAAGATCTATATTATGTATGGTTAATTTGGTTTTCTATAATATGATTTTCTCTTAATTCAATACTATCAATAATTGAATAAAAACTAGCTATACTATATTGGTTAATTAACATAAAAAGTAGGAATAAAAATGCTAGTTAAATGGAAACTCGAAAATTTTAAATCAATATATGACTCTACTGAACTTGAACTATCTCCATTAACAGTCTTCGCTGGAGCAAATAGTTCGGGAAAAAGTACTTTTATCCAGTCCATTCTATTAGTAGCTCAAACTATTAGTAATCAAATTCATACGCGTCCAGTCATTTTGAATGGACATTTTATGAGGTTTGGTAATTTTGATGACTTAGCATCGAAAGGAAGTAAAAAAGACAGTATTACAATTAGTTTTACATACAACAAAGAAAAATTAACTGAAAATGAAATAAGGTTTCCGAGATCAAGAAGACGATATTTTTGGGGAGATGAAAATGTACGGGAGTTGGAATGTTTATTTTCATTTTCGCCTCGAGGGATTACTCAGGCAAAAACTCTAACTCAATTGCAACCTCTTTTGTCTAGATCAAAAATAATAACTAAATATTTTAGTGATAAGCAGCAAGATATTGTTGAAATAAAAAGAACTTTAGAACCTTTAAATGAACGCGCTGAATCTTTGAGGTTAGATGTAAATAATCTTAGTAAAGAACTGTTGGAAACACTAGATTATGAAGTGGTTTCTCCTAAAAATTATAATGTTCCGGATTACTTGTTTGACGGTAAAGAAATAAAGACTAAATTAGTCGGAGCTAGAACAATACATTTTATGCCTGTGCAATTTTCTTTTTCTTATGATATTGAAGAAGAAAATGCAAAAGAAGCCATTAATGTTTTAACTAATATATCTGAAAGTGAAAATGATATAGAAAATATAGATAGAAAATATTTAAATTCAGAACTTCTAAGCTTTTTGAAAAAAAATGTAGGTGAATTGATAGAACATCAAATTAAAACTATTAAAACAGAATTAGATTCGTTGGCAAGTGAAAAAAACAAAAAAGGTGGGTTAACAATCTTTAATACACAAATTTCAAGGAAAAAAAATATTGAAAAGAATTATAGAGTAATAAGTAACAATCTAAATGATATTAGTGATAAAGATCCAATAGCATTAAATGAAATCTTAAGAAAAATAAGTTCAAGTAGCTATTTAGATTTGATTAAAAGTTCTTATGATAAATTAGTTAAATTATCGAGAGGAGAAATCCAACCACAATATAATTTAGCTAATGTATCAACTCAAACATATGGTTACAATCTGCTGAATAATACCTTTACTCACTATTTTAGGTATTTAGGACCATTAAGAGATGAGCCTAAAGCGGTTTATCCATTAGAGGGCTCTGGAGACCCTACGGATGTTGGGTTAAGAGGAGAATTTACTGCTGCCGTTCTTGATTTACATAA
Source organism: Gammaproteobacteria bacterium (assembly GCA_028281365.1). Lineage (GTDB taxonomy): Bacteria > Pseudomonadota > Gammaproteobacteria > Eutrophobiales > Eutrophobiaceae > JANQJZ01. The sequence goes on along the minus strand of JANQJZ010000020.1, from coordinate 28,469 downwards.
GCATGAGATAATAGAGTACATTTCACCCGATAGCTTTACAGGTTATGGTTTTAACGCGGAGGTATCAAAAACATCTCTAATGCATGCTACACAGGATTGGCTACAGTATATGGGAGTAGTTAATAGGCTTGATACACAGGATCAAGGAGTATTTGGCCATGAATTAAAAATTGCTCCAGACGAATCTTCTGATTTATATAATTTACTTCATGTTGGAGTGGGTGTTAGTCAAATCCTTCCGATTTTAGTTATGTCATTGATTTCTGATCCAGAAACGCTCCTTGTATTTGAACAACCCGAATTACATTTACATCCAAAAGTTCAATCGAGATTAGCTGATTTTTTTCTGTCACTATCATTGTTAAAAAAACAGTGTATCGTTGAATCCCATAGTGAGTATTTAATAACTAGATTAAGGCTGAGAGTTGCAGAAGATCAAACTAATAAGCTTCACAATAATATTGGACTTTATTACGTGGAAAAAATAAAGAGGAAGTCTAAGTATAGAAAAATTCTAATTAACGAATATGGTGCAATAAATGATTGGCCAGAAGGATTTTTTGATCAAGCACCGAATGAGTCAGAAAAACTTATTAAAGCTGCATATACAAAAAAAATATCAGAAAAAAATAAAGAATAATGAACATAGTCACGGCAGACTGTAATTCAATATCTGTTCCAGATATTGGTAAAGGAGATCAAGAGTTTGAGGCTTATCTAAAAAATATAATAGACATTGGTTTTATAAAAAATAAACTAAAAATAAATTTTTGTATAAGTGAAAAAGTTATAAATAAATTAATAGAAACAGATAGTTATCCTTTTCATCCTCATTTAAAAACAGCTCTAACTACTTTTGGTTTAACTGAATATGCCTTATTTGATCTACTTAGAATTACTAATAAGCTCTTAGACACAACAGTTTTAGAGGAATATTTATGTTGTAATGAGTGTTTATATTCTGATTTGGATTTAGAACCCAATATATACCAAGGAAATGGAGATGATCAATTTACTAATATTAATAAAGACCTAATAGTGTTGCTATTATTATCAATAAAGTTAGATAGTAACAATAAATACATATTATTTATTAATGATTACACTGGTGGAAACTCTTCTATGCAATTACGTTGTAATTTAGAAGACGTTGACTGTAAGTTACCAATAGAAAATGATTTGCTTGATAATGAAATAAATGGTGAATTGGACTTTGGATCAACTGCGCAAATGGTAATAATGAAAATAGATAATTTATTATTATGGAAAAATGCTTGCAATATGATGGATTTTCAAAACTCTATCAAAATTGGATGTTATAAAGATATTATAAATAATTCAGGTCCAATAGAATGGGAAAGATTACCAAAGTTTGAATTACGTGAAGAATTTGTTAAGTCTGTAATAAGTAACAATTTTATATCTGACGTTTCTAAATGCAAAAGAATGATTAGAACAATAAATGATATATTATTAAGTAGGAATAAAGGTAAAGGTCATGCCCTTCGGACTGGAAGTAGTGGGAATGATCCAATTAGGACCAGAAAGAAAGATAATGCAAGGGCATGGAGATTTGATATTGATTATGAATATCATATTCATTATTGGATAACTGAGCATGGACCGGAATTTGCGAAATTAGTTGTACACAATGATACAGATATTCCAGAATGACTAATTAAATAATTATTAATTAAATTATATTTTTGTGTTAAAAAATAAAAGGGTAAACACTATAACTTGTTGAATCTTACCCTCTAAGATCATAGTAGTTTTACTCATTGTATATTTTTTATTTCACAAAAAAGTTATAAACCCAAGCGAATATTGCTCCACCGATGGCAGCATCGAACACGGCATAGAGGGTGCCGATGATGACGCTTTTCAGTCCTTCCCCAGCTTCATAACCAGGATAGACTGAGGCGACGATATTAAGAAAATCCTTAGCATAATCAGGGCTGAACATGTTGATGGTGCTAACGATGAGCATGGCTGCTCCCCAGAGCAGGCCGAAGGTAATGGCCATGGCTTTGATAGACAGTTTCATAATCCACCTCCCGAACTTACGAGACTGTCCTCTAAGTTTAGTCCTATTTAACGAGAATAAGGATGTGAAAATTTCATCATATTTGATGAATTTACTAATAGTAATTACTCAATATGTATGATTTTTCATCAAAAATGATTAATTAATTTTGATGATATGTTGCCAGTATCACTATTTATAATTATTAATTATCTAATTTGATTAATCATTTTTGATGAATTTATTGCACTGAACAATAAATTATTATTATTTTTAATGAACTGTGCCGCGATGGCGTAAGTTTAGCGGTGTGATGTCGATATTCTCAAAGCGTGGATAGACACTGATAAAATCATTATTGGCAGGAATGTAATTAAAGTGGATGGCTGCTCCATTTGCCAATATTAGATCGATTTCATTAACAGGAACGTTTAGTGTTTCCAGAATTTCCAGTAGTGATGTTTTGTTTTCCAGGAACACTGGAAAAGTGATCTGCCGTTTGGTTATTGGCAGGGTATTATTTAAACTACCGTATAGCCTTACATTAATCTTGTTCATGCATGTATAAGAAGATGCCGGTTCTGTCATCTGCTTTTATTTTTTTCTTTTCTTTAACCTGCGTATCCCAAAGCAGATCATTTAAAGCATTGACAGCTTCTTCCGCGCTATTACTTAAATTAATCACATCATAAAGTTTCTCGGCATTTTCTTTTAATACCTTCCCGGCTTTTTTATGCGGAATCATAAAAGGATCAGTAATGCCGTCTGTTGCGATCAATATTGCGGCACCGTCTTTGGTATAAAAACTTTGTTCATTTAAATAAAATGTCTCGCCGATTCCGACAGCATTTGATAATCCGTGATTCATATATTGTTCTGCACGTTGAATATAATTTTCTTCAGTTATCTCCTTGCCATCGACAACTGATCCTATTTCATCCATCGCGGTGCTTTCGGCGACATCTTTTTGCATGAATAAATCCAGGGGTAAAACCTGAATAATTTTACCACTGGGTTTTCTGGCCAGGATGGAGACATCGCCAGCACCAAAGGCGAACAGGGAATTGCCTTTGTATAAAATACCCGCTATAGCGGCATAAGCTCCTTCGTTGATTTTTACAGATTCATCATTGATTGAATGTATTAGTTCTTTTAAGTGTCGGCTGCGCTCTACTTTATTTGCGTCTTGTTTTAATCGTTCATCGATATAGTTAACGACATCCTTACCGGTCTTTTCGCCTTGATGTGTCGATGCGCCATCAGCAACGACAAACAGTTCTCCGGTTGCGGTCGTATAGTGCCCCCACATGTCTTCCCCTTTACGGGTGTTATCACTAAATTCTTTCCAGTCTATTTCCAAATCTAACGTACCTGTATTAATTACAATAAAGACATTGTTGTATCATATATCTTTAAAAATCTAACTAAAATACTATCAATGATTATTTACACTTGTAGATAAGATTTGTTAATTGGTTCTCACTATTACTATAGTATGGATTTTTCCTATATTAAGGATTTAACAGTTTAAAAGAATTAAAGAAACGATTTCTTTCAACTGCCGGCGTTGAAAAACTGGGCGAGAATACCATCAGATAATATTGACGATAACCTACTTGATACAGTCGTTGGTGAAGATACCCAGTGTGTCCTTCTGCATTTAATACTGCATTTAACTCGATACCGGCATAGCCGTTTAATGATAATTCATTTTCCTCAAAGTGTTTTATCTCTGCACCTTCAATATGTATTTCACTGATAAGCTTGTTACGCATTGTTTTAATGATGTTGTCTGTGCCCGGATCCGGAATTTTTTCGGGAGGGTAATCGGTGTAATGTAATTGGTAACTGTGAAAACCTTGTTTTAAGTTTAGGTGTCCCTGTTCAACATAGAATGTTTGCGTAATGTTATTATCAGATTGGTTATCGTTTTTTAATATTTTATATTTACCAGGCATTTCCACACTGAAATTACCTTCGTCAAGTGTATAAGATTGCCAGAGCGGAACGATGGCTTTCATAGGGATCGGATCACCTGCTTTTATCGATGTGCTTACCGTCTTATTTATGACAGCTTTGAAGTTTTTTTCGATAAGATAGTTTGTATCAGGTAGTTTGCTTTTATCAAACTTCCGAACAGCCATGTTGTTTGACGTTATCTTGATAGCATTATGGATATCTTTTGTGGGGACTACCAATATGACGTCTTCAGCAAGAGTGACATGTGTTACAAGTAATAGAAACACATAAGATAGTAATTTACCGATCATTTTGTTCTACTTTTTTATGTATGTAAATGAAACACCTTATTCATAATCTTCCATTCACCATCGGTTTTTAACAATGTAAACATATCGGTGAATTTATGACCAGTCCAGTTATCGAGTTCCAGCCGTACTGTAGCGATAGATCCCTCTACATCGATACTTGCGATATCTGCGACAAGATCGGATGCAGGACCATTTTCATCGTTCCAGTCAAACAACTTTTGAATCGGTCCGGCAAATAAATCCTCGCCGATATAACCGAAAATAGTGGCATCAGCATGAAAGGCCGGTTTCATATCATCGCCTTTTCCGGTTATTGCGCCATCAATATAGTATTGTACTGTCCGGCCAATCATTTCCTGGTCGCTCATGATTATTTCTCCCAATGAAAATTAATTGTTGACCACCATTATTTAAGTATATCTGCTATCCTGAAATAGCGTTATGAAATTATCATTAAAGAAAACATTATTGCGGGTTGTTTTACCGGGAGCCATTGTCTTGATTTCGATATTCAGTGTGTTTGCCAAAGAAGATTTTGAATTGAAACGGCGACAAATGATGCTGGACGTACAACAGATGACGAAGATGTCGGAGCCGTATACGGGTATTGAAACGATGAGCCAAACAGTCGCTGATGCAATGTTGGTAGTCCCGAGGCACAAATTTATTCCCAAATCCCAAAGGCGCTATGCCTATGAAAACAGGGCTTTACCAATTACGCATAGCCAGACAATCTCGCAGCCATATATCGTAGCCTTGATGACGGAACTGGCCGCGGTTAATTCCGATTCCATTGTATTGGAAGTGGGTACCGGATCCGGTTACCAGGCAGCGGTGTTATCAGAAATAGTTAACCATGTTTACAGTATCGAGATCATTGAACCTTTAGGGCTGGCGACGAAATCGCTATTAAAGGACCTTGGTTATGACAATATCACTGTTAATATTGGTGATGGTTATTTTGGCTGGCCGGAGCATGCCCCGTTTGATGCGATATTAGTGACAGCCGCTGCTCCCCATGTGCCGGAGGCATTACTCGAACAGTTAAAACCGGGTGGACGATTAGTTATCCCTGTTGGTGCCAGTAGCCTGGCGCAATCATTAAAGTTGTTTATAAAAGGCAGTAATGGAGAAATACAGGAACAGGAGATCCTGCCAGTCGCTTTTGTTCCTTTAACCGGCGAACACTAATAGTGAATATTATTTGGTAAATAGTATTAGCCGGTAAATAGCAGATCCCATTCACCGGTATCTTCCAGACAATAACATTCCGTGATATTTGTTTCGGTAGGTGATTTGAATTCAATAAAGAAACGAAAACGTGAGTAACCGACATTATCAGGGCGTGGTTCGACTTCGACTTCAATTTTATTGGGATGCTCGATCAGGTCATGGATAAGCCATTCATTACCCATATTATCCGGGAAGGCCTCCCCGGCAATACTGCTGATATTCTCCCTGATATATTGTTCTTGTTCGTTACTCATAAATTGACTATAGATCGATAATTTTAAATTTCAAATGATACTGTTATGTAATCAGTAAAATAAGGACAGGTATTTTTTGGTATAATGTACAATATACTTTGCTTACGGAGTGATGACTCGGAGCGATGAATATCTTGAAACAAAAATTATTGATAGGTGAACAACACCCGGAGAATTCCAACATAGATTCCTTACAGGATATTCGCGACCGTGCCATGATGACGATGGGTTGGGCGTTAATTCCTTTTCTGTTTCCGTTCTCGATTTTCAGCTTTTATCAACAGAAATATGTTCTGGGCGTATTAATATTGGTAGTCGTTGCTATTGCCGTATTTAACTCCAATTCAATTCGTCGTTCAGATCATCGTCGTGTACCTTACTGGGTATTTTTTATAACGATCTATATGGCCGTCACATGGGCAGTAATAGTACTTGGCGGTAAAGCCCTTTTTTGGGTTTATCCTTCATTATTTATTATAGCGTTTGTTACCGATCATAAACTGGTACGTTATTCATTCATTTTATCTTTTGTAACATTTATACCTTTGGCGTTTTATGTTGAACAACCTGAAGTGGCAAGCAGATTTGTAATTACGCTTGGTTTGACGTGTTATTTTAGTAGCGTTCTTGTTAATTATCTGATCAAACTGAATGATAAGTTAATCGAACTTGCTATACGTGATCCATTAACAAATGCTCTTAATCGCAGACAACTGGAATCCTATCTTCAGGAAGCGATTGAAGAAACAAATCGTAATTTTGGTCCTGCCAGTCTGATTTTATTAGACATTGATAACTTTAAAGAGATTAATGATACATTAGGACACGAAGTTGGGGATAATGTCTTGAAAAAAATGGTTGGGATACTGCACCGTCGACAACGTAGATTAGATTACGTGTTTCGTATAGGCGGCGAAGAGTTCTTAATACTATTAAGAAACACATCTTTACAACAAGCGATACATGCAGCGGAAAGTTTACGTGAATATATTAATAAAAGTGAAATACTAAATGATAAAGTTATAACGGTAAGTCTTGGGGTTGCAGAATATAACGAAGGTGAAAGTTCGGATGAATGGTTAGTACATGCAGACACTAATCTTTACGAAGCAAAAAACCGTGGACGTAACCGGGTTCATCCTGAAACTAATTAAATTTATTAAATAATAAAATCTCTAAAAATTTGTAATATGGATTTACCTGTATAAAGATCCATTGGCTTTATTAGTTGACAGCGGATTACAATGAAAAAATTTAGTCTATATCATATCCCTATACTTTCCTTTTTTTCGACAGCACTATACAGAGATGTTGCCCTCAACTGGAAGGGTATCTGTTTTGTCTACTTATTCTTGCTGCTGGCTGCCTGTTGGGTGGCTCGTGCTTTTGATATGCATCATGAGATAGCTCAATTCATCGATGATGAAGCACCTGTTATAGTTTCCCAGATACCAACGATTACGATCCAGAATGGACAGGCTTCCATTGATGAGCCACAACCATACGCAATTACTGATCCCGAAACCGGTCAGATGATTGCTGTGATTGATACGACTGGAACTATTACAACACTGGAGCAAGCGGGCGCACCGATTTTATTGACAAAGACTCAGGCTCTTTTTCAGAAAAGTGACATCGAAACACGTACGTTTAATTTAAGTGAAGTAGGTGATTATATTCTGGATCAGGAAACGATTAACTATTGGGCAGGATTGACTAAATCTTATTTGGCGCCAATTTTATATCCTTTTTTGTTATTGGCGGCTTTTATATATCGTATCGTTTTCCTGTTGGTTTATGCTTTGATCGGAATGATATTTAATGCGATCTTGAATAATAATTTAACCTATCCACAGTTATTACGTTTGTCTGCGGTCGCAATTACACCAAGTCTCATTATCACCACAGTTCTTTCTTTATTTGATACACCGTTTCCGGGTGTTGTTTCTTTTTTGCTGGCCATGATCTACTTGTTTATTGGTATCAAAGTATCAAAAACGTTTGATGAAGATAATTCAGGCACAGAGCCTGACCATGGATGAGCAAAATGATCCGGAAATAAATAATCTTTTTTCTATCAGGCTAGATAACAGTGCATGCGCTAAATTTGGTGCATAATGCCGCACTATTTTTTACCTAAGTATTTCATTTCTATGACAATATTCACGTTTTTTTCATTTGATTTTAATTTTAATATCGGCTCTAATTGTTGCAACGCAATATAAATTATTAGGACGATTTATGAATAGAAACTCATCAAAAACGATTAATTTAGCACTGCAGGGAGGCGGCTCTCACGGTGCGTTTACCTGGGGTGTATTAAGCCGGTTACTGGAAGACTCCCGTCTGGATTTTAACGGGATTTCCGGTGTTAGTTCGGGTGCTATGAATACCTGTGCCATGCTAACCGGTTTATTACATGGTGGACGTGACGGGGCGAAACAATCGTTGACCGCATTTTGGCAAGCCGTTTCGGCAAAGTATTCCGAAATTTTCGAAATGAATTCAGGTAATCTTTGGGAGAAGGTTGTTGGGATGGATTACAATCCATCGCTTGATACTTACCTTACTTTAACGCAGGCATTTTCACCGTATCAACTAAATCCGTTTGACCTTAATCCATTGCGGGACATCCTTGAGGAACAAATCGATTTTGAAATTCTGCAGCGTGATTGTCCGATTCATTTGTATATTGGTGCTACACAGGTCCGTACCGGGAAGATGCGACTCTTTACCAATAAAGAGATTACGACAGATGTGTTATTGGCTTCTGCCTGTTTACCCTCTTTGCATCATGCGATAGAGATTGACGGCGAACCTTATTGGGATGGTGGTTATTCCGGTAATCCACCGTTATTCCCATTAATCTTCGAAAGTGAGCACCCGGATATCCTGGTCGTGTTGTTACAGCCTTTGTTGCGTGAAGCAATTCCAAAGACAGCTGAGGAAATACGTAATCGCAGCCATGAATTGATGTTCACAAATACGTTCTTACGCGAGATGCGTGCAATTGCATTATCAAAACAGGAAATAAAACTAGATTGGATACGCTCCGGTAATCTGGAGAAAAGAATGGACCGCTTGAGAATACATATGATCGAAGACCAGTCTTTTGAAACAATAAAGAGCAAGACGCGATATTCTGTTACATCAAATTTAATCGACGACCTTTATGAACGTGGCTACGATTCAGCAAAGAAGTGGTTAACGAAAAACTTTCGCCATATAAACAAACAATCCAGTGTTGATCTGGTAAAAATGTTTACCTGAACGTTTAAATTAAAAAGATTTATTTTTTTGTTGTAGGTTTGGTTGAACTTGCACCAACTGTACCGATCCCGGTGGCCTTGGTTCCGCCTACCGTAGTATGACGCGTTGCCATCAAGGTCCGTTGTTCCTGGGTCTTTTGTTCTCTTAGCAACATTTCCATTTGTATACGCATATTAGCAACACGTTTATGGGTAAATCTGCCGAGTGAGTTGACAAAAAACAGGCCAATCAAACAGGCGATAATCATGTACTCTTTATCTTCAGCATAAAAGACTGAATAAATAGCGGCTGAGGTAAGCACGATGACCAGGACTGAATCGATCGCCTGTAATATGAAGATCCACATTTTTAGCTGGTTGACGTTTGCAGCCATGATAACCGCCCTGTCTTGTGAGACTGATTCTAGTTATTGTTTTGCTTAATTCTAGTTAAAGATAGCGTATCTTTAAAGGAATAGCACATTATTTTGCCCGATCTTGTGACAAAATCCTGTTTGCAAAAGCTCTTTTTATTCTGTTCAAAATAATTACAATACACACGACAATAAAACTGAAATAAGGTAACTATATGGGCCAGACTAAACATGAAATTTTTTGGGGTATATTACGCATCGCACTGGGTTGGTCTTTTTTTTGGACTTTCATCGATAAGACCTTCGGATTAGGATTTGCAACCACAGCTGAGAAGGCCTGGATTGCTGGAGGTTCACCGACGGCAGGTTTTCTGACCCATTCAACCAAGGGCCCATTAACCGATTTATATCAAGGCATAGCGGGTAATCCTCTTGTAGATTGTCTCTTCATGTTCGGATTGCTTCTTATGGGCCTGGCTCTGATGTTGGGTATAGGCGTAAGGATAGCCGGATATGCAGGCGCACTACTCATGTTAATGATTTATACCGCTGGGTTTATGCCACCTAAACATAATCCTTTCCTGGATTACCATGTAATTTACTTTATTCTGCTTTTAGGTTTTGCAATGACCAGGGCAGGGCATACTCTGGGATTTGGGAAGCATTGGTCTGAGTTAGCACTTGTTAAAAAGTTTCGGTTTTTGGAATAATAACTTTTTTAGCCTTTTAGTTTTCGTTCAGGGTTAATCTATTCAAGTAAAACTATGAATTACGACCCTGCATTACCCTCTGTTGCCGATATGGCAGTCAGAGCTCGAAAACGTATTCCCGGTTTTGCATTTGATTATCTTGAAGGCGGTATTGGTAACGAGGAATGTTTACGCCGAAACCGCTCTGATCTGAATGACGTTATTCTTTGGCCCCGATATTTAACGGATGTCACTGAAGTCGATACCCGTTGTAAATTGTTTGGTCATCAATATGATCTTGGTTTAGGTGTATCACCTGTCGGCCTGGGAAATATGATGTGGCCTAATGCAGAAGTACATCTTGCCAGTGCTGCACAGGAAGCAAACATTCCTTATGTATTGAGTACGATGAGTACAACACCACTTGAGACAATTGCAGAACTTGCACCTGATGTCGGCTGGTTTCAATTATATGTTCCAAGAGAACATGATGTAATGCAGGATATGATTAAACGTGTCGACAATGCAGGTTTTAATGCGCTTGTAATAACTGTTGATTTGCCTATTGGTGCAAAGCGTGACAAGGAATTAAAGAATGGTTTAATTTTACCTTTTCGTTTAACACCTCGTTTATTTAAACAGGCAATATGCCGGCCAACCTGGTCTTTGTTAACACTTCGATATGGTATTCCAAACTTTGTAAATCTTGCGCCGTATGGAAAAGTCGAAAATATTAATCATCTTGGTGAATTTTTAACTCATTTTTTTACATCAGGGGTTACTCCGGAGCGTATCAGGGAGATCCGTTCTTTATGGCAGGGCCCGCTAATTATCAAAGGCCCGTTACGTTCGGCAGATCTGGAACAATGTCATGCATTGGGTGTTGATGGGGTAATTATCTCTAATCATGCAGGACGGCAACTGGATGCAGCGCCATCCAGCATCAAGGCATTAAGCCAGTTACCACAACACTTACATAACAAATTAACAGTGATAATTGATAGTGGGATCAGGGCCGGGCTCGATGTTATACGTGCCAAAGCCCTGGGTGCACGGGCGGCTTTCTCCGGGCGTTCTTTTTTGTATGCGATGGCTGCTGTCGGTTCAGATGGTGGGCGACAGGTTATTGAAATCTATCGCGATGAGATTAAGCGGTCTTTACAACAATTGGGTTGTAAGGAATTTGAATCTATGGATGCCTCCTGGCTTGAACCGTAAACTTTCCTACATTGTAAACATGGTGGATAGTTGCTTAACCATAAATAAAAATAAAGGTGGTATGGATAAACATGCGGTAAATAATAAAACACATAAGAATTTAAGAAGATAACCGCGTTTAATAGCATCGTCACCTGTATATATCATGGTATCTTTAATTACTTTTTGTTCTGCAGGTGGATAGCGCCGGGTTGATATTATCTTGTCAGCAAGCATCCAGAAGTAAATGCTGGCAACTAATATTGGTAATATAAGAATAAATAATATAACGGCTATACTTTCAGGGTTTTTTACGAAATATTCACCATTATAAAACAACCAGAGTTCAATTGATTGTTGATATTCCAATAGCAATAAAAAAGGAATCGCACCCAGACACATACCTGCTATAAGAATTAGTAACGCATTTCGCCTTAAAGTCGGATCTGCTTTTTGTACTTCATTCATTTTCTTAAATTCTTGTTAACAAACTATTATCTATTAAGGCTATTATATGTATTTATAATAGTTGAATACGGCATAAAAATAATCTCCATAAACTGATAATTATGAATAACTCTGAAACCTCAATTCTGTTATACGACGGAGATTGCGGAATTTGTCGTGAATGGGTCAATTACTGGAATCAGTTAACTGAGGACAGAGTTGTCTATAAGCCATATCAATCAGTTAAGGAGCAATACAAGGATATAAGCGAGGATGAATTGGTCGCTGCGATTCATCTGGTCCAGCCAGATGGGACTATTAGTAAAGGTGCTGAAGCGACCTTTGCGTTATATAAAAATATCCCTCCGTATTCGGTCTTATTGTTGTTGTACCGGTATCTCCCCGGTTTTGCGCTGCTGGCTGAATTTGCATATAAATTTTTTTCAACCCACCGAGGTTTATTGGCTTTGATAACGCACCTTTTTTGGGGCAGGGACTTTAAACCTTCACGCTATGACTTTATCAGCAATTTATTTGTTCGATGTCTGGGGCTTATCTACCTTATAGCGTTCATTTCTTTTTATGTACAGGCAAGTGCATTGATTGGTTCTGAAGGCATTCTGCCTCTGGAATATTATCTGAATGCGGTGAGGGAAGAGTATGGCAGTAATGCCTATCTTACATTGCCAACCTTGTTCTGGTTTTCACACTCTGATCAATTTATACAACTCGTTTGCCTGTCAGGTATCGGTTTATCAATTTTACTTGTTACTGGATTTTTACAAAGAATAAGTTTGATCTTCTTATATATTTTATATCTCTCGATAGTCAATGCCGGTCAGGTATTTATGACGTTCCAATGGGATATTTTATTACTCGAATGCGGTTTTCTTGCTATTTTTCTAAGCTGGGGATCACGAATCATCATCTGGTTGTATCGTTGGTTGGTATTCCGTTTTATGTTTCTGGGAGGTGTGGTCAAGATAGTTAGCGGTGATCCAAGCTGGGACAATATTACAGCACTTTTTTATCATTTTGAGACGCAACCTTTACCATTGCCTTTATCCTGGTATGTTCATCATTTACCTGAAAATGTATTAATCGTTGCAACTGCGCTAACGTTAATTGTTGAACTGGTACTTCCCTTTTTTATTTTTTCTCCACGTCGATTTCGGCATTCCGTTGGAATAATTTTTATTCTTTTTCAGATGATGATTTTACTTACCGGAAACTATAATTTTTTTAATCTATTAACAATATTTATCTGTTTATTTTTATTTGATGATACATCAGTAAGGTGGTTATTCCCTGTTCGCTTTAGAACCATTATTGGTCGAAGAACAATTAAAACACCGGGTTATCTGGCCAGCAGCTTTGCAATAGTTATGCTGGTTATCAGTCTATACATGGGCGGCACACAAATTGGTCGTTTTATTGATAGAGATGAAAGCTGGCAACCCTCCGTTGCATATCAGTTTTTCGCACCTTTTAATATTGTAAATTCCTATGGTCCGTTTGCGGTTATGACCCGGGTCAGGCATGAAATCATTCTGGAAGGTAGTTTTGATAAAACTAACTGGCAAGTGTATGAGTTTAAATATAAACCCGGTGATCTGGACCAATGCCCTGTCTGGGTACAACCGCATCAACCGCGAGTGGATTGGCAAATGTGGTTTGCGGCATTAAGTTCACCTGAAAGACAACGCTGGTTATTTAATATGATGGTAAGGATGTTACAAGGCAGTAAACCAGTATTAGAAATTTTTTCTCATAATCCGTTTCAGGATAAACCGCCAACCAGCATTCGTGCACTTTTTTATAAATACACATTTACCTCATATGAGGAAAGGAAGGAATCAGGACGTTGTTGGCAAAGAGAATATATAGGTGAATATATTCCTTCAATAACAATCAATCGTTAATAATTTATTCGATCTCATGTTTCCTTGCGTCTTGTTCCAGGACTGAATGTTCATATCCTACTAAAACAATTTGTTTTAAATACTCAACAAGAAACTCAGGTATCGATCCGAAAACCTCATAATGATAAACATGACGCAATTCATGTGATAACAGGCGAGTGGAATAACACCCTTGAACAATATAGATTGAATGTCCAAGTGTTAAGCCTTGTATTTTTTCAGTAAGAAAACCGGTAAGTTCGGCAGCTTCTTTCAGTTTTTCATCTGATGGTATCGGGATCTGTGTTACTTCCAAAAGTTTTACTTTTTCAGGGCTGGATACATTTACCTTATTTGCAATTTGTATTTGCTCATTTGTGAGTGGCTTTCCATTTTGCTGGATTAACTCACTATGTTCCTGCGCCCATTCGATTGCCTTAGGTAGTAATGTTTGGAATTCATTTAAAAGGTCCATAAAAAATACTATTTATCATCTTCGTTTATTACTTCTCCTTCTATCAGATTTCCTTCCTGTTCTTCGCTTTTTTCCTTTTTCAAGTTAGCCAGGATAATGGCCAGTAGCCCAAGAATGATTTCATCGATTAACGGAATAAAATCCGGGACGAATAAATCAATTAAAAACAAACCAATTATTATTAAAAACAGGTTTCGATACTTTAGCTGGTTAGCAAAGGTAAGAAACAAGGCAATCAGGGCACGAGGATTCATTATTTGATTATAACAAATTAAGTCATGGTTCTTTAAATCAGAATGATTAAACTTCTTTATTTTATAAAATTAACAACTAGACTATTTAGTACTGATGGATGAACAGGATGAGTGCATATGCCCTGGAAGCGAGTGTCATTTAGCGTAAATCAGATTGAAGAAGACGGCGCATTGAATGAACTGGAAGATAAGTTCGAGGATGTCTTTATGAAAGCCGATGGTCCATCAGACATGGCCATTTTTTCCGATAATGAGTATGTAAATGGCTCAATTTCAATCTATTTCACTCCGGGATGTGAACCTGACTGCAGTAATCTGATTATGCATTACGATGGCGAGGAATGTGAAGCGCCGGATATAGAGCAGGTTTTCCTGCTCGCTGGCAATGATGATGCCCTGGATCTGTTGACATAGTATTTAGCCTTAACATCAATCAGATAATGAAGAATTGGCAGCAAAGTATTAACAGTTGGTGTTTGATTAGCTATCAAATTGCTCGACCATAAAATCGATAAACACCCTGACTTTTGGAGGTAAGTGCCGTTGCCGTGGGTAAAGGGCATAGACAGGCGTTTCTCTTGGAATAGATGAGCAGTTTGTTAATACTTCCCGTAATGCACCACTTTTTAGTTCGCAACTAACCAGCCATTCGGGTACTAAAATGATTCCATGCCCTGCAACAGCTGCTGCAACCAATGACTCACCATCGTTACCAAAAAGATTTCCGCTGACCCTGACTTCAGATAAATCACCATTTTGATCTTTAAATTTCCAGACATTGCTGCCGGGGTTTGATCGAAAAGTTAGGCAATTATGATTTGCAAGTTCTGCCGGAGTTAATGGTTTACCTGACTTTTTTATGTAACTTGTGCTTGCACAGATTACACGTCTACCGGAACCTATTTTACGAGCAACCATGCTGGAATCTTTCAGTGCACCGAGACGTATTGTTAGATCAATACGGTGTTCAATCATATCCATGACCTGATCAGAGGCCAATAATACAATTTCCACTTTAGGAAATTTTTTTTGAAATTCGACAATGATAGGAACCATATAACGTCGGCTTAGACTACCGGGTACGTTTAAACGTAATATTCCGGAGGGAGTTCCATCCAGTTGCGAGACAGCTAATTTGGCTTCATCTATTTCGGTAACGATTCGCGTAGTACGCTCATAATAAAGTTCACCTGCTTCAGTCAAACTCAGTTTACGAGTGGTGCGTTGGAACAGTACCGCACCTAGTGCATCTTCCAGTTCATTGATTTGTCTGGATACAGATGAAGGCGCAATGCCGAGTTGACGTCCGGCTTCAGAAAAGCTGCCAGTTTCTACAACACGGGCAAACATTTTTAATCCCGCTAATGATTCCATCGATTCTATCTTTGCATAATTTGCATAAGTATTTATCATATTATACTGTTTTTCGCAAAACAAATTTTGCCTATGCTTACTATCATCAAATATAGGAGCATCAACATGATTGATTTATATTTTTGGACCACACCCAATGGCTATAAGGTTCTACAGTTCTTGGAAGAGACCAGAATCGACTATCGACTTGTTCCAGTAAACATCAGTAAGGGTGAGCAATTCGATCCCGAGTTTTTAAAGATCTCACCGAATAACAAGATGCCAGCAATCGTTGACCATGATCCTGTCGAAGGTGATGAACCGATTACTGTTTTTGAGTCAGGTGCGATATTACTTTATTTGGCGGAAAAAACCGGACGATTCATTCCGCAAGATCAAAAGGGACGCGCCAATGTATTGCAATGGTTGTTTTGGCAGATGGGTGGACTCGGTCCGTTTGCTGGCCAGAATTTACATTTTGTTCACTATGCACCAAAGATATTGCCATATGCTATTGACCGTTATGTTAATGAAACAGCACGTTTGTTTAAGGTTATGGATAAACAATTGGCAGAGAGTAATTATCTTGCAGGTGACTATTCAATTGCGGATATGGCAAGTTATCCGTGGGTAGCGATTTATAAACGTTTGCAGCAAGACCTGAATGATTTTCCAAATTTAAAACGTTGGTATGAGCAAATCAAAAATCGACCGGCGACGATCATTGCTTATAGGAAAGGTACAAGTATAAATACAATTCCTACTGTAACGGAAGAATCAAAAAAGATTTTACTTGGCCAGAATGCAAAAACCCTGGCAGCTTGATTAACTGAATCATTTAAGAGGTATTTGAAATGAAATTATATGACTATAAACCTTTTCCTCATCCGCGACGTGTGCGTATGTTTTTGGCAGAGAAAGGAATCGATATATCTGTTGAACAAATCGATGTAATGGCAGGTGAACATCGATCAGAAGAATACTTAAATAAAAATCCAGAAGGACTGGTTCCATTACTGGAACTTGATAACGGTGATTACATCAGTGAGACAGTTGCAATATCAAGATACTTTGAAGAGAAACAACCGGAACCTGCTTTGATGGGTACCAATCCGGAAGATAAAGCTAAAGTTGAGATGTGGCATCGCCGGGTAGAGAGCACTTTGTTTAATCCTTTTATTACTTATTTTCATCATGCAACTGATGGCTTGGGTGATACACGTTACCGCAATAAGGATTGGGGTGAACAAAATAAAAAAATCGCTGTCGGGATGATGAAAAAACTGGATGAACAGCTTGCCAAGACGAAGTTTATTGCAGGTGATTCGTTGACTATCGCAGACATCACCGCAGTGTGTGGGATCGATCTTGGTAGCATGCTAAATATTCCAATCCCGGATGAATATAAGAACCTTAAACGTTGGCATGATGAAGTCAGCCAACGTCAAAGTGCAGCAGCCTGATAGAGTAATTGGAAAACAAAAATGCAAATACATGCTGACTTGTCAAAACGTGCAATCGTAAATAGTAATGAACTACCTTGGATAGATTCACCATTACCTGGTGTACAACGACGCATGTTAGAACGTGATGGTGAAGAAGTTGCTAGGGCAACATCTATTGTACGTTATGAACCCGGTTCATATTTTGATGAACATACACACACAGGCGGCGAGGAGTACCTGGTACTCGATGGTGTATTTTCTGATGAGATGGGTGATTTTCATAAAGGCATGTACGTTAGAAACCCAATCGGCTCCAAACATAAACCGCATACAAAAGAAGGTACGACAATCCTGGTTAAACTGCGCCAGTTTGATCTGGATGATCAGGAATACGTGCGTATTGATACCAATAAAGCTGAATGGCATCCGGGTCAGGTTAAAGGCTTAAGCGTTATGCCATTGCATTCTTATAAAAATGAACAGGTCGCATTGGTTAAATGGGAACCGGGTACTGTATTTAATCGACATGTCCACCCGCAAGGCGAAGAGATCTTTGTCATTTCAGGAACCTTTGCTGATGAAACTGGTGTTTATCCACAAGGGACCTGGATACGTAACCCTGCTGGAAGTAAATACACACCTTATAGTGAACAGGGCTGTGTCATTTATGTCAAAACCGGGCATTTATAATTTCTATCTTGAACTATCCGAATATGACCGCATCTTAAATAATTCAACGGCTGGGTGGCAGAATACCCTATGCGACGGTGTGCAAAACCGTAAATGTTGGTGAGAATCTTTGGTAATTGCTCCTGCATTACTCTACCACTTACATCCGTGTAAGCGACCCCAGCCTCCAAACATTTCTATCTTCAAATTATCATTATCTATAGCTGGTGTTTGAATCATTTTAAATTTGTTTGATTAATATTAATCTCTTTCATTAACCAATCTCGGAAGGCTACTATCTTTGGTCTATTTGAATACGTTTTTGGGTAGACTAAATAAAATGATGATCCAAGTGGCAGTGCAAGATCAAATGGCTGCACTAAACGATTAGCCGCAATATCGTCAGTAGCAAGATATTGCCAGCCCAACACTATCCCTACACCGTCGATAGCTGCCTGTAACGCATGGTCAGGGTGACTAAAATTTATACCTTTTGAGGTATCAACCTGTTTTATCTTCGCTGCTTTTAACCAGGTTGACCAAGTTGGTACATCTGTATCAAAATCCATAGATTCATCATGTAACAATGTAAAGTGACGAAGGTTATCTTCATTTTTTAACGGATGTTCCTGAAGTAAATTAGGACTACATAATGGCGTAACATATTCATCACATAATTTGATTGCTGCAAGCCCTGGGTATTTTCCTTTTCCAAGTCGGATGGCCGCATCAAAACCATCTCTTTGTAAGTCAACTACCGCCAAGCTTGATGAAATACGGATATCAATTTGGGGATGCAAAGCGTGAAAATGTTCCAGACGCGGTACCAACCACTTTGCGTTAAACACTGGTGCTACACTAATGCTCAGGGCACCACGGTTATCCTGATCCAATATTCGGTTTACTACTTTATCCAGATCCAAAAAGACGCTGGACAATTCAGCCAGCAATAACTGTCCTGTATCTGATAGCAATAAACCTTGTGCCTGCCGCCTGAACAATTGCGCATTTAAATACTCTTCCAGTTTTTTCACCTGGTGACTGATTGCCGCTGGGGTGACGTGCAATTCCGACGCTGCCTTTACAAAGCTCAAATGTCGGGCCGAGGCTTCGAAAGCACGTAGTGCGTTGAGAGGATAAAGTCGTCTAGTCATATCAGGCTTAATTTTTCTAAGTCTAGATTAAGAAAATGTCGTTTGTCTACCTTCTATTTTCCAACTAAATTGTATTTCATATGATCAAAAGCATCATCATGTGACTTAAATATTCTTATTCAATTTAAATATGCTTTATGTACAGAACTGGAGAAAGAACTATGAAATTGGAATTAACAGTATTCAAAATGCTGACCCTGCTCCTTGTTGTTGGCATCGCTCCATCTATGACTGTTGTCTCCGCGGAGGCGACGGGCTATACAGGCGAGGATCTGGATCTCGTTGCGGCACAGCAGGTACTTCATGCAGCACTGACCAAGGCGACCGAGCAAGGAACGAAAATGAATGTGACGGTGCTCGATGCGGGTGGTCATCTTAAGGCTTTCGCGCGGATGGACGGCGCCTACCTAGGGAGCATTGATGTCGCGATGAAAAAAGCAAAGGCTTCCATTCTCTTCCAGATGCCATCAGGCAGACTAGGCATGCTCAGTCAGCCTGGAGGAGATCTATTTGGTATTGAGGAATCAAACGGCGGACTTATTTCATTTGCGGGCGGTGTCCCGATTATGAATCAGGATGGTGTGACGGTTGGCGCAATCGGTGTTTCTGGATCATCACTGGCAAATGATCTTGAAGTGGCCCGGGCTGGAGCAGCTGCCTTTACATCAAGTCAACCATAAAAAAATTACGATGAAATATTTTATTGATACCTATGACCAAACAAAGACCGGGAGCATAACCCATGAGCAATGCAGCTAAAAGCATAAACGAATATGACGCGATAACCCAGGTTGTTCAGCAATATATCCAAGGAGCCAAATCAGGCAAAGGCGACGATATGAAACCCGCTTTTTATACGGATGCAACGATCTTTGGATATATCGGCGACGATTTATTTGCTGGCCCAATACAAAAGTTGTATGGCTGGCACGATGAAAACGGTGCGGCAACTGGACTCAAAGCACACATAGCCAGTATCGATCTGGTCGATACGGTCGCTACCGTGCGGCTTGAACTCGATAACTGGACCGGTCATCGCTTTACTGACCTGTTCACACTATTAAAAGTCGCAGGTGAATGGAAGATCATGAATAAGGTCTTCCATTTACACTTTAATTAACCTTTTAAGTGAAAAGAGGAGAACAATCCAATGACAAACTTAAGTTATTCACGAAATTTTAAAGGTATCGCCGACGTCTTTCTGCGCTCACCGAAATATTATAAACCGTTGCTTGAATTTTTCGAGAACGTAATGCTCGGGGAATCCGAACTTTCCAAAGCAGATCGCGAAATCATTGCAACACACGTTTCACACATTAATGATTGTCACTTCTGCGTAGGTGCCCATAGTGCAACACTTACTGCCATGGGCATTGACGAAGCAACTGTAGCAACTCTTGAAAAGGGCCCCGACATCTCCGGCATAAGCAAAAACTTGAAGTACCTGCTTGTCTTTGCAGGGAAACTGACCCGTACCCCCGCAGAGATCACGATCGCGGATATTGATTACCTGAAAGACAAGGGCATTTCCGAGCAGACCATTGAAGATACAATTAATGTCGTTTCATTGCTTAACTATTTAAACCGGATCGTTGATGCATTCGGTTTCGAAGGTAATGATAATTACTTTGAGATTGTCGGGAATTCCCTCGCCAAAAACGGCTACGCGGCATTGATCCCTCAAACTGCCGCCGCTTGAATTTTATAGCACCAAAAGAGGGAGACGTTTGATGAATTTATCGAAACTAAATTTTGATGCTTATGCATTTTCAAAACAACCGGATTACAACGAAGCAACTGTTAGAAAGGAGTTTGCTAAAGCAGTTCCACTAAGAACCATCGTGGTCTATTGTTACGATCCGCGTGCCGTAGGTATTCCGGTAGCAGTCGCTAAAGAATTTGGCGAAGTGTTTCCAGGAGACATTATTACCGATGAACAAGGCAATAAAATTGCCTCGACGGCGTCGCTTTTTGAAGTCGTGGTCGCGGGTGGTCGGGCAGTAGATGCATTGCGTTCAATTACTGTGGCACAACATTTATTCGGTATTGAAAATATTATTGTTGTTCATCATACACATTGTGGTGCAACTTCGTTTACTGCTGACGGCATCATCGATGCTTATCAACTTGTTGAGACAGGTACAGATGATTACAGTTACGATTATGGTGGATAGGCTTGTCGTATGGTGTTGGTGCAATATCTTTTACAATCCCGTTCACCGCACTCATTCATGTTGAAGAAGAAAGGTGATGAAGAATGGATACGTACCTACGAATATGATCCAAAAATTCATAAAGTCCTTAAAGCTGGCGAACACAATGAAAAATATGGTGAACCTTATGAGACTAAACATGCGGCCTAACGTAATGATTCAGAGAGCTATAACATGACTAAGCCTATTTGTCTGGTGACAGGTGTTGGTGATTCAACAGGAGCATCAATCGTTAGACGATTTGCAGAAGGTGGTTATCGTATTGTCATGATCGCACGAAACAAAGAACGGCTTGACCAGCTCGCTAACGAAATAGAAGATACTTATGCTTATCCTTGTGATGTTGGTGATCTGAAAATGTTGAATGCAACAGTTGAAACCATTCTTCAGGAAATAGGATCGCCAACGGTATTGATTCATAACGTTGTAGCTTTTACATTTGATAAATTTCTTGAAGCTGATCCGGATGATCTGGAAAAAAATTTCAGGGTTAATACGACATCACTTTTATATCTTGCACGCGCATTTGTTCCGTCAATGATAGATGCAGGAAAAGGCGCTATTATGGTTACTGGTAACACAGCTTCACATCGGGGCGTTCCAAACTACGCTTTATTTGCTCCAACTAAAGCAGCCCAACGTATTCTTGCAGAATCTTTAGCACGTGATTTGGGGCCAAAAGGCATACATGTCGCTTACATTACAATTGATGCAGCTATTGATGTCACCTGGCTTGGTGATGATAGTGAAAGACCAGACTGGTTAATACCGCCAGCAGATTGGAAATGGGAACGTGAAGATTATTTTGCCAAGCCGCCAGCTATTGCAGAAGAAGTGTTTCATGTTGCACACCAGGATCGCTCAACCTGGGCATTTGATCTGGTAGTCCGACCGTTTGCAGAAAAATGGTAGTCAGTTGTTATTATTTGAAACAAAATTGATGAGTGTAACCTTGAAAAACAAATCAATGGCTTGGTGGCAGATAGATGCAACGGTGTGCAAAACCGTATATGTTGGTGAGAATCTTCGGTAATTTGCTCCTGCATTACTCTACCACTTACATCCGTGTAAGCGACCCCAGCCTCCAATTTTTACGCTTCGCGGTCTGTTTTCTGATTATCCTGAAACTAACTACTGTTTCTTTAGTCTCATATTGACTGGTTGGTGTGGGGCTTAGGGTATGAACTACAAGATTACAGCGGTGTGTTTCTATTTTGCTATTGCTTTATTGGCAATAGGGTTATGTTGGAACATCTACCAGTCTGCCAATACGATCGATCATGCCTTTTCAGAGTTCACTGAGCAGGAAATTCAAACGTTGGATAATCTTTTTAGGGTCCGTACTAATCTCAGTGAACATGAACGTTTACTTTATGAATACTATGCCACAACAGAACGCACATCTATATTGATAAAACTCTCTCTTGTGAGAGACGCATTACAAGATGATCTTTCATATCTGAAAAATGTTTTTAACAATAATGAACAGCACCAGATCCTTGAACAAACGTATGCTGGTTTTACTGAAGAGCTGGAACGTCTTGATACGAACCTGAAAGGGCCATCAATAGATTGGGACACGGCCAGGGAATCGCTTGTTAATTTAACAGCACACGGCCAGGCCGCCATACCGGCATTGGATTATCTTTTTGATATGGTGGGTGAGCATAGTTCCAGTACGCAGAAAATAGTTGAAGCGCAGTTAGGAGAAATGATTGTATTAGTTATTGGATTTGTTTTTGTTGTATTAGTTGTTGCGTTGGCTGTTGGATTTTTTATTCGTGAAACACTACATGCAAATGCTGAACGCAGGAAGCTTTCTTATTTTACTGAACGAAACCCAATAGCTATATTCAGTTTATCATTAGAGGGCGAGTTAATTTATGCAAATCCGGCTACACATCGTCTTGCAGCTAAAATCGATGATAACCTTCAAAATGTTTTGCCTCCTGATATAAAAAACTACGTACAAAGGGTGCGTGAATCGAAGGAAAATTCACTGACGTTTGATTACCAGTTGAGTAACCATACTCTTTCGGCAACCATGCGATTATTGCCTGATCTGAAAGTTTGTCATGTCTATATCAAAGATGTAACCAGGGAAAGGGAAATTAAAAAAGAGCTTCAATATCTTGTAAACCATGATCCTGTTTCCGGTATTCCGAACCGGAGAAGTTTTCTTACCGATTGTAATAACTGGGTTGAAGAGCAGGGGTATGCATTCAGTGTATTAATGGTTGGTTTTCATAATTTTGAAATGATTGCGCGGAATCTTGGTGTCGAAGTTGTGGATGAACTTATTAAAGATATTGGTAAAAGACTTAATTCAGCAATATTAAGATCTGAACTGAATATTCATACAGCCCGATGCTATAGGTTTTCCGGGGCCAGCTTTGCCATTTTACTTCGTTCAGATCGAGACTCCGAGATAAAAAAAGTGACAAATATGACTGCCGAGTTGTTAATTGAAGAAGTCTCGCAACCTATACATGTCAAACGTCGTGAGTTTTGGTTACAACCTGTCGTCGGTGCCAGCTTCTGCCCTGAAGATGCGTTAACAACATCCAATCTTATAAATAATGCCAGTGCTGCTATGGCACATCTTATTGAAGAAGGCCAACATGGTTATCAGCCCACAATAGCTAAAATAATCAATGCTGAACAAAACTGGCTCGATATAGAGTCAGGTTTGAGACAGGGCCTGGAGAAAGGCGAGTTTTGTGTGCATTATCAACCGAAGGTAACGGTTAAAGGTTTCCATGTGCGTGGAATGGAAGCATTAATTCGCTGGGACCGCGAAGGCCATAGAATGGTCAATCCGGCAGAGTTTATTCCAGTAGCCGAAGACAGCGGGCTTATTGTTTTACTTGGTGCCTGGATACTTGATGAAGCATGTCGACAAGCAACTGAATGGTACAACAGTGGCCACAGTAATTTTTCTATTGCTATAAACATATCAAAATTACAATTTCAACAGGATAATTTTGTTTCACAAATAGAACAGACCCTTAGTAAACATGAATTGAAACCTGAATGCCTTGATCTCGAGATAACGGAATCTCTATTAATGCAGGATGTGTCAAATAATATTGAAATACTTAATTCATTAAGGCAACTTGGTGTTGGATTATCTCTTGATGACTTTGGTACAGGGTACTCCTCAATGGAATATTTACGTGATTTCCCGATTACACAATTAAAAATAGACAGAACGTTTATAACCAATATAACCAACAGTGAGCGTGAATGTGCGGTTGTTCGAGCTATGATTGAGCTGGCGCATCAACTCGATATTAAAGTTGTTGCAGAAGGTATTGAAACACTTGAGCAGGCACAGAAATTGGAAAGGCTCGGCTGTGATGAACTTCAGGGATATTATTTTAGTAAGCCACTATCTTCAGCAGATTTTGATAAATGGTGTTTACAACATAATGAAAAATTAAACGGGTCTGGAATTTATCATATGTCATCATAGTCGGGATAATTTTCTCAGCTTTTTCAATTTTTAAGCTGGTCCATTATTCTTTAGGTTCACATCCTTCACATAAATCCAGTTCACCTATTTCCTGTTTTGTGTAGCGTGGCAAAATATGTTGCGGGCAATTTGAATCCCAGGCCTCAATATGAATCACAAAAGCACGTTCGACTTCTGCCTTGTATTCCGGATCTGAAAGTTTTTTATTTAAATCTTCATCACCTTCGATTACTTCTGCTGTTCCCCAAAGCTTTATTCGTTTGCGATTTGGGTAATCCATTAAAAACAAACAGACTTTATTGTTATCTTTCAGATTTCCAAACGAAATATATTGTCGATTTCCCCTGAAGTCTGCAAAACCAAGAGTGTTTTGATCTATTACTTTAAGAAATCCTTTTGGACCACCACGGTGTTGTATATAAGGCTGTCCTTCAGAATTTACAGTTGCCATATAAAATGAATCGCGTTCCGCAAGAAAGTCACGCAGGCGATGAGTAACAGTTGTTTCCCAACCGCCGCGTTGTTCCATATTGGCATATACACCACGCGAACCTTTTTCCTGCTGGATGTCTTTTACTGTATCGGTAAAGGCAATATCACTACTGTATTCTCTCATTTACATTCTCCAATCTAGTTTAATTGTTTTAAATTACCATTTTTCAGCATAAGGGCGTATTGTCAGATCAAATGTCCAGGTTGAGCGATCCTGGTGTGCAACATGAAATACTTCTTCTGCAATGGCACCAGGTTTACTGAAAAACTCTTCTGGTTTATTTGAGTAAAAAGGTTTACGTGTCCACGGTGTATCTATTGCTGCATCAATTGATACATAGGACACATGTATTCCTTTTGGCCCTAAATGTCTTGCCATAGACTCCGCAAGAATTCGTTGGGCTGCTTTAGTTGGTGCAAATAAAGCGTAATTTGGAACACCCCGGTATGCAGCAGTGTTGCCTGTAACAACTATGGCACCTTTTCCATTTTCTAACATTGCTGGTACAAGCGATCGCGCCAGGTACAACAATGAGGTGGTATTAACCCTGAAATTTTTCTCCAGATCATCAGGATCAGATTCAAGAAAATTTTGAAAACTTGCTGCAACAGCATTATGAATAAGTACTTCCGGATTACCCAATTCTTGTTGAATGGATTTAATCGTCCTGGTTAGATTATCTATTTCGCCAACATCACAGGTATAAGCATAAGTATTATCTATTTCATTACTTATATTCTGTAAACGAGTTTCGTTCCTGGCGATCATTGCTACACGATAGTTACTTGCCGCGAATCTTTTGACAATTGATGCACCTGTTCCATCGCCAACGCCGGTGACTACGCATAAAGGTGTTGAATTGTTCATTTTCTCAAGATCAAAGTTTATTAGCTATTGGGA
Organism: Gammaproteobacteria bacterium; assembly: GCA_028281365.1. GTDB lineage: Bacteria > Pseudomonadota > Gammaproteobacteria > Eutrophobiales > Eutrophobiaceae > JANQJZ01. The sequence continues at coordinate 2,399 of JANQJZ010000020.1, read as the reverse complement.
GCAATAAACTCAACTCTTATGCCTCCCGGTATATAACACATCATGTGCCGGGTAGGACCTCCCAATAGGGGTTCCGGTTTAAATTCAATCTTCACATCATTGGTTTTTTGTAAAACTTTATATAAATGATCAAGTTCTCCGTCATCCTCAACTTTCATAGCAACATGATGCAGACCAATAACATTTTTACGATCAAACGAGATTGCATTTACAGGGTCTTCTGTCTGCCATAACGTAATCATGGTATTGCCATCAGAAAGAAAAACAGCCGGGTAATCCGGTACTTCACCAATCTGTTCATATTTCAATATATCGATGAAAAACTTGCGGGTTGTATCCAGGTTTGGAACAGTCAATCCAACATGATGAACACCTTGCGTTATCGGTTTATTTCTATCATTGCTCATATGCTTTTACCTCAATTTTGCTTTATATTTGAGATAATAGATGATTCCGAAGGCAGGATTAATGGGGTGTGAAGTTCAATCATTGTTGTTGAGGGGCAATAATGTTCGATAGAGGCGGATTACGAGAGTTTGTCGCAGTGGTTGAAAAGGGCAGCTTTACAGCAGCAGCTGATATGCTGGATGTCTCCACATCATTTGTCAGTCGTGAAATCAAACGTTTGGAAGAAAGGTTACATACCAGATTATTACATCGATCGACCCGTTCGATTACCTTGACTGATAGCGGCCGGCATTATTATGAACGGGCGCGTGAGATCCATGATCGTATTGAAGCACTCGAATCTGAAATGGCAGATCTGCAAGAATTGCCTAAAGGGTTGATCCGGGTCACAGCGGCAGGTCTATTTGCGGACAGGTATGTTGCTCCAGCCCTGGCCGAGTTTGTTACTAAATACCCGGAGGTTTCCATCGATTTAGATAGTCGCATGGAAGAAGTGGATATTATTGAAGAAGGTTATGATCTTGCTATCCGTTTACATGGAACATTGCCTGATACTTCCCTGATTGCCCGTAAGGTAGCGCCAAGGCGGGTTATGGTATGTGGTAGTCCTTCCTATCTGGTACGTTCTGGCCGGCCTGAAAGTCCTGATGATTTATATTCACATAATTGTTTAAAACTCTACAAAATGCCATGGCGTTTTGCCTATCCTGAAGAAGTCCGGGTCGTTAAAGTGCAAGGTAATTGGGTTTGTAATAACGGACGCGCGTTGGTTAATGCTGCAGTACGTGGTATCGGTCTGATACGTTTATCAGAATATTACATGGAAGATGAACTAAGACGAGGTGAACTTGAAGTAGTGTTAGAAGAGTATGAAGTACCTGATGTGTATACCTGGATTGTTTATCCGGAACGCGAACAAATGCCGACCCGGGTCCGTTTCCTGATTGATTTTTTATCTGAGCGATTAAAGCGCGATAGTGTTTATAAAAAGGACAAAAAATAATTATTTTTCTATGAAATGGAGGCTGGGGCTGGATTTGAACCAGCATTAATGGTGTTGCAAACCACTGCATAGCTATTCTGCCACCCAGCCGTAATTAGTTTTACATACCAATATATCTATATTGATAAACCTGACCTGATTCGTAAGGTGCTTTATAAAATACATCAATAAATGTCGGTAATTCCAGATAATCGTAATTTCCATTTACTAGTCTATTACTGTTTACCTTAAAGTCTATAAGCCCTGAAGAATCCAGTCGTCTGGCCAGGTCAATTAATTCACGATTATCATCTACATGGTTTTTTGAAAACAAGCTTATATCGGGACCATCCAATATCATAACTATATTAATTTCGTGCAAATAAATGTTTTTGTTATAAGTAATTTTTATTGCTCTTCTCAATAACATTACAAATTCGTCTATTGTGTGTTCAGTTGCTACATACAAATAAACATCTTTATTGGTTTTTATATTTGCCTGAACATTAAAATTTTCACTGTCAATAAATGAAACAATCAAATATAGAAACAGGATGAATATAAGTTGCGTAATTAATCTAAAACTCAATTTATTCATCAAAATTATTTTGTTTCTTTTTTCAATCATTGTTATGACACTCTATAAGCTTAAAAAAATAGCGGCCTCATTAGGGAGGAGGAGGGGTGGGTTGAGGCCGCTGATCGGTAACATTATTAACCTTTATAACTCAGCTGGAGATTTATGTTTAATCTTGGTCCAGTGTTTGTTAGCTTTCTTAATACGTCCCGGTACGTCCTTTAACCAGTCCGCCTGGATATTCTTGTCCAGGTTCAGGTATAGACGTCCATCAACCACCTTCCAGGCCTCCGGGTCACTGACAAACTTTTTGCCTACCGAGACACCAAAGGCCCACCAACCGCCGTAAGCCGGCAGGTATTTTTCCGGGTTCGCATCAAAGGTCTTCTTGTTTTTCGCATTAGCGAATAAATAGGTGACGCCATCGTGAAC
>JANQJZ010000063.1 GCA_028281365.1 Gammaproteobacteria bacterium | reverse complement strand
ACTCTATCCAACTGAGCTACGGGCGCGTTGTTTGGAAACTACTATTTTTTAACATCTTACTAATATCTAGCAACTCTTCGAGTTGCTGTACTCTAATCGCTCCCGTCATCCTGACTCCCGCGACACTTGTGCTTCCTCGGCAATTGTTCCAGACATTACTCTACCTCCTACATTCATGTAGTCGTGCACATCGTCCACTGAGCTACGGGCGCGTATTTGAGAACGGCGAATAATATAGGAGTTCGATTTTTAGTCAAATGGCGGAGAGAGAGGCAGCTCTCGGTCGTCCTGACCTTCGCTGCACCTGCACCTCCATGTGCATTGGGATTCATAACCCTCTTCTCGGGTTCGAACTCCCAAACTCAAAGCCAATAACTAAAAAAATCATACATAAAAATATGTATGATTTTTTTAGTTATTAATGGCGGAGAGAGGGGGATTCGAACCCTCGATACGGGACAAACCGTATACTCCCTTAGCAGGGGAGCGCCTTCAGCCGCTCGGCCATCTCTCCGAATTCGGTTATATTAATTTATAACTATGTTAACTCCTGTTTCTAGAAGGCGCTCCTGTCGCGCCCTATTCCGTACATCTATGTACTTCACCCCTTCGGGGCCACCTGCGCTTTGCTCCGGTGTTCAAATTTGCTCCCGGCAAATTTGTCAGCACTCGGCCATCTCTCCAATGTATTATTTTCAAGTAGATATTATAAGTAATTTAAACATGGCCTAAAATTATTTGGCCAATAAAGATACTCCCGCAGGATTATTGGATAAAGACCAGAAATTATTGAACTTAAATTTTTATTTATGATTCTTCATCTGACTTTTCTTGCTGTATACGGTCATATATTTCTTCTCGATGTACAGCAACATCTTTAGGTGCATTGACACCAATTCGAACCTGGTTTCCTCTAATACCTAAAACAGTAACATTAACTTCGTCACCTATCATCAACGACTCACCAACCCGTCGAGTTAAAATTAACATCTCATCTCTCCTATGCTTCCTTAGTCTTTTTAAATTCCATAATTAGAATCTATCCTCCCTGATTAGTTTTCTCCGTATTTTTTTAATCTAATTAAACTGTGACGCTATCACAAATCCCTTCATTAGGCACTAACCAGCCTCTTCAACATTTCCGTTCTCCTCCAGACCAAAGGCTGAATGGAGTATACGAACACCCAGCTCTAAATATTTTTCGGCCACAACGACAGAAACCTTGATTTCTGATGTCGATATCATTTGTATATTTATTCCTTCATCGGCCAATGCTTTAAACATGGTGCTTGCTATGCCTGCATGTGAGCGCATACCAACGCCAACTACCGAGATTTTTACAATCTTATTGTCACCCGACACATCTTTGGCACCGATTTTATCGGCTGTCTTTTTTAGTATGGACAATGCCTTTTCATAATCATTTCGATTTACGGTAAATGTAAAATCTGTCGTATTATCCAGACCAACGTTCTGGACAATCATGTCCACTTCAATATTTGCATTGGCAATAGGCCCTAGAATTTGTGAGGCAATACCTGGCTTATCCGGAACACCAACGATGGTCAACTTTGCCTCGTCCCGGTTATGGGCAATTCCAGAGATCAACGCTTGTTCCATAGTTTCATCCTCATCGGTTATCAGCGTGCCAGGACCATGTTCAAAACTGGATAACACGCGTAAATTAACATTATATTTTCTGGCAAACTCAACTGAACGGATCTGTAACACTTTTGATCCCAAACTGGCCATCTCCAGCATTTCTTCATAAGTAATACTATCCATCCTTCGTGCACCTTCAACAATCCTGGGATCGGCGGTGTATACGCCGTCTACATCGGTATAGATGCGACATTCATCCGCATCCAACGCTGCTGCCATTGCAACAGCTGTAGTATCAGAGCCGCCCCTGCCGAGTGTTGTGATATTGCCATCCTCATCAATACCCTGAAATCCAGCGATCACCACAATCTTGCCCTCTTCAATATCCCTGACGACACGCGCCTTCTCAATATCAATGATTCTGGCCTTGTTATGTTGATTATCAGTTCTTATATGGACCTGACCACCTGTGTATGAAATTGCAGGATATCCCTTCTCTGTCAGTGCAATGCTTAGCAGTGCAATCGTGACCTGTTCACCTGTTGATAGCAATACATCTAATTCCCTTGGTACGGGTGCTTTCGATAAGTGATCAGCAAGTCCAACCAGGCGATTCGTTTCCCCGCTCATCGCCGACACCACAACGATAACCTGGTTGCCCTGTTTTTTAGTCTCAATGACCTTATCGGCAACGGCCTGGATCCGTTCGATTGTACCTACTGAAGTACCGCCGTATTTTTGAACGATTAATGGCATAGATTAGATGTCTGTTAAAAAGCCCGGTCGTGTTTAAAAAGCGACGAATTCTAGCCGAACTGATGTAGTTTAGAAATAGTCTATCAGCCTGAGAGTTGTGAACGTACCCATTCGGGCACTTTTTGCAGGGCGCCTTCCAGCGCCGCCGGATTATTGCCTCCCGCCTGGGCCATATCCGGTCTTCCACCTCCTTTCCCGCCAACTTGTTCGGCAACAAAATTAACCAGATCGCCCGCTTTTATCCGATCCGTGCTGTCTTTCGTTACCCCGGCAACAAGGTTTACCTTGGAATCGCTCACAGTTGCCAGGATCAAGGCAGCCGTGCCTAATTTATTTTTTAATTGATCGACTGTATCACGAAGTGTCTTTGGGTCAGCGCCATCCAGTGTTTTAGCAATAACCTTAATTCCCTCAATGGTCTCTGCTTCATCAAGCATATCTGAACCTGCACTACTGGCCAGTTTCCCTTTGATTTGCTCGAGTTCCTTCTCAAGCCTACGTGATTTTTCCAGTTGCAGAGCTAATTTAGAATCGACTGTTTCGATATCGGTTTTTAATGCCTCAGAGATGCGTGACAGTTTTGCCTCTGCATTTTCAACCCAGTTTAATGCGCCTGTCCCGGTAACAGCTTCAATGCGCCTGACTCCGGAAGCAATACCTGATTCTGAAATTATTTTGAACAAACCAATATCACCCGCACGTTCTACATGCGTACCACCACATAATTCACAGGAAAATTCTCCGCCAATATTTAGTACACGCACAGTATCTTCGTACTTCTCACCGAAAAGCATCATTGCACCGGAGGCTTTCGCTTTTTCCAGTGGCATAGCTTGAACCAAAGTTTCTTCATTAGACAATATCTGCACATTAACCAGGCGTTCAATCTCCAGGACCTGCTCTTTTGTTAATGGTTCGTTGTGAGAAAAGTCAAAACGTAATCGATCATCTGCTACCAATGATCCTTTCTGTAAAACATGATCGCCTAAAATTTTTCGTAAGGCAGCATGTAATAAATGGGTTGCAGAATGATTGCGCATGATATCAATGCGTCTTGATGGATCGACAGATGCACGGATCACATCGCCAACCTTTATCGTTCCCATTCTTAAAACACCCAGGTGTATGTGTGATTGTCCCTGTTTTTTTGTATCCTCAACTTCAAAAAAGACATCACCCGCAAACAGTTCACCTTTGTCACCAACCTGTCCTCCAGATTGCGCATAAAACGGGGTCTCTAATAATATGACACCCCCGATATCACCTTGATTTAAGCTTTTAACATTACGCCCATCCTGATATAGCCCAATAACTGACGTTTTTTGTTGCAAACGTTCGTAACCAGTAAAAGCACTGACAAGATTATCATCAGTATTAACAGAAACACCGACATCAAATTTGCTGGCTGCACGTGCACGCTTTCGTTGTTCTGCCATGGCTTTATTAAAACCATTCATATCAACAGTCAGGTTTCTTTCACGTGCGATATCGGCAGTTAGATCAACCGGGAAACCATACGTATCGTATAAACGAAATACATCTTCACCCTGGATCACATTACCTTCCATTTTATTCGTTACATCATCAAGCATTTTCAAACCTTGTTCGAGTGTTTCAGCAAAACGTTCTTCTTCACTTAACAATACACGTTCAATATGTGACTGGGATTTGATTAGCTCCGGATAGACGTTACCCATAACTTCGCCTAATACATCCACTAACTTATGGAAAAAAGGTTCTTTAAATCCGAGTTTATTTCCGTGTCGAATTGCTCGACGAATGACTCTACGTAACACGTAACCACGACCTTCATTAGAAGGTATGACACCATCAGCAATCAGAAAGGCACAGGAACGAATGTGATCAGCAACCACTCGACTTGATATTAAATCAATGTCTTCATTTCCTATGAGCTGTTTGATTGATTGAATTATGGTTTGAAAAAGATCAATCTCATAATTATTGTGAACATCTTGCATCACTGCAGTGATACGTTCCAGGCCCATTCCCGTATCTACCGATGGATGCGGAATCGGTTTTAATTTACCGCCAGCATCGCGATCGTATTGCGTGAATACCAGATTCCAAATCTCTACAAATCGATCCAGTTCCGCTTCTTCTGTCCCCGGAGGCCCGCCAGGAATTTCTTTACCATGATCATAAAATATTTCACTACATGGTCCACAAGGTCCCGTATCACCCATAGACCAGAAGTTATCCTCCTGCCCACAACGACTAAACCTCTCCGCTGAAATACCGATTTCCTTTAACCAGATATCCGCCACCTCATCATCTTCTTCATACACTGTTACCCACAACCGACCCTCTGGAATATTCAAGACTTCTGTTAAATATTCCCAGGCATAGCCGATTGCCTCCTGTTTAAAGTAATCGCCAAAACTAAAATTACCCAACATTTCAAAGAAGGTATGATGCCGTGCCGTATAACCGACATTCTCCAGATCATTATGCTTGCCACCGGCACGAACACATCGTTGTGAAGATACTGCCCGTTTGTAATCCCGTTTTTCCCTGCCGAGAAAAACATCCTTGAATTGCACCATGCCGGCGTTGGTAAATAAAAGCGTCGGGTCATTTGATGGCACCAGGGAACTACTCGGTACAATTTCATGACCTTTGGATTGAAAATAATCCAAAAAAGATTGGCGAATTTCGTTACTGCTTTTCATTGAATAGCCGCTATTTTAATAATTGGCTTATTGTCTCACTATAAAAACCGCGACTATATAGGAATCGGGATTGTTTTGCCTTCTTTTGATAATCAGATGGCGCATCTTTCCCAAATTTTTTTACTCTGACCTCTTCTGCCAATGACAGCCAATCGACCAAATCCGATTCGAGGTATGTAGATATCAGGCGTTGTTCAATTCCGCGTTGAACCAATTCTTGCCGGATCTTCATAGGTCCTTGCCCTTTATTAAGACGGTGATGAACAAAACTCTCGGCAAAACGTTCATCACTTTGCAGACCTTCTTCAGAAAGTTTATCTAACAACTCGTCTATCAAGATACCGTCTGCACAAGATCGACTAAGCTTCCGTTTCAATTCCTGACGGCTATGCTCCCTTCTTGCCAGGAAGTCACAGGCGCGTTGCAAGACTTCCTGACGTTCGATACTCAGGCTATTGCCCCTTCTGTTTCAGCCTCCTCTTCTGCGGAATCATCATCCAGCAATTCTTCTGTGGGAAGGTTTGGCAATAATGCCTCTCTTATTTTTGCTTCCAGTTCTTCTGTCATATCCGGATTTTCTTTTAAATAGGTACGAACGTTGTCCTTGCCCTGACCAATACGTTCATCACCATAACTGTACCAGGCACCGGCTTTATCTATCAGTCCCTGTTTTACACCCAGTTCGATAATCTCACCATGACGGGAAATACCTTCACCATAGAGAATATCAAACTCGGCTTGTTTAAACGGTGGCGCAACTTTGTTCTTCACAACCTTTACCCGGGTTTCATTACCGACGACTTCATCGCCTTTCTTGATCGCGCCGATACGACGAATATCGAGCCGCACTGATGAATAAAACTTTAATGCATTGCCGCCCGTTGTTGTTTCGGGGTTACCAAACATCACACCAATCTTCATACGGATCTGGTTAATAAAGATCACGCAACAATTTGCGCGTTTAATATTACCGGTTAATTTACGCAATGCCTGTGACATTAAACGTGCAGCCAAACCCATATGCGAATCACCCATCTCACCTTCGATCTCAGCCTTTGGTACCAATGCTGCAACGGAATCGATGACAACCAGTTCAACCGCACCACTGCGAACCAACATGTCACAGATCTCCAGGGCCTGTTCTCCCGTATCCGGTTGCGAAACCAGTAATTCATCGATATTGACACCGAGCTTTTCAGCGTAGACGGGATCCAATGCATGCTCTGCATCGATAAATGCACAGGTCTTCCCCTGTTTTTGTGCTTCGGCAATGGCAGACAGGGTTAAGGTCGTCTTACCAGAAGATTCCGGTCCATATATTTCAACAATACGACCATAAGGCAAGCCACCTGCACCTAACGCGATGTCCAAACCAAGCGAACCTGTACTAACAGTAGGAATCTTGGCAACAGGTTGGTCGCCCATCTTCATGACTGAGCCCTTGCCAAATTGTTTTTCAATCTGGCTCAGTGCCATCGATAACGCTCTTTTCTTATCGTCTTCTATATTTGCTGCACCCATTTTTAAATCTCCTTGTTCAAGTAGTTAAACGCTTCTGGGCTATTCCCCCGAACAGCCGATTTAAGACAAATATAAGCAATACTTTTTTATATGTCAATATTTTTTATTACCTTTATATTTTTTATCATATAATATATTTTATTAGGATGCATACTAATTTTTGTATAATCCATTGTAATTATTGGGATTTAGTCAATTTCGGGTTAATAAATGCTAAGCGACATTAAATGGGCCAATCGCCAACGGCTGCAATACATTGAGTTAATGGCATATTACACGGGTGTCATCACCCGCAATGCCATTGCCAAAGCATTTGGTATTTCGGATGCGGCGGCAACAAAAGATCTGAAACAATACAATGATATCGCGCCAGATAACCTGATTTACAAGCACAGTGTCTTTGGCTTTGTCCCCAGCCCAGGTTTCAATGAGGTCTTCGCAGACCTGTCACCCGCATCTGTATTACCGATGATAGAAGCTAACCTGACCGTAACCGGTAGTCCTAATCCGGACAGTATTGTGTTTGGCATTCCGACTGAGCGTTTATCTTTACCAAATCGATTACCGGATAAGGCGCTATTGGCACAAGTAACCAGGGCCATCTGTAACCATAAAAAATGTAAAGTAAGTTACCACTCACTTTCTGATAGCGATAGTAATAAAAAACGTATCATTGAACCCCATGCGCTTGTGAATACCGGCTTTCGCTGGCATGTCCGCGCCTATAATGAATCGACCTTTGATTTTCGTGACTTTGTCTTGTCCAGATTAACCAGTGCGGAATGCCTGAATGATGATGCCGAATCAGACGCGAGTTATGATGAAGATTGGACCGAGATTATCATTATACAGCTCACACCCCATCCCAAACTCGATGAAAAGAACCGAACCAGTCTATTAACTGACTATGGTAGCAAAAACAATATTATCGAAATAAAGATCCGGCGGGCGTTAATCGGTTACATCTTGCAGCAACTCACAGTCGATACGACTGAAGACCATTCTTTAAATCCAAAGAAATATCAATTGATTGTTTTAAACCGCGATGAGATCGAGCCATTTGCCAGTTGGGCGTTTAATTAAGCTCGCAAAGGCCATTCTTTAACAACCTGATATATTGCACCATCATCAGTTGAAACTGATTCAACGAGAACAAAACTATTTACCTGCCATGAAAACTCAAAGGTTTCAGTTGGGATGTTTACCTGTTTTACTTTTCTTGCAATCGTGATATGTGGTTTGTAGGGTCGTTTATCGGTTTTTAGTCCCCGCTTTTTACACAATTTCTTGATCGATTTAAACAACTTCAATAATTCTTCCGGAATCTGGTTGGTTCCGATCCATAGAATACCGGGTTGCTGCCACCAACCGATTCGGGTTAACACTAATTCAAAAGAATCACCATTAATTGTTGATGCATTTTCGATCAGTGCTTGTTGATCTTGTTCCGATACCTCTCCAAGGAATTCAAGTGTGATATGTAAGTTTGGTTTTTTAACGAGACGAAACTTTTCATCGTTAAACTGTTGGGCAATATTATTTAATGCAGTTCTTGTTTCCTCATCAGGCCATAATGCAAAAAACAATCGTGCCATAAAAAATTAATCAGCAACTTTTTGTAACATGTCTATCAAACCCTGCATAGCTAATAGACAAGATTGTTCTCTTATTGCAAGTCGATCACCTTCAAACTGTATTTTAGTAGTATGGCCTTGTTCGTCTCGTTTGTACCAGCCTAAACAAACTGTACCCACAGGCTTATCATCTGTACCCCCATCCGGGCCGGCAATACCGGTAATTGATATACCATAATCCGCACGACTATTATCAACTGCGCCTTTTACCATCGCACTGGCTGTTTCTTCACTGACGGCACCAAATTGCTCCAGCGTTTTAAATGGCACAGATAACAATTCTTGCTTGGCTTCATTGGAATAGGTAACAAAACCGCGTTCAAACCAAACCGAACTGCCTGGAATACGCGTCAATATTTCAGCAAGACCACCACCCGTACAGGACTCTGCCGTAACTAATTTACACGATGTCTTAATTAATAATTCAGCTAATTGTTCAGCCTGTATATCTACTTTATCAGTCATACTTTGTTCCTTTTTTCTTTAAAGAAACCCTGTATTAATGAACGACATTCATCTTCCATGATCCCTTTCTCAATTTCTACTTTATGGTTTAATTCATCAACAGCCAATAAATTAAACACACTACCACAGGCACCGGTCTTTGGGTCAGCAATGGCATAAACCAATTTAGCAAGACGGGCATGAATAATAGCACCGGCACACATGGCACACGGTTCTAATGTGACATACATAGTCGCATCGACTAAACGATAGTTGCCGATTTTGTTTCCAGCATTTCGTAAAGCGATTATTTCTGCATGTGCAGTGGGATCATTAGAGGATATTGGTTGATTCCAACCTTCGCCGATGATTTGATCATTAACAACAATAACCGCGCCGACTGGAACTTCATCATTGGTTTCTGCTAGTTGTGCCAACTCTAAAGCTCGTTGCATATATTTAAGATCATTATTCATTGAACTGAACTTAAATTGTGCATCACTCCCATTCAATTGTAGCCGGCGGCTTTCCAGAAATATCGTAGGTCACACGTGAGATACCATTGACTTCGTTGATAATGCGACTGGAGACATGACTTAGGAATTCATAAGGCAAATCCGCCCAATGCGCAGTCATAAAATCAACTGTAACGACAGCGCGCAATGAAACAACATAATCGTATTTACGACTATCACCCATGACACCAACTGATTTTACCGGGAGAAAAACTGTAAAGGCCTGACTTACCTCGTCATAAAGGTTATGTGCACGGAGTTCTTCAATAAAAATATTGTCGGCTAGCCTGAGTAGATCAGCGTATTCTTTTTTAACTTCTCCTAATATGCGGACGCCTAGGCCTGGACCAGGAAAAGGATGTCGATAAACCATTTGTTTTGGTAGGCCAAGTTCAACGCCTAGCTTGCGAACTTCGTCTTTAAACAATTCCCTTAACGGTTCGACTAACTCCATTTTCATTGTTTCGGGCAGGCCACCGACATTATGGTGTGATTTAATCACATGAGCCTTACCCGTCCTGGCCCCGGCAGATTCGATTACATCAGGATATATCGTGCCCTGTGCTAACCATTTAATATCATCAAAGTCTTTGGCATGTTCTTCAAACACTTTAATGAACTCACGACCAATGATCTTGCGTTTGTCCTCCGGGTCTTTAACTCCTTTCAATTGATCCAGGAATCGTTGCTCCGCATCAACCCGGATCACGTGAATACCCATATGCTCAGCGAAAGTCTGCATAACCTGATCACCTTCGTTTAATCGTAATAGGCCATTATCAACAAACACACAGGTCAATTGATCGCCGATGGCTTTATGTAATAACGCAGCAACAACAGATGAATCAACACCACCCGAAAGTGCCAATAAAACTTTATCTTGTCCTACCTGTTGCCTGATTGATTCAATTAATTCATTGACAATATTTGCCGTGGTCCATAATGACTGACAACCCGTAATGTCATGTAAGAAACGCTGTAAGATTGCCTGGCCCTGGGTGGTATGTGTCACTTCGGGATGAAACTGCAACCCATAAAATTTTCGTTCTTCATCGGCAATACCGGCAATGGGTGCATTATCCGTTGACGCAATCACCTTAAATCCATCTGGTAACGCTTCAACACGATCACCATGGCTCATCCAGACATTCAGTAAACCATGACCTTCTTCATTGGTTTCATCCTGAATGTCTTTTAATAGGTTTGAATGGCCGCGTGCCCTGATCTGTGCATAGCCAAATTCACGTAAATTAGAATTTGCTACCTTACCACCGAGTTGCTCGGCCATAGTTTGCATGCCGTAACAGATGCCAAGTATCGGTAATCCCATATTGAATATGGTTTCCGGTGCCCGAAAACCATTTAATTCTGTCACCGATTCCGGCCCGCCGGAAAGAATTATGGCATTTGGATTGAAATCTTTGATAGCGTGCTCGTCCATGTCATAAGCATGTATTTCACTATAGATACCTGCTTCACGGACGCGTCTTGCAATAAGCTGTGTGTACTGTGATCCGAAATCCAGGATCAGGATACGTTCGGAATGTATATCAGTTGTCATTCTTATAAGTAAATCAACTTAAATATTCTGGAAAGCTCTCAGATGAGTGCAAGACGAGGCAAAAAGTAGCGAGAAAGCGGAGCTTACATGATAGTAAGTGAGCATTTTGAGCTGCTTTTAAACGAAGTATTGTGCCATATGAGAGTTTTCAAAATTATACTCTGTAGTTAGGTGGCTCTTTGGTAATAGTGACATCATGCACATGACTTTCCTTAAAACCTGCATTAGTCAGTCGAACAAATCTTGTTTTTTCGCGTAATTCTTTTAACGATGAACAACCCGTATAACCCATCGCTGCCCTAATACCACCAATCAATTGATGAATGATCGCTTCCAATGGTCCTTTATAAGGTACACGTCCCTCGATACCTTCCGGAACCAGTTTTTCAATCTCATCATTTTCCTGGAAATAACGATCAGACGAACCGTGCTGTTGCGTCATTGCACCGAGTGAACCCATTCCGCGATATGATTTATAAGAACGCCCTTGATACAGTTCGACTTCACCAGGTGCTTCTTCAGTACCGGCAAACAGACCACCAATCATTGTGCTATAAGCTCCTGCAGCCAATGCCTTTGCGATATCACCAGAATAACGAATTCCGCCATCTGAAATTAATGGAACACCCTTTCCTTTTAATGCCTTTGCTACATTAGCAACAGCTGATACTTGCGGCATACCCACGCCACTGACTACCCGTGTTGTACATATTGAACCCGGACCAATACCAACCTTAACGGCATCTGCACCGGCATCAACCAGTGCTAATGCGGCATCTCCGGTTGCGATATTTCCACCGATAACCTGTGTATCCCTGAAATTTTTCTTAACCCATTTGACCATATCCAAAACACCTTTGGAATGGCCATGCGCCGTATCTACAACAACGACATCAACCTTGGATGCAACCAATTGTTCAACGCGTTCCATTGATGCCTCACCAACACCAACAGCAGCACCAACACGTAAACGTTCGTGCGAATCCAGACATGCATTCGGATATTCAGAAGCCTTTTGCATGTCCTTGACCGTAATCAATCCAGCGAGCTGAAACTTATCGGTTACTACAAGTACCTTTTCAATTCGGTGTTTATGCAATAGATCTTTTACCTCGTCCTTACTGGCATTCTCTTTGACTGTTACCAGGTTTTCCTTACGGGTCATAATGTTTCGAACCGGGTCATCCGGCTTTTTCTCAAATCGCAGGTCACGACTGGTTACAATTCCTACGAGTTCATCATTTTCAACAACAGGGACACCCGATATATTTTTTTCACGGGTCAGGTCAATCACTTCCTGAATGCTGGTGTAGGGCCCCACTGTTAACGGCTCCTGGATGACACCGCTCTCATATTTTTTTACCCGCCTGACATTTTTTGCCTGCATCTCGGGACTCATATTCTTATGGATGATACCGATCCCCCCACCCTGGGCGAGTGCTATCGCCAATCCGGATTCAGTTACGGTATCCATTGCGGCAGAAATAATAGGAATATTAAGAGTTATTTCGCGCGTTAACTGAGTTTGTAAGGAGACCTCGCGGGGCAATACCTCCGAGTAATCTGGTATCAATAATACGTCGTCGAAGGTAAGGGCTTCTTCAGCAATTTTCATGGAACATCCAGCTGTCATATTTAAAATGACCGCACATTATAGTCACAACTTTAACATCGGCAAGCAGTGTAATGCTTTGTTTCACAATTATTTTGGCTTAACATTAAAAATATGCCTGTCTCAAACCCTTCTCCAAACGATATTTATACTGTTACCCGATTAAACCGTGAAGTCAGAACAGTTTTGGAGGAAGTATTTCCAACGATTTGGGTGCAAGGTGAGATATCAAATTTCGCCAAACCAGCATCTGGCCATTTTTACTTTACGTTAAAAGACAATGCGGCACAGGTCAGATGTGCAATGTTTAAAAACCGGCAATCCGGTTTAGGTTTTGAACCTGAAAATGGCCTGCAGGTATTAGCGAGGGCCAATATCGGTCTATATGAAGGCCGTGGCGAATATCAACTTATTATTGAGTCACTTGAGCCGGCTGGGGCAGGCGCGCTACAACTGGCATTTGAGGCATTAAAACAAAAGCTATCAGCAGAAGGGTTATTTGATGAAAATCACAAAAAACCAATACCATTATTTCCAAAAACAATCGGCATTATTACTTCTGCAACTGGTGCTGCATTACGTGACATCTTAAGCATCCTGCAACGAAGATACCCTTTTGGTAATGCTATCGTTTACCCCGTTCCCGTCCAGGGAGATGGTGCTGCCATAAAAATAGCAGAAATGATAAAAGACGCGGATCAACGATCAGAATGTAATGTGTTAATTTTGACCCGTGGCGGTGGATCCCTGGAAGATTTATGGGCTTTTAATGAAGAAATTGTCGCCCGCGCTGTATTTGATTGTATGACTCCTTTAGTTTGTGGTGTTGGACATGAAATCGATTTTACCATTGCAGACTTTGTTGCAGATCAAAGAGCACCAACACCCTCTGCTGCAGCCGAACTCGTCAGTCCAGATTCAAATGAAATAATTTCGCAGCTGCAACGTTATGAGGGACAACTAATCAATTATCAGAAAAGCTACATTGCACAATATCAAAAACATATTAACTACCTATCTAAACAATTACCTCATCCTGAACAACGATTGCAACAACTAATACAAAGAATTGACGAATATGGATTACGACTTAATCATCAAATGGAAAAAGAAATTACACAACAAAAAATATTTTTGACTGAATTATATGGCAAGATAAACAAACAAAATCCTCTGGGAAAAATTATACACCAGACTCAGTCACTTAATAATTTACGATCTCAATTTATTAAAACCATCAAACTGGCATTAGAAAGGTCACAGCAAAAACTATCGACACTAAAGCAGGTATTGGATACTGTCGGGCCAAGAGCTACACTGGATAGAGGATATGCAATTGTCACGGAAACATGTTCAGGTAATATCGTTCGAAATACTTCACAAATTAAAACAGGTGATCAGTTAAAAATCAGGCTGTCCAAAGCAGAAATTGATTCAACTGTAGATAAAATACATGATAAGTAAATTTATTTTTTTTAGCTTATGCGTCCTCAGCTTTAATTGCTATTCAGCGTCATCAACATTACCAATTGAATCTACTGTACCAGGTGGATTGGCAATAATTTCGATCAATAGCAAAGAAAAACCGGAAGCCAGATTTTATGAACAGAAAGTTATGGTGATTGGGGAGCCCAGTGACTGGAAAGCAATTGTCGGGATTCCATTGTCTGCAAAAACCGGTATACATGAACTGAATGTATCCACTAATAAAATTAAAACGATATACAAGTTTGAAGTTATAAATAAGGAATATGAAACACAATATTTAACAATTAAAAACAAACGCAAAGTCAATCCAAATAAACAGGATATGGCGCGCATCATTAAGGAAAAAGAGTTAATTTCTAAAGCTAAAACCTATTGGAGTGAAAAAGAAAATATATCATTTGATTTTATAAAACCTACAAACGGTCCTTTTAGTAGTCCATTTGGCTTAAAACGTTTTTTTAATAATCAACCTCGTAAACCTCATAGCGGATTGGATATCGCTGCACCTAAAGGTACTCCCATAATCGCTCCTGCAGGTGGAATTGTTATAAATACAGGTGATTACTTCTTTAATGGTAATACGGTATTTATTGATCATGGACAGGGACTGATTACCATGTATTGCCATATGGATAGTATTGATATAGGAGAAGGCACAGCAGTGAAAACTGGTGATATAATTGGTAAGGTTGGATTAACAGGACGCGTAACGGGGGCACATTTACACTGGAGTGTGATATTAAATAATACTACTGTCGATCCAGTTTTGTTTCTATCTGAAAAATGATCATGAGATAACTCATGAATAACTTAAATTACGATAAATATAAAATTAGTGTTGTTATTCCGTGTTATCGTGAAAAACAGCACATTCTCGAAGTTATTGCTGAAATCCCGGATTATGTTAAACACATAATATGTGTGGATGATTGTTGTCCGGACAAAACAGGTGAATTTATAAAACAAAATTGCAATGACAATCGAATCTCTGTCTTTACCCATACTAATAACCAGGGTGTCGGTGGAGCAATGGTTACAGGGTATAAAGAAGCATTAAATGTCTCATCTGATATTGTAATTA
>JANQJZ010000055.1 GCA_028281365.1 Gammaproteobacteria bacterium | reverse complement strand
TGTCAGCTGAGAACAGTTTGGAGAAGAAGCCCTCGGATTCTTCTTCCGTTTCAACTTCGACTTCGTCTGCATCAGCGACAGCAGTGGTTGCCGTGTCATCAGGCTCTAATGAGTTAAACGGTGTCTCGATGTCCGTTGCGATCGGGGTCGATTCTTGTTCAGCAACAATCTCTTCAGCTTTATCATCGACAGCAGCTTGTTCGATATCTAATTCAGATTCATCAATACTTAGCAGATCTTTTTTCTCAACGGTAAATAATGGTTCTTTATCTTTTACTTCACTTGTATTTGAGATAGTTTCAGGTTCTTTAATCGGTTCAGATTTCGCAACAGTGCTTGGTGTAACTTTTTTGCGTGCCTGTTTTCCTTCACCAGGTAGCAGTTCGGGTTTTGCCTGGATAGTACGGGTTGCAATGTTTGCTGCGGCTGAGCGTTCCAGACTGGCCAGTTCATTTTGAGCTGCTGCATAACCCTGATCGGCAGATTGTCTGAACCAACGTTTTGCTTGAGCATAGTTTTGTTCGACACCTTTTCCAGAGCGATACATCGTTCCCAGGTTATATTGTGCTGTTGCATCTCCACGGTCAGCTGCCATGCGATACCAACGCACAGCCTCTTCATAATTTTGTTCAACACCTTCACCAGTATGATACATACTACCCAGATGCACCTGGGCACGGGCATACCCTTGATCTGCAGCTCGTTTGAACCAACGTGCAGCTTCTTTTACGTCTTGTGGTACACCTTCACCGTAGGCATAAGAGATACCCAGACTGTACTGGGATACGACATGATTTTGCTCTCCAGCACGGCGATACCAAATGGCTGCTTCGGTAAGGTTTTGTTTAACACCTTCACCGAAGGCATAGGAGACAGCCAGGTTGTATTGTGCATCTCTATTTCCTTGAACAGCAGCTTTCTTATACCAATATACGGCTTTTTCATAATCCTGATCTACACCTTCGCCTGAGTAGTACATATAGCCCAGATTTGCCTGGGCACGGTCATCCCCGGCTTCAGCAAGTTTGGTAAATTCTGCGGCGGCGGTCGCATAATCCCCACGGGACAGGGCACTGCTTGCACTATAGATATCAGCAAATACCGATACGCTGTAGATAATTGATAAAAGTAAACTAAAGACAAATCGTGCCATTGCTTTCGCCCTGACATAATTATAGGTCGACTGATTCGTAAGTATTTGTCGTAACAATATAATTTTCTGAAAAATGCTTAACTTTCAAAATTTCGCAAATTGTAGTGTAATTTTAATAAAAAAACACTATATATCGTACATTTACGCTAAAAAAATCATGCTTTATATCCACATGTCAGACTGAAATAGCCAACAGCATTTTGCTGATCTTTGAATAAAACCTGACTCGATTTATTTTCAAGCGTATTAAAAATATAACCCAATAAATCAGGTTAATTATAAAAATTTATAAATGAGCCGTATCAACCTGGATCAGGCAAGCAGTCCGCCAATTAGTGCTCCAATCAATAATGGTGGAATGTAAAGTACATATAAGAGTAGTCCCCCGCCTGCTAACAGTGCGCCAATAACCGGTAGAGTGGTCAACATGGTTCCAGTAAAAAACAGGATTATGGCAACAATGATTCCTGGCAGCATTGCAGCTAGTAATCCTGCAAATACTCCCCCTGCTTGTTTGCCACCTACTATCCCGGCGATTAATGATCCGATCCCGGGTAACCAGAACAAAAGTAAAGAAATAACAAACATCCATATCATTCCCAAAACAATACTGCCGCTACTTTCTTCAGACATAACTGACCTCTACTATTGTTATTGATATTATTGATTATTCCCCATCTTCACTGTAGTACAATCACTTTCATACATACAGCTACAGTTGTTGAATTAATTTTACAATTTAAACCTTGGGAGGTCATCGTAATGTCTGACAGGCAAAGTCCAACATCTCAGATAAGAGAACTCATGGAAAAGCCCGGTATTATCAGGACACTTGGCGCCCATGATGTATTAACAGCTGTAATGGTTGAACAATGTGGCTTTGATTCAGTATTTATTGGTGGCTTTGGTACGAGTGCCAGTCTATATGGGTTACCTGATTTGAATTTTCTTGGTATGACAGAAATGGTTGATGCAACCCGTCGCATGACACACCGTGTTTCAATCCCGGTAATTGCAGATGCCGACACAGGACATGGTGATCTACATAACGTAATGAGATGTGTTACTGAATTCGAAGGAGCAGGCGCAGCAGGTATCATCCTGGAAGATCAGGTTTTTCCTAAACGTTGTGGTCACTTTGGAGGGAAAGAAGTGATTCCTGCCGATCAAATGGTATCAAAATTTAAGGCAGCAGTTGATGCACGTAATAATTCTGATTTTTTATTTATTGCCAGAACGGATGCAAGAGAAACAGATGGACTTGATGAAGCGATTGACAGGGTAAATCGCTATTGCGATGCAGGTGCCGATGTTGCTTTTATAGAAGCGCCTTTATCAGTTTCTGAACTGGAAGAGATATGTAAACGAGTTGAATATCCCAAATTCGTAAATATGTTAGCGTTTGGTAAGACGCCAATCCTGAGCGATGCAGAACTTGAAGAGATGGGATTCAAGATGATGGTTGCTCCCATTGATTCGGTTTTATTAACAGCAAAAATTATGCGTGAAATGGCAGAGTCTTTTAAAAGAGATGGTCATACCAGGGCTTTAGCAGACAAGATGGTTGGTTTTGATGAAATTAAAGAGATTTTAGGTTTGGCTGATTATCTTTCATTACATGATCATTACAAATAAATCATCCGCTAATAATGAAAAAACAAATCTGGATAACATTCATTTATCTAATACTTTTATTGACAGGTGTCCCCTGGTACTGGCCTAAAGATTCCGAATTAACTTTCATGGGTGTACCTGCGTGGGTATTTGTTGCAATCGTCACGTCTATAATCGCATCCATATTTACTGCCTTTATTTTATTACGCTATTCCTGGAGTTCCGAGATAAAACCGGATGATTGATAATCAGGTCTTCGATCTAAATGCCTGGATATTTATCAGTGTTTATCTTGGTTCCTTAATCCTGATTGGTTTCATAGGATATAAAGCCAGACAGGAAAATACGCTCAAAGACTTTTATTTGGCAGGGAATGGTTTTGGCCTGGTTGTTATCTTTCTTACTCTCTACGCAACTCAATATAGCGGCAATACTTTATTCGGCTATTCCGGAAAGACTTATAGGGTAGGGTACGTATGGATTATGTCCGTGCATTTTATGATCGCAATAGTTGCCTGTTATTTAATCCATGCGCCAAGACTTTATGCACGTGCAAGAAAGTATAATTACATTACTCCTACGGATTATTTACAACATCGATTCAATTCCAACCGGGTGAACCTAATCGCAACACTGATTATGATTATTGTCTTAAGCAATTATTTGTTAGCACAATTAATGGCAATGGGTCGTGCAATGCAAGGTCTTTCAGCCGGTGATCCGGATATTGCCTATCAACAGGGTGTTATTTTGTTAACCTTGATCATGGTTATTTATGGCACATTAGGAGGAATCCGTGCAGTAGCCTGGACAGATGTAATACAGGGGCTGGTATTAATGACAGGCTTTATTGTTTTGCTATTCATGATATTCAAGCAATTTGGCCCGATATCTTATGCAACTGCTACGATACAACAATCACAGGATGTCACCGTTGCAAGTAAAGTTAATGTACCGGATGCGAACCGGATACGTGAATGGTTAAGTTATATTATTATTGTCGGTTTAGGATCGACACTTTATCCGCAGGCTATACAACGTATCTACGCTGCGCGTTCTGAAAAAGTTTTAAGACATGGTTTAGCCTTTATGGCGTTTGCTCCTTTATTTACTGCGTTGATAGCAGTAATTACCGGGATTTATGCTATTGCTTATGTTCCAGGGTTGGAAGGAGCTTCGTCTGATCAGGTATTGGCAAGAATCCTTGCCATCATTCAACAAAATTCAATTTTAGGATATTGGCTGGTCGTCATACTCTATGCTGCAATATTAGCAGCAATGATGTCCACAGCTGACTCCGCATTACTTTCAATTTCTTCAATGTTAAGTAAAGATATATACGCACGGTTTGTTGATACAAATGCCAGCGAGGCAAAATTAACTTTATTAGGCAAAGTATTTTCCTGGTGCTTGATTATATTTTTAGTCTGGTTGGCAATATATTTAAGTGATAAGGCTTCATTATTAAAATTGCTAGACAGGAAATTCGATTTGTTAATTCAATTAGTGCCAGCATTTATGTTAAGTATTCATTGGAAGGGCATGCAAGGTTATCCGGTTTTTGTTGGTTTAGTTGTGGGTGTTTTTATTTCGCTTTTGCTTGCATTCGGAGAATTTGATTTTGTACAAAATGGAAAAATATATGGATTTCATCCAGGATTGTTTGGTTTATTAATAAATTTAACAATTGCCGTAACAGGTTCTTATTTCATGAATAAAAAATAATTCAGACGTTTTTTATCCACTTTCGGTTCATTTCATAATAGGTAAAGGAGGCTGTCCAGGCGATTAATACGAGTCCCATTACACCTTCAACCACAGCCATAATTCGACCGTTACCGGTCAAGATAATGTCACCATACCCAATTGTGGTATAGGTAGTACCTGAAAAATATACAAGGTCAATAAAATTGGGTGCTTCTATAGAAAAAGTTATCAACTCCATTGTGAAGAGAATTTGCCAGGCTACAGCAAAGATTAATATTTCGAACAAGTGTGCAAATACCGCCAGAAATAATGCCAGTACAATACTGGCGGGATGCGTTCCATGAAAGCGTTCAAGTAATCTGGTTATAGATAATAATGCTGTGTAATGCAGGCCAATTGCTAGTACCACAGCAAGGGTAAAAATTATAACTATTTTCAACATGAAACTGATTTTATATTAATCATCAGTCAATATATATTTCTCGAGAACTTCTAATGGCACATACTCCAAAACGGATGAGTGTGTCGCTCGCGGTAAAATTTTTGGGGCTTTCCCGGCTTCTAATGCTTCTATCCATCTGGGCAAACAGATACACCAACGATCACCGGAACTAAGCCCGGGAAAATTGAATTCCTCTCTTGCTGTAGAGAGATCGTTACCTTTCTTTTTGGAAAATTCCAGAAACTCATCTGTCATTTCTGCACAGACGGTATGCATGCCCTGATCCTGTTCACAGGTTTCACATTTTCCATTCCGAAAAAAGCCTGTTTCCAGTTCATCACAACAGCTTTCAAGTTCGGTGCCTAATATATTTTTATCCATAATGAGATTATATGTATGAAATTAAGATAGGTTAATGCTTAATGCTCATTATTAAAAATCAGCCAGGTTTGGTATTCGTCCA
The DNA here is from genome assembly GCA_028281365.1 of Gammaproteobacteria bacterium. Lineage (GTDB taxonomy): Bacteria > Pseudomonadota > Gammaproteobacteria > Eutrophobiales > Eutrophobiaceae > JANQJZ01. The sequence continues at coordinate 3,025 of JANQJZ010000055.1, read as the reverse complement.
AATGCGATTTTCGCTCCAGCATAGCCACCAGGTGGCTCTTCCCATATTCCCAGACTGACAGCTTTTGAACCATAACGTTTTACTATTTCATCCATTATTAATGCCAGTTGGTTCCATTTCTGTTGTTCATATGATGGTTGTGTCTGATTAGTAAATAGATCGGCTTGTCGATCTGCTAATGTTGTCAAACAATGTATGGAAACAGAAACGTGTTTGATTCTTTTTTTATTCCTGTCTCTGCATTTTTCATAATCTTGCATTGCTTGTTGCCATAATTTTGTTAATGCCGTTAAAAAAGTATGATCATCTGCAACCGCGGCGAAGTTTATATCATTTGACCATTTTGTTTTGTTTTCAAAGCGCAGTGATAAACTGAAGCCGGAAGCAAGGAAGTTGGCGCGACGTAGTCGTCGTGCTGCCTTGACAGTAAGTAAACGAGCGCACAAACGGGCTTTTTCAGGAACACGATTTTCGGGTGTTAATATGCGGCTGTGTCCAAACATGCAACGTGATGTGGATACGGGCTCTATTGCATAGCCATGTAAGCTGTACCAAAAGCGTTCACCTTCGACGGAGCCCCAAATTTTTCTCATGGAATCCATTGGTAATTGCCATAATGCTTTTGTATTTTTTATACCTGCTATTTCGAGACGTTGTGACATGCCCCTGCCGATCCCGGGAATATCCTGTAATTCCAGGGTGAAAAGTTTGTTTGAAAAATTATCTGGATTCCAAACGACAGTTCCTTCGGGTTTATCTATATCTGCAGCAATCTTGGCCAATAAACGGTTTGCTGCAAAACCCATCGAGCAGGTGATATAAGGACCAATCGAATTCATTAATGTTTTTCGTATTTGTTGTGCCAGTTCGGTTATTTGATTTCTTTCATTGCCTAAAAGTGTACAAACAACTTCATCGATAGAACAGGCCTGGTCAATATGAATGCAATCTTCGATTATTTGATAAATCTGTTGATGTAAACGGACATAAGCATCATGTCGGGCAGGAACAAATTTAATGTCAGGGCATAGTTGTAATACTTCCTTTACGCGCATGCCAGTTTTTATACCATAGCATTTGGCTTCGCGACTTGGTGCAATAACACATGAATACTTGGACATGAAAGGTAATACACCAACCGGGTAACCGCGTAATTGTGGTTGTAGTTGTTGTTCAACACTGGCAAAGAAACAATCGAAGTCGATATACAGGCGTTCGATTTGTGTCGGTTTTCGAAACATATAGACAAGAAGCAGGATCTTTGCGGGCTAGTATTTAGCCACGATTTTTATTGTCATTTTTGTTCTCCAGGGACTCTTAATTATAAGAGAACTTTTAGAGAACTTTCAAATAGATTTTAGATTGGGTAATTATATTTATTAATAATTATCCAGATGGAGAGACAGCCCATATACGCCACATGCTGGCACGGGATGTCCAGTTGTTGATATTTATTTTCAATATCCAGTCGGGCAGGGCCTGACACAGTAATTCATGCTGAATATTCGCCTCATCGAGTTGTAGGCTACGATCTCGTTTACGTGAGGCGAAGAAGAGGTCGTACTCAGGATATTGTTCAGCTTTTGTGACGATCCCGGTTTCATTATTAACAGAATCAATGATGAGATTATTGACATTATAGAAATCCAGATTGAGTTCTGCTGTATTCGAACCTGAACCATCCGGGTCAAGCACCAGTAATACTGGTTTATAATCAGTTGATAGTGGAGCCAGGCACTTTTGCCATAATGCGACTTCCTTGCTGGCGGGTATGGATAAAACAAGTATTACCAATATCAGATTTAAAAATACCGAAATACCAAAAATACATTTCCATGAGTAGTTAACAAATTTATTTTTTAACAGATTAAAATATTCATTTGTTTTAACGAGTACTAATGAAAACATGACCGGTGCGAAGGGTAGAACAGGGAATAAATAACGCATTTCCTTATGGCCAAAATATTGATGGAACAGTACAAAGGGAATGGTTAGCCAGGTTATCGGATGTTTTGGAAACAAAAACCAAAATACAATGACCGCTAATGGTAGAAGTAAGGTTAACGGAGGTAAAATTTGTAACGCACCGTACTGGATATAAAACCACCAGGGCTCATAGACAACGACATCAATACCACTACCTGATCTAAAGGCATTAAGATGCCACATAAAGTAATTCCAGGAGCTAACCGTAGGTGAGTCATATAACCACCAATCGAATCCAGCACCAATGAATAAAGAAATAACACCACCAATCAATATATATAAAAGATTAAGCGGCTTTATTTTGTCTATAAATAACATCCACAATCCAAAACCTAATAGCATAAATCCTGTTTGATATCTGGCAAGAAAAGCCAGACCTAAAATAAAACCGATGGCCAGATAATGTTTAACACTATCTATAGGAGATAATAAATATAAACCCAGTCCTAATAGAAAGAATGATGTTGTCCATCCTTCAGATGAGAATCGAACATTAATAAATAACAGTAGCCAGGAAAACAAGAGAAAAAACATTGTCCATTTAAATATATTTTCCGATGTAATTTCTTTTGCAATCGCTTTTATAAATACTAATGTTGCAAGTAAAGAAATGGCAGCACTGAGCAAGCGGTAAATAAATGACAATATGAAGGGAGACTCTATACCAATAATATGAGTTACTTCAGCGATAAGGTAGGCAATAAAAGGTTGAAAACCGCTTCGTACACCAGCCTTGTATTCCCACATGAGTTCACTTTGCATATCAAGGCCAATCTTCGCTGTTGCAAAGTTAAGTACTTGCGCATACTCATCATCATGATAATGGCCAACACTTAACCATGCTGCCAATACATAAATCACACTAGCAACGATAATCCAGTTTCTGGAAATAACATTCATAAGAATTTTTTTTTGGATGTAGTTTTATTAATAATTAAATTAATATGACGAATCTATCATATTAAATTAATTTTCTAAATATTTATTTAATATGATAGATTCGTCATATTAATTTAATTATTAATAAAACTACATCCAA
>JANQJZ010000046.1 GCA_028281365.1 Gammaproteobacteria bacterium | reverse complement strand
CTTCCGAAACATCTTCTTTTTTTACGGAAGGTTCAACGTTTGATTCTGATTCAGGTTCAGGTTCAGGTTCTGCTTCTGGTTTACTAGCCTTTTCCTTGGTAACTTCGGTTTTAGCTGTTTGTTCTTCGACATTTTCTTCCTGAACCTGTTCTGATTTTGTTTTTTCCTTTTTATCACTCGCAGCTTTTAATTCAGCCTCAAGTCGCTCTTTAGCTTCTTTAGCAGCCTTGATCTCTGCTTCAGCAGCTGCTTTAGCTTCAGCGGCAGCTTTTAATTCAGCCTCAAGTCGTTCTTTAGCTTCTTTAGCGGCTTTTAATTCTGCTTCCGCTTCTATTTTGGCCCTGGCTTCCGCTTCCGCTTTAAGTTCAGCTTCCAGCCGTTGTTTCGCTTCCTGTTCCGCACGAATTTCTGCTTCAACCTTTGCTTTTGCCTCTTCAGCTGCCTTTAACTCTGCTTCAAGCTTGATTTTCGCTTCCTGTTCAGCGCGAATTTCAGCATCTGCTTTTGCTTTGGCTTCTGCTTCAGCTTTAGCTAGTTCAATTGCCTTTAACTCTGCTTCAAGCTTTTCTCTTGCTTCTTTTGCAGCCTGTATTTCAGCATCTGCTTTTGCTTGTGCTTCACTCTCTGCCTTTAATTTTGTTTCCTGATCGGCTTTGATTTTCGCTTCTGCTTGTTCTTTTGCTTCAGCAGCGGCTTTAAGTTCGGCTTCAAGCTTTTCCCTTGTTTCTTTTGCAGCCTGTATTTCAGCATCTGCTTTTGCTTGTGCTTCACTCTCTGCCTTTAATTTTGCTTCCTGTTCGGCTTTGATTTTCGCTTCTGCCTGTTCTTTCGCTTCGGCAGCGGCTTTAAGTTCGGCTTCAAGTTTTACCTTTGCTTCCTGTTCGGCTTTAATTTTTGCTTCTGCCTGTTCTTTCGCTTCGGCAGCGGCTTTTAGTTCAGCCTCCAGTTTTAGTTTTTCTTCATTAGCAGTATCTTTAGCCTCTTCGGTTTTGTCTTGATTTTTTTGACTTACAACAGGTAATTCAGGAATCCCATCTGATTCTTTCCAAATGTAATAAGAATTATCCTGTACATTACTGACACGTTCGGATGCTATTTGAGCAATATTAATTAATCGTTCAGCTTTTATGTCAAAAAGACTCAGATCAAGTACACCTATGCTCACGGTGAATTTGAATTTTTCATCAGAAAACTTGAATGTACACTTTGCAAGGTGTTTGCAAAGACCTTGCATATTAAATTCAAGTGTTTCCTGATTAACAGGGTAATCAATTTGTACTGCTATCTCATCATCACTAATGCGTGTTATGTTTGGGTTACAGGCACCAATCTTAAAAACCTCAAAGCTGTTTTTCCCAATGTGATTTACCAGATTATCTCTGCCAATAACACCTATCTTTTGTTCAAGTACGTTTATATTGTCTGGCTTTATAACAACCAGCACACGTTTATGGTCTTTTTGAGAGAATGCTTTTTCCAGATTTTCATAAAAGACTTCTTTACTAAACGATCTGTTATGTTGGCTAATTTCCTGAAGTTTTTTTCTCTCTGCGAGTTTTTCTTCCCAGGCATGGATTATTGATTGTTTTAATTTGTCCTTGGTTAAGGATTGTTTAGGCAGGTATTCGTATATACCGAATTTTAGTGCACGGATAGCCGTTTCCTCGGTACCGGCACCGGTTAACATAATAGTGGCAGGAAATTCCGGTTTTTTATGATGTTTGTGTAATATATCCAGGCCTGTTGTGCCAACGATAGATAAATGATAATCAAGTAATAAAACATCAATTTCTGCCCAGTCAAAATCATCACCTGGTGCTCCTTCAAAGACAGGGTCATATTCAATAACTTCAATCTTTGGTAATAATTTATTGATGAAGGTTTTGATTAACTTTCTGTAATCTGAACTATCATCGATTATTAATACTTTTTCTAAACTGGAATCAGACATCTTTAGAATACAGTTATTCGGTTATTATTATTTTATTTCCTAACTATTGATTCTTACTCAGGGCTATCCGTTTTACCGAGTTTTTTATTAGTTTCAGCCTGTCGTCGATTAATTACGTCTAGAAATGCGTGTGCAACATGAGGGACATGCTCAAAATAATGTGTCAGGTTTTTATATGCAGCCGATAATAATTCTGTTGGGTTAACTGCTCTGACGGAAGCTGTTCGGATCCCTCCTTGAAAATATCCCATTTCACCAATGGGCTCAACAGGTTGTACATAAGCAATGTGGATTTCGTTTCCCTTATCATCTTTTGTAAAAACCTCGATTTTTCCATCTACTAAAATATATAGTGTCGGATCATTTTCACCTTCAAATATAAACTGTTGACCTGCAGGGATACTAATCTCAGAGAAGTGATTTCCTATGGCTGAAAGTTCGGCTCGGGTAAGTGATTCAAAAACAGAGCAAAGTCCAAGGCGATCAGCCCGTTGACGGCGTAATGCATTTTCAAGTTCTTCCTGTTCAATCATTTCCAGTTCCAGTAACACCTCACCTAATCGTTTTTGTGATTTTTCTCGTAGTTTTGAATCACGCTTTTTTTGCATTGCTATCCGTATTGAGCCACGGGAACATGATAAATACTCGCCGAGTAGACGAGGTTTAGCTTTTTCTTCAGTATTGTTTTCCATGTGTATAATCTCTGTTTAAGTTCCTAATATTATTTGGAAATCTTAGGAGATACTGCCGCCAATGGCAAAGTATATTATGGGATATAATGTTCTCAAGATAAGATTCTTAAAAATTTGCCAAATGTGCACGATATTATGCAATTTATATATGACACAGACAGGAATATGAAATATTTTCAATGTATATTGCGCAAAAAATGAATGTGGGATAGACCCGGTGTATAAAATATATCTCTTCACAATATTTATAATATTGCCAATGTCAACGGTCGCTAAGGAACTACCCGGCAGGCATTTATTAAGACAAAATGATGCCGGGGAGTATTATGTAATTAACCGTGATGGTATAACAATGATAGAGCCTTCTATCTTGAAAATGGGGTACAGTGCTAAATGGATCCTTGCTTGTATCAAACATAAATCTATTGATAGTGATCTAAAACGTTGGGTGTTTGTAGATATTAAAAGTGGTGGAACATTTGATTCATTAAATGAGCAAAATTGGAACTTCTATCGTGATGAGGCATATCCGGAACTAAAGGAGATAAAATTAAAAAAAATTAGTGAGGAACAATGTCCTTAACGAAGTATCGGGATCCTTATATTTTGCATCAAGAAGTATATTTGGTAAGGCAAAAAAAACCCAACAATCCAGTTGGGTTTCAAATAAAAAGTTATGCAGGGGAGGGGTGCCAGCCTGCATCTGCCCATAATTCTCCACTTACTGCGGAATTTGCAATCATAAAACAAATCGCATCAGCAATTTCTTTGGGTCTGATTAATCGACCCAATTGAGTATCAGGTAAAACATATTTTGCAATGTATTCTTCGCCCATAGCTCTTACCATTGGTGTATCGGTAAATCCAGGGTGTATAACACCACAGCGAACACCGTGGTAGATTGCCTCTTTAGTCAAGGTTGCAGCTGCACCTTCCAATCCTGCCTTGGTTGAAGCATAGGAAACCTGTCCTTTATTACCTTGTGATGAAATTGAACCTATGAAAACAACAGTGCCTTGAACGCCTTCCTCCGCGTTCCATTTCTTTAAACCACGTAAAGCACGATCCTCCGCAATATCAGCAATCATTTGCATGGCCCAGTAGACAGGAGCAATTAAGTTAACATCTACAACAAGTTTAAAATTTTCAACTGAATAGATATTTGCTTTTTTAGTTTCTCTGTCGATCTTGACAGCCAATGCATCGCGGGTAATTCCTGCTGCCGGTATACATATGCTGACCATGCCATATTCTTTTTTAATTGTTTCGAATACTTTAGTACGGAAATCTTCGTTGGTTACATTTCCTTTAAATGGAAATGCTATTTTTGCGTTAACTTCATTATTAACTTGCTCAGCTGCAACATCAATTTCGTCTGTCATATCAACCATCGCAATTGCCTTAACACCTCTTTGTGCGAGTTCAAATGCAACGGCTCTACCAATTCCACTTGCAGCACCGGTAATCAGTGCAACCCTGTCTTTAATTTCCATAGATGACCTCTAGTAAAGCATTAAAAGATTATTTGATAATTGTAAACTATATTTTGTGCAGCGCAATAAAATTATGAATTGACATGATTCTTATTTTAAATTCAGATAGTTATGGAAAACTGCCGGGGCAGGGTAGTGGCTTAAAATGCCTTATATAACATTATTATCCCGCACAGGAACATCAGGATCAGGGTATATTCTTTAAACCGCTCGATTTGGATATTTTCAAGATGTTTGCGTGCCAAAAATACACCACATACCGCACCAGCGCCTAAACAGATACCGTAGCCCCCGATTTCCAACGTGAGTAATCCAAAACCACCGTAACTGATCAATTTTGTAAGTTGCATGACCAATGAGTTGATCGCCTTCGTACCGACTAAACGCTCTTTTACAAGTCCATAACTGAGCATGAATGGATTATGTACGGGTCCGGTTGCGCCTATCAGTCCGGATAAAAATGATACGCTAAAGCCAAGTGGTAAAAACCAGGGCAGTTTCATTTTTATTTGCAGGCGTTTTGTCGAGAGTTTGTCCTGTAGCACATAAGTAATAAGAAAAATACCGAGAATGATCTGGATTATTTGGCTATTGATATTGGTTAATGACCAGGCACCGATTATTGCCCCGAATATACTACCTGGAAGTAAAAATCGAATGACTTGCCAATCTATATTTTTTCGAAAAAAAAGTGCACGGGAAGGATTTGCAATTAATGCTGCCAGTGATATTACCGGAGCGACCAACTCTGCGCCTAAAAGAAATGTAATAACCGGAATTAATAATGTAGCCGCACCGCCAGCTGCAATTGTGCTAAAAAACCAGGCCAAAAGCCCGAATATAGCCAACAAAAGATATATCATGTGTTACATTTACCAGAAGCCGTATAAATATGAGTCATAAATCGTTATGCTGATTCTAATGATATCTATTTCTGAAGTTCGGTGTTAATGCACGGGGAAAACAAGAATATGGTATTAAAATCTGTCAGTATAGGTCGAGGGGTATCCTGGATAACCGAGGCATTTCCATATTTTTCTCGAAATCCATTGGGTTGGATTGCCGCAATAATCGTTTTTTTTATTCTTTCTATTGTCTTCGAGTTAATTCCATTTGGGTTTGTAGTTGTAAATATATTTTATCCGGTGATTATTGGCGGGTATATGTTGGGGTGTATGGCCCATTACCAGGGAAATTCATTTGAGTTTCAACATTTATTTGCCGGATTTCGAGAGCCATATTTTAAACGACTAACATTGTTAGGCGTATTCTATTTGATTGCGCTTCTAATAATCGTCGTTTTAACGGTTATACTCATAATTGCTATTTTGGGCAGCATGGAAATTTTCCAGCAAATTGAACAGGGCCAGATAGATGATGTTTCGGCCTATACTGAAGAATTCCTGTTATTCCTGCTGGTTTTAGCCACGCTAATTTTACCATTAATAATGGCAATGTGGTTTGCCCCGGCAATCATCATTCAGACTGATGAAGCAGCGCATTCTGCGATGATCTTAAGCTTTAATGCCTGTATGAAAAATATTTTACCGTTTACGTTATATGGTTTAGTAGTATTGATCCTTGCAATTATTGCGGCAATTCCATTATTACTGGGTTATTTGGTTTTATTACCTGTATTGAGTGCCAGTGTTTATGTCGCATTTCTCGATTGCTTTGAAATCAATACTGCTGATAGCAGTCTATAGAAAAACAGATATCGGAGTGCATAACGGAACCAGGTTCAGCTTAATTAATCTTATCCTGTATGTTTTTTGGTCTATCTAATAAATCGACAATGCCTACTATAGACGAAGCCTTGCCTGGCAGGCAGGTTGCTATGTCGATTCAGAATAAGCATTTTGTTAACGGTAATCCTGTTTTGCCACCGTTTCCTGATGGGCTGGATATAGCAATGTTTGGCATGGGTTGTTTTTGGGGTGCTGAGAAGCGGTTTTGGCAACAATCCGGTGTGTTTTCTACTGCCGTAGGTTATGCGGCAGGATTTACACCGAACCCAAGCTATGAAGAAGTTTGTACCGGTAGAACAGGACACAATGAAGTAGTGTTAGTCGTTTATGATCCTGTAAAAATAAACTACCAGGAACTACTGAAGATATTTTGGGAATCGCATGATCCAACACAAGGTATGCGACAGGGAAACGATGCCGGGACCCAATATCGTTCTGGCATATATGTTTATAATGAAAAGCAGAAAAAATTGGCTGAATCTTCAAAAAAAGAATATCAATCCGCTTTAGTCAATGCGGGTTATGCATCAATTACGACGGAAATATTGAGTGCACCGGAATTTTATTATGCAGAACAGTATCACCAGCAATATCTAGCCAAGAATCCAGATGGATATTGTGGTTTGGGTGGAACTGGTGTGAGTTGTAAGCTCTAGTATATTTGAAAGAATTCCAGACAGGTTATTTAGATCCTGTTACACGATTCTTAGCGGATTTTTTTACTGGTTTAATGGATAATCTTTGCTTCTTTACCGCAATAATAGTATTGCTTTTTGGTGTGATAGCCATCATACCGCCGGCACTGGTTCTTACATAATTCATATTTATATCTCCAAATGATGTATGTTCTTGTTAACTTACTGGGAAACGACTGGCAAAACGGGTAACCCACTCTTCAGTTAATCTTTCTTTGCTTAAAAAAGGACCATCTGCATAGCGTTTATCGTTGAGATAGAGTTCGATATGACAAATTTGTTCAATAATTCTTAATTTAGGTCCATCTTCAACATTTAATAGCCACACACCTATCTCATAGCCATTTTCTGATTCCTTGACCATCACAACTTTACCTAAAAACTGGTGTGTCTCTTTACGCGTAGGTATTGTAATTTCCAGAATATTGCCTGGTTTTTGATACTCTTGTGTAAAGAAGGTTAGCCCTACATTTGAAATCTGTTCAAACTTTGCTTTTGAACGTTCCCAAAAGCGCAAACGCCTAAAATTGAGTGGAAAGCGTTCCGGATGTTTTATGAAACCCTGGATAGTGTCGTTATCGAAACTGGCCGGATTATCCGGTTTATTAGGAATGCTAACCGCCGTAAAACCCGAGCGTTTTGTGGATTGGTGTTGACTAACTGCAGCTGACATCTCGATCTCCCAATTAATCAATTACTTATAAAGTCCTTTTTAGAGCATATTTTTATAAAAATCAAGTAATATCATTAATTTATATATTTTATCTAATTTAAAACATTAAAAATATAATATGTGTAATATACTATAAATAATTGATTAATATATATTTTACTATCATTTTTAAGGTGATCTGGGTTGGTAAGTAAACATGTTCAATGTTGGCTGACATCAGCTAATTTCGTCGTTCGCATCGATTTTGAGCGGTACCAATTCAACCGTGGTATCGTCATCTAATTCGTTTTTCTCATGCCGAACATCTGCTACCAGATAGAATAAGCCTGCTAAAACCAATAATAATATTATGTCGTTTAGTAAATATTTTTTAATATAGAGTGATAACTTCATAACTACATCCTCATTTTTGTAGAATTAATTTACCGATATACAACGCAACGGGAACAATGACGTTGACAAAATATTAAATGGATCACTTTCTATGAATGTATTTTGTGAACAGTATCAACTCAGGTTATGTAAAGAAGTGGAGTATTTCTAATGAAAGCAACGGTAATTTTAGTCATTTTCATACTATTGATATTCGGGTTCAGGTTATTTTGGCCCGCAGATGAAATTAATTTATCTGAAAAAGTGTCTGAAAAAAAAGACAGGCAGCCAATTGCAGCTGTAGATTATTCACAATTACAAGAGACGGTAGCTGTTGTTAGTGACTCAGCTTCAACAGATGATGAAAAAATTGTACGTATGACTGCAAAATATGAAGAGTTAGAAAAAAATCGAAAAAAACTGAAACGAAGGCTTGCCAGAATCAAACATGAAATATGGGGGCTTGAATTCCCGACCGAACAGGCTAAAGAGATGAATAGAATATTATTAAATGCGACAAAATTAATTAAAAACCCGGATATGTTGGGGGCATTTTCCAGTGTTGATGGGATACAAGATGAGATAACAAAGATTAACTTTGCCCACAAAACATTGGATCAAGTTAGTGAAATGATTGAAGAGAACAAAAAAAATAAATCCGGATGACGTTTACATTGAAACTCGACAGTAACAGTTGTCATTAACGATGTCAGTAATATTTACTCTTGTAATTCTGTTTTCCAGATCTGTTTTACAATCTTGATCTAATTCAACCCGAATATAATTATCTGTATATCCGGTCCATGTACAGTTTTCATTCTTTGTTTCCCATAGCACCGTAAAACTTCTTCCAACTTGATTTTTTAGATAATTATTTCGCATAGATTTTGCGAGCTTATGGAGTTGCTTGCTACGGGCTTTTTTAACTTTATTCTCTACTTGATCCATTAAAGTCGCTGCTTTTGTCCCGTCACGCTTGGAGTAAGTAAAAATATGAATATGAGAAAAACCTGTCTTTTCAATAAAATTGATTGAGTTGTACCATTCCAGTTCAGTTTCACCGGGAAAACCAGCGATTATATCTGTGGTGATATTAAAATTCTTAATTTCTTTTCGTGCCTGTTGAATAAGGTTACTAAAATCATCTGTTTTACATCTTCTTGCCATTCTTTTTAGTACATTATCATCCCCACTTTGTAAGGGCAGGTGCATATGGGGCATTAATCTGTTGTCTTGGAACAATGTAAAAAAATTATCTGGCAAATCCCACGGCTCAACTGAGGCCAGCCGTATCCTTGGGATATCTGTCTCTTTTAAAATTGTTTTAATAAGCTCATATAAACTGGAGTTGATATCATTACCATAACCACCTACATGAACACCCGTTAGGACAGCTTCTTGTACCCCCTGTTGATGATATTGATTTATTTCATCGATAATCTGTTTATGTGTCTTACTACGTTCAACTCCTCGCGCAACAGTTACTATGCAGAAAGTACATCGGTATCTGCAACCATCCTGAATCTTGATAAATGCACGATTTCTACCACGCTGAAATAAACTGGCCTCCCCGGGTTCGGTAGATATTTCCGGCATTGATTCACAATTTAATTCATTCAGGGTGATATCAACTAAATTATCTTTTTGTTCGTTCCTAATAACGAGATCAATTCCGGAAATGTCTTTTTTTAAATTTTTATCTAGACTGGAATAACATCCACTGACTACCAATTTTGCAGTTGGGTTAAATCGTTGAACCCGCCTTATCATCTGACGGGATTTTTTTACAGCTTCCCGGGTAACCGCACAGGAATTTATTACCAAAATGTCGGCATTGTCAGCAGATTGGGTTAATGAATGGCCCTTGTTTTGGAAGCCTGTTGCCCAGGATTCCAGTTCTGCTTCGTTTAACCGGCAACCAAGGGTTTTTAGATGAATTTGCATGGCGCGTACTATATCAAAAAAGCAGGCCAAATATAGCGTTAACCAGAAGTTATATATTGAAAAAGGTTGATACTTTTGCAGCCAGGTTTATATCTTCCTTTTTTCAAAAAATATTTGATTCTGCCTGTGACAAAATTAATTTTGGCATATCCTGATGTAAGCCAACGCAAGGGGCCAACCTGAAAATACAATCGGAATATTTTGATTTTGCCGATTCAATTATTTCAGGAATGTCATGTGTGACATGATTACCTGAATTTAAAAAATAGGGTAACACGATAATCTCGTCGATTGATTGCTCAATCAACATATCAATCGCATCTAATAGTTTTGGTTCTACAACCTCAAGGAAAGCATAGGTAACCAGTTTATATTTCTTTTTTGCAATAGCAGCTACCTTATCGGCAAGTTCAATAATTTCCTGATTTGATTCTGTGCGTCGGCTGCCATGAGCTAAGATTATTAAGGCGGTCATGAAATTATTAATTAAGATATCTGGTTTGTTAAAGATGGTTGTTGTAATAACACTTGTAGATGTTTCGCAATACATTCAGGTAATGCAGTCAGGTTATAGCCTCCTTCCAGTAGGGAGATTATCCTGTTATCACAGTGTTGATTTGCTTTTTCAATAATTCTTTCAGTCATCCATGAAAACGCATTGGATGTTAGATTAATATTTGCTAAAGGATCAGCATTATGAGCATCAAAACCAGCCGAAATTAAAATAAATTCTGGTTGAAATTCGTCTATTTTCGGTAATATTTTTTCAGTAAATACTAACTCATAATCCTGATCAGATGCTCCGGCATACATTGGACAATTAAGTGTTGCTCCTTTACCCCTGCCGATACCGGTCTCTGTATAATTGCCAGTACCTGGATAGAATGGATATTGATGTGTACTGATATATAAGACAGAAGGATCTTCTTCAAATAAATGCTGAGTACCATTACCGTGGTGGACATCCCAGTCAATGATTGCGATCTTTTCCAGGCCATATGACTTTTGTAGATGACGGGCTAAAACAGCTATATTGTTAAATAAACAAAATCCAAGTGCCATACTGCTTTCAGCATGATGACCGGGTGGCCTTAATAATGCAAAGCCATTATCAATGTTATCATTCATTACTTCATCAGCCAGTTTTATTGCACTACCTGCTGCAAGTAGGGCGATATCATAAGATTCCTTGCATACACTAACATCCATAGAGTCAAGGTAACTATTACCTGACCGACATACATCTTTTGCACGTTTAACATAATTAATATCATGTACCATTAAAATATCTTCGATATCAGCTTTTTGGGCTTCAAAATTTACTAATAAATCAAACCAGTCCTGATAGTTCAGAAAACGCATGGTTTCTGACAAGCGGGCACTGCATTCCGGATGTCCGGGACCAGTGTCATGTAGTAAAAACTGGTCATCTTTTAAGAATCCTGTTTTCATTAAAATAACTTTTAAGTATCAATATTTATTATGTGACGTTTAGTTATTATACAATCATACAATCATACAATAAAAATATATGCCGATTACTATGAGTGAAAAACAAAAAGCTGCATTCGGATCATGGAAATCTCCAATTACAACAGAATTAATGTTGAGTGATAGTGTTGGTCTTGGAGAAATCAGTTATTTTGATGGAGATCTTTATTGGATCGAGATGCGCCCACAGGAGAAAGGTCGTTATGTCGTTGTAAAACAATCTAAAGAAGGGAAGCGTACGGATCTTATTCCATCTGGTTACAATGCTCGAACTCGAGTTCATGAATATGGTGGAGGATCATACTTACCGACCGAGAAAGGGTTAATTTTTAGTAATTTTAGCGACCAGGATTTATATTTGATAGATCAACATTCACAAAGTATCAGATTGACAGATAATAAAAATCGTCGTTATGCAGATATGGTTTATGATAAAAATAATGATCGAATAATTTGTGTATGTGAAGATCATTCTGCTTCATCTGGAGAACCTAAAAATTTGATCGTCGCCATAAGTTTGCAAGATCCTTACGTTGAAAAGGACCTGATAGAGGGCGCTGATTTTTATTCCAATCCACGTATAAGTCATGATGGAAAAAAAATATGCTGGATCAGTTGGCAGCATCCCAATATGCCCTGGGATGCTACGAATTTATATTATGCTGATTTAAATAACTCTGGTGATATAAGCTTACCCATACTTGTTACGGCTGAAGACGAATCAGTGTGTCAACCTAAATGGTCTCTTGATAACACACTATATTTTGTTTCTGACAGGAATAATTGGTGGAATCTGTATTGCTATAAAAATAATACCATTGAGTGTATCTATAATATGGAGGCAGAATTTGCAGTTCCACAATGGTCATTTAAAGAGAGTAATTATGATTTTATTAGTAATGACAGTATAGCAACAATATATCGGCAGCAGGGAATAGCATATTTAGGATTGATTGATGTGTATGATAAATCCTGTGAAATCCTGACATTACCTTTCACTGACTATGAATCAATCTCTTGTGAGAAAGATAGCATAGCGTTTCTTGCCGCTTCACCAAATCAGTTCCCATCGATTATTGAATATAAAACTAAAAATAAAAATTATAGTGTGATACGGAAAGCAAGCGAAATTGAATTGGATCAAGAATCAATATCTGTTGGTGAGACTTTAAGTTTTCCTGTCAATGATACAAATAATGCATATGCGTTCTTTTATGGACCTCAAAATAAAGAATATGTTGGATTAGATAATGAAAAGCCCCCTTTGATTGTGATCAGTCATGGTGGTCCAACTGGTGAGTCGCATAATGGATTAAAAATGGTTATCCAGTTTTTTTCCAGCCGGGGTTTTGCAGTACTGGATGTAAATTATGGTGGTAGTAGTGGCTACGGTAGAGCTTACCGTCAACGTTTAAATAAAAACTGGGGAATCGTTGATGTTGCTGACTGTAGTAAGGCGGCTTTATTTATTGCCGATAAAGGTTTGGTAGATAGGGAAAGATTAGCCATTCGAGGTGGAAGTGCAGGTGGCTTTACAACACTTGCAGCATTAGTGTTTACAGATGTCTTTAAAGCCGGGGCAAGTCACTACGGTGTCAGTGACCTGGAAGCATTGGCAAAAGAAACACATAAATTTGAATCTCGTTACCTGGATTCATTAATCGGTCCTTATCCGGAAGAAAAAGACACATACCATGAACGATCACCAATCAATGCAGTTGATAAATTATCTTGTCCCGTAATTTTTTTTCAGGGTCTTGAAGATAAGATTGTCTTACCTAATCAGGCAGAGATGATGGTTGAAGCCCTAAAGAAAAAAGGTATACCAGTCGTTTATATTGCCTACGAAGGAGAGCAGCATGGATTCCGTCAGGCAAATAATATTAAACGCACATTAGAAGCAGAATATTATTTTTACTCAACTATATTCGACTTCGAATGCGCTGATGAAATCGAACCTGTAGAATTTCTATAAATAATAAATTAACTTAGATTGTTTATTACTGCAGCAGTATATTCTTTTGTAGAAGCAGTTCCACCTAAATCACCGGTTCTTGTCTCTGGTTCTTTTAATGTTTCTTTGATGGCTGCGCGTAGGCTATCGCCCAGCGGTTTTTCATCGACATGATCCAGCATCATTGCTGCTGCTAATAATAATGCTGTTGGATTAGCGATCCCTTTGCCCGCAATATCTGGAGCAGTTCCATGCACAGCTTCAAATATAGCTGCATCTTCTCCAATGTTGCCACCTGGTGCAAGACCTAAACCACCGATTAAACCGGCAATCTCATCGGACAAGATGTCACCGAACATATTTGTTGTCAAAATCATATCGAATTGGGAAGGATTGGTAACAAGTTGCATAGCAGTGTTATCAACAATTCGATCTTCAATTTCAAGTTTGCCTTCATATTCTCTCCCTACATCCAATGCAGTTTCAAGAAATAAACCGGTTAATGCTTTTAAGATATTAGCCTTGTGAACAATTGTCACTTTTTTGCGTCCGTTTTTGATCGCATAATTAAAAGTATATTTGGCAATACGCCGACATCCTGAACGTGTAATAATACCAGAGGCCTCAGCGACAGCTTTAGGATCATTATCGATAGGAATAAAGTGCTCAACGCCAACATAAAGCCCCTCTGTATTTTCACGAATAAGAACCATATCGATATTATCGTAGCGGCGTCGATCATGAAGATATGAAACAGCCGGTCGAACATTAGCATAAAGTTTAAATTCTTCTCTTAAACGGACATTTGCTGAACGAAAACCTTCCCCTATAGGTGTTTCAAGAGGCGCTTTTAATGCCAAACGGGTTTCACGAATATTATCGAGCATTGCTTGTGGTAGTGGATCGCCATGTTCTTCATAAGCGGACATCCCGGCTTTAAAGTGCTGCCATTCAAACTTGGCACCTAATGCCTCCAGGATTTCTGTTGTAGCATCCAGAATTTCAGGCCCGATACCATCGCCTTCGATTAACGTTGCAGGTGTAGATTTAATACTCGCTCTCCCTGTATTTTTTTATGGTTGTCGTAGTTTCTACGAATATTATTATTGATATTTATTAAAATATGATTGCAAATTACTATCTATCCCGGGTATCTCCTCTGCATTTACTGTCCTTGTATCAATTCGATTATCTACAGGCGGGACTATTAAATCATTTAATATTTTAGCCGACTCGTTTAATAGAATATCTATTGTTTCTTCATCTTCTTCATTTGTTTTTTCAGTTTCTTCCTCTGTGTCTTCCACAGGAGGTAAACCCTTTGCTACGCGCATTGCATTTTTGATTGTTTTGCGTGATTCCAGTAATTTTTCACGTTCTTCTTTGCGTTTGCTTTCAAGCAGGGATATCTCTTTTTTATTTTCAGCTTCGCGTTTTAATTCAATTTCATTTAACAGAAGCTGGAATAATTTATTTTCCTTAATGCGTTTTTCATGTTCTTTTTTAGCAATAAGGAAATTATCTACTGGTGCACTTGCAGGATAATATCGGGCTGGTTTAACTTTATCCCAGGGTAAGGCATTTTCATAAGCCCGTTCACCTTGATCTGATGCATCTTCTGCCGTCGGGAAAATAATATCCGGAACGACGCCTTTATGTTGATTACTGCCACCACTGACTCGGAAAAACTGGGCGATAGTGGTCTTTAAACGACCGTGGTCTTCACTGGTTTCTTTTATAAACCGGTTTAAATCAATAACGTTTTGAACAGTACCTTTTCCAAAAGTAGGTTCACCTATAATTATACCACGATGATAATCCTGGATTGCGCCAGCAAAAATTTCTGAAGCGGATGCACTATTTCGGTCAACTAAAACAGCCAATGGTCCTGGATAAACCACACCTGGTTCAGGATCATAATTAATATCGACTCTACCAGATGCATCCTTGGTTTGGACAACAGGGCCCCTATCGATAAACAGGCCAGTTAACTCAAGTGCTTCTGACAGTGACCCTCCACCATTACCACGTAGATCGATAATAAGGCCATCAACATTTTCCTTTAACATTGATTTAATTAACTTTCGAACATCACGTGAAGTACTTTTGTAATTATCTTTTCCTTCAGCTTGAGCGGCAAAATCAATATAGAATGTTGGCAGATTAATTACACCAATTTTGGTTTTGGTTTCTGGTATATCAATGATACTGGAACTGGCATCCTGTTCTTCCAGTTTAATTTTATCACGGGTTAATGTGATTATTTTTGATGGTCCTTCAACACCAATATCTTCAGGAAGAATTTCCAGTTTAATGATAGTTCCTTTTGGCCCACGGATTAGATCTACTACATCGTCCAAACGCCATCCTATTACGTCAACTATTCTCCCTTCCTTACCTTGACCGACACCGATTATTCTGTCATCAACATTAACTTGACCACTGAGGTCGGCAGGGCCGCCGGTTATTACTTTTACTACCTGGGTGTAATCACTTTCGCCCCGTAACACAGCACCGATGCCTTCCAGTGAAAGTCGCATACTTATGTCGAAGTTTTCAGATGTTCGCGGCGAAAAATAGGCCGTGTGTGGTTCTATTGAGGTTGTATATGCATTAATGAATGACTGAAAAATATCATTTGAATTTAACTGGAAGGTACTTGTACGTATACGTTTATAGCGATCAGCTAATGTTTCTTTTATCTCATCCTGATTTTTACCGGTAAGTTTCAGGTTCAAGACATCATTTTTTATACGTTTACGCCATAATTCATCTAATATTGTTTTATTTTTTGACCAATCGTCTTCCCTGCGATCAAAACGATAGGATTCTTTTTTTGTGAATACAAAATCTGTATCCAGGGTCTTAAGCGCAAAATTAATGCGTTCATCGACACGTTGTCTATAACGTTTAAATATCTCGAAGGCCGGGTCAAGATTTTTATCAAGAATTGAATCATCAATTTGGTAACGATATTTTTCAAAATCTTCGATATCTGCTTTTATAAAGTAGGCTTTATTTTGATCCAGATTTTCAAGATAGTGCGTTAATATTGAGTCTGATAAGTTATCGTCAAGATTTGTCTTTTTATAGTGATAGGTTGTTAATATATGGGTTATCAGTTCACTTGCTCTCAGGTGCTTATTTTCCGGTCCAAGTTCTGATACAGGCACAATGCGTATTTCTGCATATACTGTTATACACAAGAATATCAATGTGAATGCGAATATAGATTTCCTTTTAATATGCATCTGGATAAGTGATTTATAATATATTAATTTTAATAATAAAGTGTAATAACAATTTCAGCGTATTTCCGGCACTCTTTAAATTATGTATATTAGTATGAAATAACATTCTTTGACTATCTTTTGAAAGTTTTTTTATGCAAAAACTATTCAATTTCCATTGCTGTTGCGCTATTTTTTTGAGCCGAATGGCTTAATAGTTTGATTTTTTTTTCGATTTCATTCGCTTTTTTATCGTCTCCTCCCAGAAAAGAGGGGGCCTCGCGATAGTATTCCATCAAGTCATCCAGGATTTCGAGGTTATCACTATCAAGATTTGCAGCAATTTCGAGGTGAGACAGGGTTTTTTTTGCTAAATTGATTGCACTAAGCCAATTTACCCTTTCTGCTTCCCGTCCGTAGCTCTTTGCCAGAATATGGTGATATATCGCATTATCAGGTTCGAGCTTTACAGCTTTTTCTAAAAATGGAATTGCAAGGTCATATTTGTCCTGTTCATAAAGTTCAAAGCCAGCCTGAAACGAATCTGATGCCCCCGTATTAGCATGTAATAGAGGCGGGACATAGATTAAAAATGCGATAAATAGACCTGGAAATCTAGTAATCATCATTAGTGAGAGTCAAATCCTGGTATTTTGTTCTGAATATATAACAAGATTCGGCATACAATAACAATATTTATGACAATAAAATATTGATTTATTTATGCATTTATCATTAAAAACATTTACCCGTTCTATTAGAACTAAATTGATAGTGTTTATTGCTTTGCCGATTTTAATTTTTTCCACTGCCGGAATTTTTTTTACGATATTAAAAATAAGCAATAATGCCGAGCAGCAATTAAAGGAAAGAGTAATCATACAGGCACAACAATATGCAACAATACTAAATGCTGAATTTGATGCTATTACCAAGCAATTAAATATTATCGCAAAAGTTATGATAAATCGTACTGGCGATAATATTCAGCATTTAATATCAGCGAGTGAAGACGTAGTAAATAGTTCAAAACTGGTGCATGGAATCGGTTTTGTTTTTAATGATTTGATAGCAGACAAAAATGAGTATCAATCATTATATTTACACAAAGGACATACAAGTTCCGAAAATATAATTATTCTGGAGAATAGTTTAAATCAAGTTGAAGATCGGTTTTGGTATACACAAGCAAAAGAAGCAGGCAGACTGGTGTGGTCAGAGCCTTATAATGATGTGCCAGATAATGATTTAATTAAAGTAACTGCTGTATTACCTGTATATATTCAAAACAACTTTGCGGGGATCAGTTTTATTGATATTGATTTGTCCGAAATTCAATCGCATTCGGCGTTGCAAGAAATAACAGATCAAGCCTTTGTGATTATAAGCCGATTAGGACAATTTATAACTCATCCCAACCCTGAATTTATTTTGCAAAAAAATCTTAAAAATTATGCACTAGAAATCAATGATGAAGAATTACTAGCTATATCACTCGACATGTTAAATGGTAAAAGCGGACAAAGGAGAGTCAGTAGCGTGTCAATAGATCTTAATGAACCGTATTGGCTATATTATGCGCCGATTAAATCTATAGGCTGGAGTTTTGCAACAGGATTACCGGAAAAAGAGATATTTGAATACACTCGTCGACAAATTATTTATGGTTTGATAGGTATAACAATGATCATTTTATTTACCGTAATTTGCGTTATGGTTGTTGCCAGTAACCTGACCAAACCACTATTTAAATTGAACCAGGCCATTGAAAAATTGGGACAGGGCGATTTAACGGTTAATTTAAAAGACATCTCTACAGGAGATGAAATTGGACAGCTAAGTAAAGCTTTCAACAGAATGACCCTGCAGCTAAGACAATATATTAATGAGCTGGAAAAACAATATGCACAGAGGGATGCAGTTGAAAACGAATTACGTTTGGCACGAAGTATACAGGCATCCCTTATACCAAGTAATTTCCCGGCATTCCCTGGATACGATGAATTTGATCTTTTTGCTATAAATCATCCTGCTAAACATGTAGCAGGAGATTTTTTCGATTTTTTCCTGCTTGACACATGTCGATTATTTGTTGTTATTGCAGATGTTTCAGGAAAGGGTATAGGGCCGGCGTTATTAATGGCTGTTAGTCGTACTCATATTCGTGATCTTGCTGCAGAAGGTCATAGCCCGGCAATGATACTGACTGAATTAAATAAATTATTAATTGAAGACAGGGAACACCCCATGTTTGTAACAGTATTTGTTGCAGAATATGATATTAAGAACGGTAACTTATGTTATGCAAATGGTGGGCATGTCCTTCCATATCTTATTAACAAGGATGGTGTTGCTGATCAATTTGGTAAAACAACGGGTACGATTGTTGGTATGCTGGATGATGCCATATATGACGAGGAATCAATTACGTTACAAAAATCAGAAACACTTGTTTTGTATACAGATGGTTTTCTGGAAGCTCGCCTAATTGATGGAGAGTTTTTTGGCGAACAGCATTTCAGAACATTACTCTCTGCAAATGCAGATATGAACCTGGAAGATCTTTGTGATACTGCATTGGCATCAGTGAAAACATATCAGGGGAACAAACTTAATGATGATGTAACGATGCTGACTTTACGCAGATTGAAATAAGCATTAAATATACGAAAGCCAACTTACCTTATGTTGTTTTTATTTACAGTCTCCTAAACTATAATTAATTATTCACTTTGAATAATCTATATATAATATAGGCGCTATTTCGGAGTAAACACTACCATCTCCACCTGTAAAGGTAATCTTAATACTATCACGTTTATTTAATTCTTTACGTAGAAATAGATTAGGTTTTTTAAGTACGAAAACTGCATATGCGTATACATTTATTTTAACTTTGCTATCACTAATTATATTGAAGTTTGTTCTATTTGCAGGAAGTTTAACACCTAGTGCATAATTTATTTTATTCAACTGCTTATCTAATTCACTAGTAGTTTTTGTTGTAAATAGTTCAAGAGTGTGGTGATTCTGTTCATTTCCTGGTGTAACAGAAATTACTGCAGGATATGGATTATCATTTAAATGACTTTCTAATTTATCTAACTTCCCTATTGGTATTTTAGTTTTGATTACTAAGTGCTCTCCAAAATCACCCTTTGACTGGGAAAATTCAGAATCTTTAGATAAATATTGCTTTGCAACTTCTACTGCTTGAGGTAATAAATTTTCTTTATCTTCACCAAGTATACTAAAAGAAACATTTATCGGTATTTCTATTATTTCTCCTCGGAGTGCTGCTTCTATATCAGATGTGTATATATCAATATCTAAATCATCTGGTTTACATGCACTTAATAAAAATAATGAAAAAATTAAAATTAATCTAATGAAGATTCTTTTCATAATTATGCCTATAGTCTTTCTACCATAGAATGATAGTTTTATTCTCTTAAAATTAAATTATCAATTTATATAAGTATAGATAGATTAAAACTTAAAAAGAATTATAGTGTTTCCTGCACCTTTTCCGTAATTCATTACGATATTAAATCCTGATACATTAATATTAAATCAATCTAGTCAAAATTTAACCATAGAATATTTTGGAATCACAACTGGAAAAATTATGAAAACATATGTGTCTTAATCAATAATGAGTTATAAGTACCTGTTATTACAATAAATCTCATAAATTTTTTGGTTTTCTTTTTTTTCCGTATACGAATATAGGTATTTCATAATTTAGTAAAGTTATTCTATTATTAATTAAGCATTAATAATAAGAAATTAATTCTGGTGCTGGGGGAATACTAAAATGTCATTAATTAACTGCCCTGAATGTTCTGAAGAAGTAAGTGATAGTGCAACAAAGTGTCCAAAATGCGGTTTACAACTAATCAAACCAAAACGTAGTTTGTTTGGTAAATTAGTTAAGTTTGTTTTTATATGTTTTAACATTTTTATGCCTATATGGTTAATTGTTGGAATGGGTGCTGCAACTGAAGGTATGGAGGCAATGAGTGGTGCAGAACAAACTGGTGCTGCTATTGGTACAGGGATTGGTTTTATGCTGATTTTAACAATATGGGTATTTGGAGATATTATACTGGGTTTGTTTATGCTTATGACAAAACCAAAAGCAGAATAAAATGCTTAAAGTATTTTAGTGTCCTTAAATAATGTCCATAACTTATTGCAAACATTGTTCAAAAGCATATGAAGATGAATTAAAAAAATGTCCGCATTGCAATAAAAGTAATATAAGTATTATTGGTTCGTTCTTTAAGGTAATAGGTCTAGTATTCCTTATACTAATAGTAATTGGTATCTTTTCTACAGATAGCACAAAAGATAATACTGCTTCTCCTCAAACTTCGATTACTGAAAATAAAACAAAAGAATATAATATCGGTGATACTGTCTCTGTTAATAAACTAGCATATGCAATATGGGATAAAGCATGGACAAAAACATTAACTACTAATCAATTTTTAGATCATTCACCAGATGCTATATATTTGATCATTGACGTAACTATCAGAAATGATGATAAAGAACCAAGAATGATTCCTAATTTTAAGTTAATAGATGAAACTGGTGCAGTTTATGATACAACACCTGATGCTATTTATTTGGACAATTCAATTGGTGCTCTTGAGACTATAAATCCCAACGTTAGTAAACGTGGATATGTGGTCTTTGATATTCAGAAAAATATTAATTACAAATTAATATTATCTGGTGGTTATATGTCAGATAAAAATGCATATGTAAAATTATTCGATTAACAATGAGACTGTAAATAAAACTGTATAACTGCTTATCAATAGTCCTATGATAGGACGAGGAGATAAGCAAATGAACAAAAAAGAAATCGAAGTGCTGACGAAAGAAGCGGCGAAGGGTCTAAAAACCGAAACTGACGTAGCGAAGCTCAGCAGTACCTTCCGTAAAGCGTTACTGGAAACCATGTTGGCAGCCGAGTTGGATACTCATCTGGGTTACAGCAAGCATGAACAATCCGATAATTATGTTTAATCACTGCAGTTACACAAAATTATTTACAGGGTCTTTATTTAATGTCAATTAGTTCTATATCAAACAGTAAAGTAGAATTTGGGCCAATTACACCACCGGCACCTCTTTCTCCATAGGCAAGATCCGAAGGTATCGCGAGTTGCCATTTAGAACCAACAGGCATAAGTTGTAATGCTTCTTGCCAACCTTTAATTACTCTGTTTACACCAAGTTCTGCAGGTTGTCCTCTTGAAAATGAACTATCAAATTCTGTTCCGTCAATTAATGTGCCTCGGTAATGAACAATTACAGTATCATCAATAGCTGGCTTCTTGCCTTTTCCCTCTTTAATAATTTTATATTGCAGGCCATTTGGTAATGCTACTACACCGTCTTTCTTTTTATTCTCTTCAAGATATTTAATGCCACTCTGTTTGTTATCATTTGCCTGAGCAACACGTTGTTCTTGTTCTTTTTTCTGATAATCACTTAATATTTGTTGCATTTCGCTTCTGGACAGCTTTAATTCAGACCCTTTTAAGATATCCTCAACTGCTTGCATAAATGCAGTTATGTCCAGATCCATATCCTGTCTTGAAACGCTTTGTCCAAAAAATACGCCCATTGCATAACTTAATTTCTGTTTATCAGTTTCAATTTTTGCTGCATATACATTAGGGATTGACAGGCTAAATAATAATAAAATAGATATTTTCAATAAGTTCATGAAAACCTCGTTATGATTGATAATTTTTAATGGAGGGTGTTAGCTCGCATCATCCCATAAATTACCGGGTTAGCCAACTTATAAGTATCATGCTAATGGTTTGAAACCAGACGTATTGCTTCATCGAAATAGCTAGTATCATTTACAGATTCTGGTTTTGTTTCCGATAATAAACGTCGATATTGACGGGCACCCGGTTGTCCCTGAAATAGACCAATAATGTGTCGAGTTAAATTCTTTGGGTGGATGCCATTTTTAATCTGTTTATCAATATAGTATTTGTAGTTTTCCAGGATTTCTTGTCTACTTGGTATTATTGCGGCTGATTCAAAAAACAATCTGTCTACCAGGGAAAGCATATAGGGATCCTGGTAAGCAATCCTTCCCAGCATCACACCATCGACATATTGTAAATGGTTTTTAACCTGGTTGAGGTTGGTTATTCCACCATTTATTACAATGTTTAAGGATGGAAAATCGCTTTTTAATTGATATACACGGTCATAGTGTAATGGAGGAATTTCACGATTTTCTTTGGGGCTTAGTCCACTGAGAATAGCTTTTCTTGCATGAATAATGAAAGTATTACAACCGGCATTACTTACTGATGTGATGAAACTTTTTAAAAATTCATAGGAATCCTGTTCGTCAATCCCGATTCGGGTTTTTACGGTTACTGGAAGATGTACTTTAGACAGGACTTCGCTGACACAATTAGCAACAAGTTCAGGCTTCGACATTAGGCAAGCACCAAACTGACCATTTTGTACACGATCACTTGGACATCCAATGTTAAGATTTATTTCATCATAGCCTTCGTTCTCTGCAATATACGCACTTTCCGCTAATTCTTCAGGCCTGTTGCCGCCAAGCTGGATCGCTAAAGGATGTTCGATTTCATTAAATTCCAGTATTCGATTCCGGTTACCATGGATAATTGCACCGGTAGTAATCATCTCAGTGTAGAGCACGGTACTTTTTGATAATAAGCGCATGAAATATCTGAAATGCTTATCTGTATGATCCATCATCGGCGCTATACAAATTTTATGATATGTAACAGATTTAGTCATTATCATTTAAAGAACCAATAATTGATTGCGTAAAAGTTGCACGAAGATAAAAGCCACGAGGCAAGGTGGCTTTGGTTTCACCATATTGATTTTTATTTTTTGTAAGCGCTTTTGCATTTGCTGCTTTTGGTCTGATTTGTAAATACTTTCCCATTGATGAGCTTATTTTATCAATTTCACCCATAACGATCATATCGCAGAGTTCCTGCCAATCCTGTCTCAATTGTTTTTCTTCATTTACATCCGGTTTCCATAATACAGGCGTCCCTATTCTCCTTAATGATAGGGGGATGTCTTTATCTCCTTCGATAGGTATCCACAATACTTTATTTAATTTTGCTTTAACTAATGATGTATCCCAGTCTTTTAATTCACCAGGGTCAAGTTGAACAATGCAAATATAGGTAGATTCATTTGCCTTACCATTTTTATCAATGGGTATAGTTTTTAATTCGATGCCTAGTTTTCTAAAATCAGGTTCAGGGGCATTTTTTGCATCTGCACCGAGCGCGATTTCCAATAGATTACCAGCCCAGCCTTTTGCTGAATGAGTCGAAGAGGGAACCGTTATATTTACCTGGTTAGCAAGTTGTTGAAGAGTAATCCCGGAGAGGGCATTCGCTCGTCTTACTAGTTCCTGTAGATTAACAGGTGGAGAAACATTCATGTATATTTAATCATTTACGATAAAGTTTCAACAATTGAATTTTCCAAACATTCAAATTTTAATTTATCGTCAATTGCTTTATTGTCACTCGTACGAAGATAAAAAATATCTTCAACACGTTCTCCATAAGTAGCAATCTTTGCCCCTTGCAGACGAGCGCCGCACATGTCCATTGCTAACCCAATTCTGGATAATACTCCTGGACGGTCCATTGTGCTCACTTCCATAATAGTCCTGTTATTTTTATCATCTATAGTGAAATTAACTTTTGTAGGCAATGTAAAACTCTTTAATTGTCTTTTCTCAAACCATTTCGCCTTGTCTGGAAGTCCTGAAGAGGAATCAAGATTATTCAGAATCATATCCTTGATTTCTTTTTTACGTTCCTTCGTTTTAACAAATTCGCCATCGTTTTCAAGAACAACAAATGTGTCTAATGTGTAACCTTTTTTGTTTGTAATAATTCTTGCATCAAGAACATTAAGCCCAAGTCGTTCAATTGCTCTGGTTGTAGTAGAAAATATATTTTTTCGATCACGCATATAAAGGAAGATAAGACAGCCTCCACGGCTGTTAAAATTTTCTACCATAACAAGCGGGTTAGAATGATCTTTATGTTTTAATATCCCTTCTGTATGCCAGCTGATTTCATCTGGTTGATGTCTTAGGAAATAATCGTTACCTAATGTTTTCCACAGATTCAAAATTGTAGTGTCATCAAACTTGCTGTTTTTGAATGATTCAAGAGTTTCCCGTTTTGTATCTTTTATAAGCTCATTAATAAGTATTGGTTTTTCTTTCCCGCGCCTGAGTTCCTGTAAAGTGCGTTGATACAGGTTTGTCATTAACGTTGCTTTCCAGCTATTCCAAAGGTCCGGGTTTGTTCCGCAGATATCTGCTACGGTGAGCACATGTAGGTAATTCAGATGATTTTGATCCCGGACGTTATCGGCAAAGTTTATTATTATATCCGGATCATCAATGTCTTCTCTTTGGGCGGTTTTACTCATTAACAAATGTTTTTCTACAAGCCAGGCAACAAGTTTTGAATCATAATCACTTAGTTGATGCAATTTACAAAATTCAATAGCATCTATTGCTCCCAGTTTGGAATGGTCACCGCCTCTTCCTTTTGCAATATCATGAAACAATCCGGCCAAGTATAATAATTCAAGTTTGGGAAGCTTTTTTATGATTGAATGACAAACAGGAAACCTGTCTTTATATTCATCCAGTCCAAACAAACGCATATTTTGAACAACAGTTAATATATGTTCATCAACAGTAAAAACGTGGAATAAATCAAATTGCATTAAACCTTCTATCTTTGCAAAAACAGGCATGTAGGCGGCCAGGACTCCATAGCGATGCATTTGTCTTAGTTTGTGCCCGACTTGTTTAGGTTGTCGTATAATTTCCAAAAATAGACTTCGTGTACGAATATCTTTTCGAAAGTTATCATCAATAAGATGTAAATGGTTTCTTATCAGCCTGATGGTACTGGC
This sequence comes from Gammaproteobacteria bacterium, assembly GCA_028281365.1. Lineage (GTDB taxonomy): Bacteria > Pseudomonadota > Gammaproteobacteria > Eutrophobiales > Eutrophobiaceae > JANQJZ01. The sequence continues at coordinate 19,885 of JANQJZ010000046.1, read as the reverse complement.
TCGTACGCCTCTTATTTTTAGATTTTGTTGAAGTAGCAAAAATATTTCCAGTAACGCGTAAGGATATCGTTTAAAAACATTTTTATTTACTACTTCAATAAAATCATTTCTGTTTTGAAAGCGTGAATTTATTGAAGTAATTTTTTCTCTTCGTTTGCTAAATATAATTTCTTCCTCAAAATGTTGTAGTAACATTTCGTTTAAACGATTCATCTCGCGAACCGTTTTAAAATACAACTTCATAAATTCTTCGATGCCTTTATTATCCTTGCTTTTAAACCCAAGTAGCTCGGCAACATTTCTTTGGAACTCGAATAAAAGCCGATCTTCACGACGATTTGTAGTCATATGTAAAGCGAAGCGTATTCTCCACAGAAAATTTCTCCCTGTTTTCAGAATTTTATATTCTTCACGAGTTAAAAATTTATGTTCGACGAGACCACTAAGACTCAAATTATCGAAGTGTCGTTTTGCAACCCAGCTAATCATCTGGATATCGCGTAATCCACCAGGAGATTCTTTTACATTAGGTTCGAGTTTATGTTCAGAGTCACTGTACTTATTGTGACGTATTTTTTGTTCTTCCAATTTGGCTTCGAAGTATTTTTTTGGTGGCCAGATTTTCTTGGGTGATGTTAATCTACGCATTTCATCGTAGAGTTTTTCATTGCCGCATAACAAACGAGATTCCATAATGTTTGTCATTATTGTGATATCGTTTTTTGCTTCTTTATGACAGTCTTTGGTAGTTCTTACACTATGGCCAACTTCGAGCCCAAAGTCCCAGAGAAAAGTCAGGAATGATTCAAGCTGCTTATTAATTTCAGGTTTTGTGCGTGGTTTTTGCAGCACCATGAGGTCAATGTCTGATGCTAATAAAAGTTGAGTTCGCCCGTATCCACCAACTGCGATCAAACTCAATTCATCTGTGTTAATAAATTGTTGCCAGGCAAGTATTAATAGCTGATCGATAAACCATACTTGTTGTTTAACAATTCGCTCTATATCTTCACCCGAGTTAAATCGTTCAATTAAAAATTGATAGCCATCTTTTAATGCTTGCTTGAAAATAGGTAGTGGTTGTTCCTCCTGTTTTAGTTTTTTCTTAAAACTGGATATGTTAAATAAAAAATTATCAGAGACAATTTTTTCCATAGTTAACTAAAGTTTTCATCTGGTCGTTTAGTTAATACTTCAAAACCATCATTGGTTACCAGGATTGTATGTTCCCATTGTGCAGACAGGCTTCGATCACGAGTTACCACTGTCCAGTCATCAGCGAGTAATTTTACCTGGCGTTTGCCCAGATTGATCATCGGTTCGATAGTAAAAGTCATACCTGCCTCAAGTTTTAACCCGGTATTCGGTTTTCCATAATGTAAAATTTGAGGTTCTTCATGAAATTCTTTACCTATGCCGTGCCCACAATATTCTCTGACAACGGAATATTTATTTTTTTCGGCGAGTGCCTGAATGGCATACCCGATATCTCCTAAACAGGTGCCGGGCTTTACCATCTTTATCCCTTTTTTCATACATTCATATGTCAATTCAACCAGGCGTTTTGCCCGAATTGGAGGCTCACCGACATAAAACATTTTACTTGTATCACCATGGTAGCCATCTTTTATAACGGTAATATCTATATTAATAATATCGCCGTTTTTTAGTTTTTTATCTCCTGGAATGCCGTGACAAACAACATGATTGACTGATGTGCAGATAGATTTGGGGAAACCCCGGTAATTTAATGGAGCAGGGATAGCTTGTTGTTGTTCAACGATATAATTATGGCAAAGTTGGTCTAATTCACCAGTTGTTACACCGCCACGAACCTCTGGCCCAATCATTTCCAGTACATCCGCTGCGAGTGATCCTGCAACACGCATTTTCTCAATTTCATCAGCGGTTTTTATCGATATTGGCATAATTTCCAGTCATTAGAGAATTTCAAAGGGTAAGTATTTGTTGTATCAATTATTCTATGGTATAAAGCGCCCGCGGTTTTCGCAAATAAATCACACAACGTCACACGCACGCTGCAACCTTATATAGGGTGCCTGCTGAAACATTTTATTGGCAGGTTGGTATAAGGGGGGTGCGGAGGCTTAACCCTAACAGGAGAATATAAAATGTCTAATGTCACCATGCGTGAAATGCTGGAGGCGGGTGTTCATTTTGGTCACCAAACCCGTTACTGGAACCCCAGTATGGCACCTTATTTATTCGGCCAGCGCAACAAGATTCATATCATCAATCTGGAAAAAACCCTGCCACTCTATGAGGAAGCAATTAATTTCGTCAGTAAGATGGCAGCAAAAAAAGGCACTATTTTATTTGTTGGTACCAAACGGGCTGCACAATCAATTATTGCGGAAGAAGCAACGCGTTGTGGTATGCCATATGTTAATCGACGTTGGTTAGGCGGATTATTAACCAATTTCAAAACGGTTCGCGGTTCGATAAATCGTTTAAAAGAAATCGAGACTATGCAGGCGGACGGTAGCCTGGACAGGGTTAACAAGAAAGAACAGCTCATGTATCAACGTGAACTCGATAAGCTTGAAGCCAACTTATCAGGTATAAAAGATATGAAGAGTATCCCTGATGCTTTATTTATTATTGATGTCGGTTATGAAAATATCGCTGTCAGTGAAGCAATAAAACTTGGCATTCCCGTTATTGGTATTGTTGATAGTAATAATAGTCCTAAAGGAGTCGATTATATTATTCCGGGTAATGATGATGCTATTCGCTCTATTACGCTTTATGCAAAGGGAGTAGCTGATACCATTCTGGACAGCCGTCAATCAATTGCACATTTGGGTGACAGTGAAGACAGTGATGAGCTTATTGAGATTGATGACAGCGGTACGCCTATTGCATTAAAGGATGGCGTCGAAGTAAAAACAAAAGTCAGCAAAAAAGCGACAAAGAAGAAGGCGGCGAAGAAGATTGAAAGTGCTGAAGAAAGCACGATAGATGAAGAACAAAAGGATGATGACTCAGTAACTAAAAAAACCAAGAAAAAGGTCGCAAAGAAGAAGACTGTTGCCAAGAAAAAAGTAACCAAAAAGAAGACTGCGAAAAAAGCGAGCAAAAAGACCGCGAAAAAAGCTAAAGATGCAGCTGAAAATAAAGAAGATTAAAAGAGGACAAATAAATGCAAATTACAGCATCATTAGTAAAAGAACTTCGTGAACGTACCGGTGCAGGTATGATGGATTGCAAGAAGGCTCTACAAGACGCTAATGGGGATATCGATGTTGCTATTGAAGAAATGCGCAAATCCGGGGCAGCAAAAGCGGCCAAAAAGGCAGGACGTATCGCTGCTGAAGGTATTATTACTATTAAACAGGATGGTAATAACGTCATTATCCTTGAAATAAATTGTGAGACGGATTTTGTTGCCAAGGATGAGAATTTTCTTGCATTTGCTAATAATGTTATCGAATCCATTGCCAAGCAAACCCCGTCGAATGTTGATGAACTAATGACACTGGATATTAGTGGCCAATCTATTGAAGAAGCAAATCAACAACTCATTGCCAAGATTGGTGAAAAAATTACAATTAGACGATTTGAAAATTTCTCATTATCTGGCCAAATTGGCACCTATTTACATGGGTCACGGATTGGTGTGATAGTCGAACTTGATGGTGGCGATGAAACACTTGCAAAAGATATCGCTATGCATATAGCGGCCAGCAAACCGGTTTGTGTCAGTGAAGATCAGGTTCCTCAGGATATGTTGGATAAGGAAAAAGAAATCTTTACAGCCCAGGCTGAAGAAAGTGGCAAACCGGCAGAAATTATTGAAAAAATGGTTACTGGCCGGATCAATAAATTTCTTAAGGAAATAACACTACTTGGCCAACCATTTGTAAAAGATCCGGACCAGACAGTAGAAAAATTACTTAAATCAGCCAATGCTTCAGTAAAATCGTTCCTCCGCTATGAAGTAGGAGAGGGTATAGAAAAACGCACGGATAATTTTGCTGAAGAAGTCATGGCACAGGCAAAAGGAGACTAAATAGATGCTCGACCCGTCCACTTCACTAAAATATAGGCGGGTTTTATTAAAACTCAGTGGTGAGGCATTAATGGGCAATGAGTCTTATGGTATAGACCCTGCCGTTATTGAACGCCTTGCTACTGAAGTTGCCGATCTTTGTCATCAAGGTGCTGAAATCGCAATTGTCATTGGTGGTGGTAATATTTTTCGTGGTACCGGTTTGGCAGCTGCCGGTATTGATCGTGTTACTGCAGACCACATGGGTATGTTGGCGACGATTATGAATTCACTTGCCATGCAAGATGCTCTGGAAAGAATAGAACTGCATGCGAGAGTAATGTCCGCTCTTAAAATCAATCAGGTTTGTGAAGATTATATCCGTCGCAGGGCGGTAAGGCATTTGGAAAAAGGACGAGTTGTAATTCTGGCCGCAGGTACGGGTAATCCTTTTTTTACAACTGATTCTGCCGCGAGTTTACGTGCAATAGAAATTGGCGCTGAATTGCTTATCAAGGCTACAAAAGTTGATGGTGTTTACTCAGCTGATCCGGTTAAGAATAAAGACGCTGTTCGTTATGAAAAACTGAATTATGATGAAGTCATTGAGAAAAAGTTGGGTGTTATGGATACAACTGCGGTTGTATTGTGCCGGGATAACCATATGCCATTGAGGGTACTTGATATGACAAAGCCCGGTTCATTATTGAAGGCAGCCAAGGGAGAAGATGAAGGGACCCTGGTATGCAATGAAGACTAAGGAGCGAGGAATATGGTTGAAGATATTATAAATGATACAAAAAGTCGGATGCATAAAAGTCTCGAATCTTTAAAGACAGAAATGGCAAAGATACGGACAGGAAGAGCACATCCAAGTCTGCTTGAACATATTAAAGTCAGTTATTATGGTTCTGATACGCCATTAAACCAGGTTGCAAACGTAAATGTCGTTGATGCCAGAACTTTAGGTATCAATGCTTATGATAAAAGCAGCATACCTGATATTGAGAAGGCTATTATGAATGCCGATCTTGGTTTAAATCCTGTTACTGCCGGTGAAGTGATCCGTGTTCCACTACCGCCATTAACAGAAGAAAGACGAAAAGATCTGATTAAGGTAGTCCGGGCCGAAGCAGAAAAAGCTCGCGTTGCAATAAGAAATATACGACGTGATGCGAATTCATCCTGTAAGGAATTAGTAAAAGAAAAGATGATAACCGAAGATGATGAACGGCGGGCGGAAGATCAAATTCAAAAACTTACTGATGAGAATGTAGCACTGGTGGATAAAAATTTAGAACAAAAAGAAGCTGAAATGATGGAAATATAATTTAAGGTTTATTCAGCTTGTGTTTCTAGAGAATTATTTTGGCGCATTTATTTATGAATGCTGAGAAAAAAAACACCAGACCAAATCATGTTGCGATTATTATGGATGGAAATGGTCGGTGGGCTGAAAAAAGAGGGTTACCACGGATAGCAGGTCATCGTGCCGGTGTAAAGGCCTTAAGGAAGTTAATTGAATTTGCTGTTGAAATAAATCTGAATGTAATAACTGTTTATGCATTCAGCCGGGAAAATTGGCAGCGTCCCGAAAGAGAAGTTAGCTTATTAATGGATCTTTTCATGTCTTCATTACAATCTGAAGTTCAGGATTTACATAAAAATAATGTCAAATTGAAATTTATTGGTGAAAAATCCAGTTTCAGTAAAAAACTTCAAGAGTCAATTAATAATGCTGAAGCATTGACCTCATCTAATACAGGTTTATGCCTTAATGTCGCGGTCAATTACAGTGGTCGATGGGATATACTCCAGGCTTGTCGTTCATTAATAAATAAAACTTCTACAAACCTGGATCTAAAAGATATCAATGAAGAAGATATTAATAAAAATTTATCATTAGTAGGTTTTAATGAACCTGATTTATTTATCCGTACAGGTGGCGAGCAACGTATCAGCAATTACCTTTTATGGCAACTTGCATACACTGAACTTTATTTTACTGACACACTTTGGCCTGATTTCGATGCTGATCAATTTAAACTTGCCATTGAATGGTTTGAAGGACGTCAGAGAAGGTTTGGTAAAACCTCTGAACAAGTTAAAAAAGTAGTTCAGTAAAAAACAATGCTTAAATATCGAATTATTACCGCTGTTATTTTAATCCCAATAGTCATAGCAGCTATCTTTTTACCGGATCCAATATGGCTGTCAGGTCTATTTGCTGTATTTATAGCTATAGGCGCATGGGAATGGGCAGATATATGTAAATTAAAAGGGTATATAAAGTATATATATAGTATTTTTGTTATTTCAGTTTTAGCCTGTTTGTATTGGCTAGATAATAGCAATCTATACCACAGTGTAATATTGGTCGGAGTAATTTATTGGGTAATTGCTACATTGCTGGTGGTTGCTTATCAAAAAGGTCACAAACTCTTAACACACTCACCTGCAGCCTTGATGATAGTTGGCTTATTATTACTCGTACCCATGTGGTCGAGCCTGGTAGTGTTAAAGACTGATTTCAATACAGGGGCATCTTTTCTCATCTTCTTAATGTTATTAATCTGGTCTGCGGATACGGCGGCTTATTTCAGCGGCAAAAAATGGGGAAAACGAAAATTGGCTGATTGTGTCAGTCCGGGTAAAACCTGGGAGGGTACAATTGCAGGTATTTTGGCAGGTATTGTAGTTACAATATGCTATGTGTTTATTTTAAACATGGATTTAACTAAAGATTGGGCCTTTATAATGATATCAATTGCGACCGTAATTATGTCTGTAATTGGTGATTTAATGGAAAGTTTAGTTAAGCGTGAAGCTAATATTAAGGACAGTGGCTCCATCTTGCCAGGTCACGGTGGCGTTATGGACAGGTTAGATAGTTTAACTGCTGCAGGGCCTGTCTTCGTTTTTGGTGTGATTTATTACGGGTATAACTAATGAAAGGTATTACCATTTTAGGCTCTACAGGCAGCATTGGTATTAGTACTCTAGATGTTATTTCACGCCATTCCAACGATTATTCTGTTATTGCATTAACTGCAAATACCAATGTTGAAGCCTTATTGGAGCAATGCCTGATTTACAAGCCGGAATTCGCGGTCATGGTAGATGCAGATTCTGCAGCCAGGCTTGAACAGGAACTAAAAAACAAAGCTTCAGATGTAAAAGTGCTTACCGGTACAGATGGTCTATTAGAAGTTGTTAAAAGTGACAATGTAGATTACGTCATGGCAGCCATTGTTGGAGCGGCAGGTCTATTACCCTCTCTGGCTGCAGCCAAGGCAGGCAAAAGGGTATTGCTTGCAAATAAGGAATCCCTGGTTATGTCAGGCAAGTTATTTATGGATACAGTTCGAGATAATAATGCCGAGCTGTTACCAATAGATAGTGAACATAATGCTATTTTTCAGTGTATGCCAACTGATTTTAATCAGGGTCTGAATAAAGTAGGTATAAATAAAATTTTACTTACAGCATCAGGTGGCCCTTTCCGGACAATATCTTTAGATAGATTATCTTCAGTGACACCCGATCAGGCCTGTGCTCACCCGAATTGGGACATGGGAAAAAAGATATCGGTTGATTCTGCAACCATGATGAACAAAGGTCTTGAGATAATCGAGGCATGCTGGTTATTTCATGCCGACCCTGACAACATAGAAGTTGTTATCCATCCGCAAAGTATAATTCATTCTTTAGTTGAATATGATGATGGTTCCGTTCTGGCACAGCTTGGTAATCCGGATATGCGCACCCCTATTGCCTATGGTCTGGCATGGCCGGAAAGGATTAATTCAGGTGTTGAAAAATTGGATTTGTTTCATGTTTCACAGTTGAATTTTGAAAGGCCTGATCATGAACGTTTCCCCTGTCTGAGACTTGCAAGAGAAGCCATGAATAATGGCGGGACAAGCAGTGCAATATTAAATGCAGCGAATGAAATTGCTGTTAATGAATTTTTACAACAGCGTATTAAATTTACTGATATTGCAAAAGTTATAGAAACTGTACTTGAAAATGTGACTCAAACAAATGCGGACTCTATTGAAGTTATCCTTGCCGCTGATCGTGATGCAAGAGAATATGCAATGAATACTATCAAGGATATCGCAGCATGATTGATATATTACAATCTATAATCGCTTTTATTATTGCTCTTGGAGTATTAATTACTTTCCATGAATATGGACACTACTGGGTTGCCCGACGTTGTAATGTAAAAATCCTTCGTTTTTCGATTGGCTTTGGACGTCCAATCTATGAAAGATTATTTGGTGATGATCAAACGGAATTCGTTATAGCAGCACTTCCATTAGGCGGATACGTCAAAATGTTGGATGAACGAGAAGGTGAAGTTAAACAAGAGGAATTACCACGGTCGTTTAATCAGCAATCCTTAGGCAAACGTTTTGCAATTGTTTTAGCGGGGCCCATGTTTAATTTTATATTTGCCATATTTGCTTACTGGTTAATATTTGTTATTGGAATAAACGGATTAAAACCAATTATAGGTGAGATAAAACCTGCATCAATTAGTGAAAATGCAGGTTTAAAGACCGGGCAAGAAATCATATCAATCAATGGGATTAAAACAAAAACATGGTCAAGTGCAATTGATAAACTGGTTGATCACACTGTAAATGCTGATGTTATTACATTGGAAGTTATTGATGTTAATAAAATAAAACAAATGATTACCCTTGATCTTTCCAGGATTACAATCGATGAAATGGCTGAAGGTAAATTACTTGATGTATTAGGATTAAGTGTGATTGAACTAAAGCTTCCTGCCATTATAGGAGAGGTTCTGGCAGATGGACCGGCAAAAAAAAGTGGTCTGTTAAAATATGATGAAATACTAACAGTCAATGGAAAAGAAGTTGAATCGTGGAATGAATGGGTTTCAATTATTCGTGACAATCCTCAAAATGTTTTAACAGTAGAGGTTTTACGTTCCAATGGTATTGTGCAAATAGAGTTAACTCCGGAGTCTGTACAGTCAGACAATGAAACCATTGGCCGTATTGGTGCTGCCGCTTTAGAACCAGGTAAATTATTCGAAAGTTATTTTACCAAGGAGTCTTACTCAGCCTTCGAAGCAATTCCTAAAGCAATAGTTAAAACATGGAAAATGTCACTACTAACGTTACGAGTTTTAGGAAAAATGCTTGTTGGCGAGGCATCAGTAAAAAATCTGAGCGGACCGATCAGTATCGCACAGTATGCCGGGCAGTCTGCCAGTATTGGATTGATCGCTTTCTTAAGTTTTATGGCAATTGTCAGTGTTAGTCTTGGTGTGCTTAATCTATTACCGGTCCCGTTACTGGATGGCGGACATTTGCTCTATTACCTTGTAGAATTGGTCATCGGAAAACCGGTATCAGAAGGGACCCAGATTATTGGACAGCAAGTTGGGCTAATTTTGTTGCTAGGTCTTATGAGTATCGCTTTTTATAATGACATAGTCCGGCTACTTGGATAACTAAAAAAATAATTAAATAACAATTATATGCGGCTTGGTCTTAATAAAATACTATATATTTCGTTTCTATATATTTGCATGATTTGCAAACTTTTTGCTGCGCAAGAGTTTGTGATTGAGGACATTCGTGTCGAAGGGCTTGAGCGAATTACACCGGGTACCGTATTTAATTATTTGCCTATGCAGGTGGGTGACACATTTGATGATTCCCGATCTTCAGAGGCGGTCAGGGCATTATTTAAAACAGGCTTTTTTGATGACGTGAGGCTTGAGCGTGATGGCAACGTACTTGTCTTTATATTTAAAGAAAGACCGGCAATTGGATCCATTCAGATGACAGGGAATGAGGATATCGATACCGATGATTTACTGGAAAATCTGAAACAATTCGGCTTTGCAGAAGGACGGGTTTTTGTCCAGGCGCAACTCGATCAGGTAGAACAGGAATTACAACGACAATATTATTCATTTGGTAAATACGCTGTCAAAATTGATTCGACAGTGACTGAACTGGACAATAACAGGGTAGCTATTTTAATTGAAGTCTCTGAAGGTGTGCCCGCCAAGATAAAGAAAATAAATATTGTTGGCAACGCAGTTTTTGAAGAGGAAGATTTGCTTGATGAGTTTGAATTGAGTACACCAACTCTGTTTTCATTCTTTACAAAAAATGATCAATATTCAAAACAAAAACTTTCTGGTGACCTGGAAAGTTTACGTTCCTATTATCTTGATAGAGGTTATTTGAATTTTAGTGTTGACTCCACACAGGTCTCAATAACACCGGATAAAAAGGATATATATATTACTATTAATATTAATGAAGGTGAGCAATACAAAGTAACTGAGGTTAAATTAGCGGGTGATTATGTATTACCGGAGGAAGATTTATTCAAATTAATATTAGTTTCTTCTGGTGATTTATTTTCAAGAAAAGAAGTAACAAATAGTAGTAAGGCATTAACTGACAGATTAGGTGAAGAAGGATATTCATTTGCCAATGTCAATTCTATCCCGGATATAAACAAGGATGAAAAAACTGTTGCAATAACTTTCTTTGTTGATCCAGGTAAACGCGTTTATGTCAGACGAATTACCTTTACCGGTAATTCAAAGACTAAAGATGAAGTACTTCGAAGAGAAATGCGACAACAGGAAGGCGCATGGATATCTACCAAACAAGTGGAAAGAGGCAAGCAAAGATTACAACGAACAGGATATTTTAAAGATGTCAATGTTGAAACACCGGCAGTTCCGGGAACAACTGACCAGGTTGATGTTCTCTATACGGTAGAAGAAGCGCCTGGTGGACGTTTGGGTGCCGGATTGGGTTTTTCTCCCGGACAAGGAATTATTTTTACAACAAGCATTGTACAGGAGAACTTTTTGGGTTCTGGTAAACGTATTTCTTTTGACTTTAATAATAGTGATGTTAATACAAGATATGGTTTAGGGTATCTGGATCCCTATTTTACCATTGATGGTATTAGTCAGGGATTTAATGCATTTTACCGCGAAACTGATGCAGTAGATGCGAATCTGGCGATATATGAAACGCGTGATATCGGCGGCGATATAAATTTTGGATATCCGGTCACGGAAAATAATTCTATTGCATTTGCTGCCGAATACAAGAATACGGAGATAGATTTATTAAGTGGTAGTGGTACACAGATTCAGGATTTTGTGAATCAAAATGGTGATAATTTTGATATCTTTAGTTTACGAGCTGGTTTTTCTTATGATACAACCAATAAACGAATTCTACCTGATAAAGGGACGTTACATAGAATAAATGGAGAATTTGCAATCCCAACGTTTAGTAATTCCCTGGAATATTACAAATTGAATTACGAAACGAAATGGTTTAAAGATATTTATGAAGATTTTATATTATCATTGGGCGGTGAATTTGGATATGGTGATGGTTATAGTGATACGTCAGAGCTACCTTTCTTTGAAAACTTTTTTGCAGGCGGTCCTAGATCAGTAAGAGGGTTTGAAGCGAACACACTCGGTCCTCTTGACAGTACAGGTAGACCACTTGGAGGAGATACGAAGATAATAGGAAAAGCAGAAGTTATTTTGCCGGTACCATTTTTAAGTGACTTTAAAAAATCGGTTCGTGTTACGACTTTTGTCGATGCCGGTAATGTCTATGGACCTGATGAAGATATTGAATTAGATGAGATACGTGTTTCAACTGGTCTTGGTGCAATCTGGATATCTCCATTTGGTGCGGTAAGTATGAATTTCGCCTTTCCATTAAATGATAAAAGCACAGATCAGGTTGAAAATTTTCAGTTTACATTTGGCACGTCTTTTTAGTTTTTTCTGGAGAAAACAATACATGAAAATTATTTTTAAGTTATTAATAGCAGGGTTAATCTATTTTTCGTACACGATTTCTTATGCAGAAGACGGATATAAACTGGGAGCGGTAAATGCTATTCGTGTTTTGGAACAATCACCACAGGCTGATGCTGCAAGATCAATGATACAAAAAGAATTTTCTCCTCGAGATAAAGAGCTGGTTGCGCAACAAAAAAAGGTTAAAGAACTGGAAGACAAATTAAGTAAAGACGGAGCAATCATGAGTGAGCAGGAACGTTCCAAACTGGAACGGGATATCATTTCTAAAAAACGTGACTTAAAACGAAGCCAGGATGAGTTTCGTGAAGATTTAAATTTTCGTCGTAATGAAGAATTTGCGAAGATTCAAAAAAGGATAGTACAGGCCATTCAGGAAGTGGCAAAGCAAAATAATTATGATGTTATATTAAGTGAGGGGGTCATTTATGCAAGTCCTAAAGTTGATATCAGTAATATGGTTATTGAACATTTGAAAAAGGAATCTAATGGTAAGTCCCAATAGAGTTTTGCTTCAGGATAGATTTAGATGCCATCAACGCTGGAAGAATTAGCAAAGCTAAGTGGCACAAAACTCGTAGGCAAATCTGATTGCAAGATTAATGCGGTAAATACGTTAAAGTCAGCAAATGAAGGTGAAATTTCTTTTTTATCCAATCGACACTATACAAGTTTTTTAAAAAATACCAGGGCATCAGCTGTAATTTTAACAGAAAATGATCTGGCTAATTGTCCCACTAATGCTTTAATTACAGATAATCCTTATCTGGCTTACGCAAAAATAGCAATTCATCTTTATCCAGATAATAATCGTAAATCATTAAGGCAGGATAATATTGTTACAGGTGAAAATTGCAAAATTGATAGCTCGGTATCGATTTCAGCAAATGTCACTATTGGTAATAATGTAACTGTTGGATCAAATACCTATATTGGACCCGGTTGCGTTATCGAAGATAATGTAACAGTTGGTAATAATTGTTTGTTAATTGCCAATATTACTTTATGTCATGATATTAAATTAGGTGATGAAATTATATTACATCCGGGTGTTGTCATAGGCTCTGATGGTTTTGGACTTGCACAGGAAAATAAACAATGGCTTAAAATCCCTCAAATTGGTTCGGTCATAGTTTCAGACAAGGTGGAAATTGGTGCAAATTCAACTATTGATCGTGGTGCAATTGAAGATACGATTATAGAGACAGGAGTTAAAATTGATAACCAGGTTCAAATCGGTCATAACGTTATAGTTGGTGAACATACTGCTATCGCTGGATGTACGGGTATTGCAGGAAGTACAATCGTTGGAAAACGATGTATGATTGGTGGCGCTGTTGGTATTAGTGGGCATATTGAAATTGTTGATGATGTTGTAATAACTGCTATGTCAGGTGTTTCAAATTCAATAAAATCTCCAGGTGTTTATTCCGCTGGAATTCCTGTTACAGAAAACAAAATCTGGAGAAGAAATATTGTTCGTTTCAGACAGCTTGATGAGTTAATTAAAAAAATTATGAATAAACTGGATAACGATTAAATTTGAAGACGAAAGACATGATGAATATTCAAGATATTAAAAAGATTTTACCACATCGTTATCCCTTTTTGATGATAGATCGGGTACTGGAGGTTGAAGCAAATCATCATATTAAGGCATTAAAAAATATAACTATTAATGAACCTTTTTTTCAGGGACATTTCCCAAGCAAGCCAGTAATGCCGGGAGTGCTTATTATAGAAGCCTTCGCCCAGGCAGCTGCATTACTTGGAGTAGAAGGACTTGATGGTGGCGTAGATGAAAACAACTTGTTCTATCTGGTAGGTGTCGACAAGGCGCGCTTTAGAAAACCGATAGGGCCGGGTGATCAATTAATTCTTGAAGTGAAGTTTCTTACAGTTAAAAAAAATATATGGAAATATGATGCAGCTGCCTATGTTGATTCAAAATTAATAGCTTCTGCAGAATTATTGACTACAGTCATGGAGTAAATCCATGATCCATCCTTCCGCCATCATTCATGCTGATGCAAATATTGATTCTGATGTAGACGTTGGAGCTTATTCAATAATAGGGTCCGATGTTAGTATTGGATCAGGAACAAGGATTGATTCTCATGTGGTAATAAATGGACCTGCAAACATTGGTACTGATAATCGATTTTTCCAGTTTTGTTCAATTGGTGATGATCCACAGGATAAAAAATATAAAGGGGAAAGCGAGTCAGTTTTAAAGATTGGTTCAGGTAATACATTTCGGGAATATGTTTCTATTAACCGGGGTACTGCCGACGGCGGTGGAGAGACGGTTATTGGTAATGAAAACTGGATTATGGCATATGTCCACATTGCCCATGATTGTATTATTGGTAATCAAACAATATTCGCGAATAATGCGACATTAGCGGGTCATGTTGTTATTGATGACTTTGCTATTCTTGGTGGGTTTACCGGCGTACATCAATTTTGTCATGTAGGCAGTTACAGTTTTTCAGCGATAGCATCTGTAATCGTTAAGGATGTCCCACCTTATGTATTAGTTTCCGGAAATACGGCAAAACCCTCCGGACTTAACCGCGAAGGCCTAAAAAGACATGGTTTTAATTCGGACACAATTAACCAATTACGAAAAGCCTATAAAACCGTATATCGTGATGGCCTTGCTTTAAAGGATGCGCTTGATGTATTAAAAGAGCTTTCTAAAGACTCTAAAGAAGTCGAGTTAATGTATTCATTTATTGCATCTTCCCAACGTGGAATTGTCAGGTAGTATTAATTCCATGCCTAATAATTAACCTAAGTCAATGATACGTATAGGAATTGTCGCAGGGGAAGCATCGGGCGATACCCTGGGAGCTGGTTTAATTTCTGAGTTGAGTACTCATATCCCAACGCTTGAAGTTGAAGGGATTGGGGGTGATAGGCTTAAAGCTGCAGGGATGAAAATAATTCATCCTATGGAAAAATTGTCAGTAATGGGTATCACAGAGGTTATCAGCAGGTACGTTGAATTAAATAAAATTCGGAATGATATTCGAAACCATTTTCTACAGAATAAACCCGATATTTTTATCGGAATCGATGCTCCTGATTTTAATCTTTGGCTGGAAAAAGAACTGCGCAAAAATGGTATTAAAACAGTTCACTACGTCAGTCCATCCATTTGGGCATGGCGTGAATATAGAGTGAAAAAAATAAAGGAGTCGGTTGATTTAATTCTAAACCTGTTTCCCTTTGAAACAAAAATATATGATAAATACGGTGTGCCTAATTGTTATGTAGGGCATCCATTGGCAGATAAGTTGCCTGTAGAACCGGATAAGAAAAAGTCTAGAGAAGAACTTTCGTTACCAAAGGATAAAACGATAGTAGCAATATTACCGGGTAGTCGGTCAAATGAAATTAAAATGATATCTGCCCCGTTATTATCGGCAGCTAATATAATTAATTACTCTTCTCAGGATTTATATTTTGCCTGTAGTTTAATGAATGAAAAATCATTACATCAATTTAACCAAATTCACAATAATATCGTACCCGATCTATATATAGAAAAATATGTTGATAAAACACATAAATTAATGGAAGCCGCAGATATAATTATGCTGGCATCAGGTACGGCAACACTTGAAGCGATGTTGTTAAAAAGACCCATGGTGGTAGCTTATAAACTTTCCTGGGTAACGTATTTTATAGTGAAGTTGTTGGCAAAAATTCCTTACGCAGCTTTACCTAATATACTTGCTGGAAAAGAGCTTGTGCCAGAATGTCTTCAGGCAGATTGTAAACCGGAAAAAATAGCAGCTGAAATGACCGGTTTATTAAATTCAAAGGATAAAATTTCAGAGTTAACAGATATATTTACACAATTATCAAATCAATTAAGAAAGAATGCTGATAATAAAGCAGCAGAAGCCGTACTGAATTTATTAAATAACAAGACGTATGTTTGAAATCCCTGCAAAACATTTTGGCAAACTACTTGCTGGAGTTGATGAAGTTGGCAGAGGGCCCCTGGCCGGTCCGGTAGTTGCAGCAGCTGTTATTCTGGATAATAAAAATCCGGTTTCAGAACTTAATGACTCAAAAAAAATTAGCCATAAAAAACGCATATACTTGTGTGAAGAAATAAAATCCAAGGCAATAGCATGGTCATTAGGCAGGGCTGAAGTTGAAGAAATTGATGAAATTAACATTTTAAAAGCAAGTTTATTAGCTATGAAACGAGCTGTAGAAAGTTTAATCATTAAACCTCAGATTGTTTATGTAGATGGCAGTTTTACACCGGAAATTTGTTATGAAAGCCTGGCAATAGTCAAGGGAGATAGTCTAATACCGGAAATTAGTGCTGCATCTATTATTGCAAAAGTAACGCGTGATGAAGAAATGGAATATATGGATAAAAAATTTCCAGGTTATGGTTTTTCTTCACACAAGGGTTATCCAACCAAACAACATTTAGAAAGCCTTGAAAAACTCGGTGTAACACATATCCATAGAAAAAGTTTTTCACCTGTAAAGGCGATAATAAATAGATAGATGTTATGAGTTTTGTTCATTTGCATGTCCATACCGAATATTCTCTGCTTGATGGTTTAATCAAGATAGATAGCCTGTCTGATAAGATCGCTGAGTTGAGCATGCCTGCTATCGCGGTCACGGAACAATCCAATATGTTTTCTGCAGTAAAATTTTATCGTTCAATGCTAAATAATGGTATTAAGCCATTAATAGGCGCTGAGTTAAAAGTATGGAATGATAAGCATGGTGACTCATCCGATATAGTATTACTTTGTCAGGATATTGATGGATATCAGAACCTGACTAAATTAATAACCAGGAGTTATACAGAAGGTCAGTATCGGGGTAATCCAGTTGTCCAGCTTGATTGGATAAAATTACATAGTGAAGGGTTAATTGCATTATCAGCTGCAGAACATGGTGAATTTGGAAAGGCTATTTTGTATCAAGATAGTGTGCAAATCGAACAGTGCCTTGAAAAATGGAATTCGATTTTCCCTGATCGTTTTTATATAGAATTACAGCGTATTGGTAGCAAACAGCAAAATTTGTATATACATAATGCAATACAATATGCAGAAAAATTCAATATACCTGTAGTTGCAACAAATAATGTTCGATTTTTAGAACAAGGAGATTTTGAGGCACACGAAGCACGAGTCTGTATACACCAAGGTTACACATTGAATGATCCAAGACGTCCAAGAGCCTATACGGATCATCAATATATTCTTTCAACAAATGAAATGAAGGAATTATTTTCTGATATTCCTGAAGCAATCGACAATACAGTAAAAATTGCAGAACGTTGCAATGTCGATTTTAAATTAGGAAAACATTTCCTTCCGCATTTTCCAATTAAAGAAAATGAGACGCAAGATAGCCGTTTAATAGAAGATGCTAACTCAGGTTTAAAAAGGATCATCAATGAAAAAGATTCGATTACAGAATCAGATTGTAAAAACTATTTTGAACGTTTACAGAATGAAATCGATGTTATCACTAACATGGGATTTTCCGGTTACTTTCTTATTGTTGCAGATTTTATACGTTGGGCAAAAAATAACGGAATACCGGTAGGTCCGGGCCGTGGTTCAGGTGCAGGTTCACTTGTTGCTTTTGCACTTGATATAACAGAACTGGATCCAATTGAATACGATTTGTTATTTGAACGGTTTCTTAACCCGGAACGTGTGTCATTGCCTGATTTCGATGTGGATTTTTGTATGGAGCGTAGAGATGAGGTAATTGAATACGTTGCTGATAAATACGGACGGGACCATGTTTCGCAAATTATTACATATGGTTCCATGGCGGCAAAAGCTGTTGTCAGAGATGTTGGCAGGGTGCTTGGATTTCCCTATGGTTTTTGTGACCAGATCGCAAAATTAATTCCTTTTGATTTAAATATGACTTTAGACAAAGCCCTGGAAGAGGAACAGGCATTAAAGAAACGCTATAAATCAGAAGAAGATGTCAAATCATTAATTGATTTAGCGAAAAAGCTTGAAGGGATATCACGTAATGCGGGCAGACATGCGGGTGGAGTCGTTATCGCGCCAAATCCTTTATATCAGTATATGCCACTTTATTGTGAACAGGGGTCGCAATCTACAGTAACGCAATTTGATATGGGTGATGTTGAATCAATTGGTTTGGTGAAATTCGATTTTTTGGGGCTTAGAACACTTACTATTATAGACTGGGCTATAACTGATATTAACAGGCTTAGAGCAAAAGAAAATAAAGATAAGATTGATATACATAATATACCATTAGATGATCCGGCAACTTATAAATTGATTCAAGCCATGGATACTACTGCTGTTTTTCAGCTGGAATCTGATGGTATGAAAAAGTTGGTAAAGCGTTTAAATCCGGATGTATTTGATGATTTGATTGCATTAGTTGCATTGTTCCGGCCAGGACCGTTGCAATCGGGGATGGTTGATAACTTTATCGAAAGAAAGCATGGTGCACGTGTAAAGTATATTCATAATGATTTAGAACCAATATTAAAACCTATTTTAAAACCGACATATGGAGTTATTCTTTATCAAGAACAGGTTATGCAGATTGCACAGGAATTAGCCGGCTATACTCTCGGTTCTGCTGATCTGTTACGTCGTGCGATGGGCAAGAAAAAACCGGAAGAGATGGCAAAACAGCGTGCAATCTTTACGGAAGGGGCAATTGATCGTGGAGTGAATGAACGTCAAGCGGCAATGATTTTTGACCTTATGGAAAAATTTGCCGGTTATGGATTTAATAAATCCCATTCTGCAGCTTATGCGCTGGTTGCCTATCAAACTGCCTGGTTAAAAACACATTACCCGGCAGCATTTATGGCAGCAGTACTATCATCTGACATGGATAATACAGATAAAGTGGTAACACTAAGGGAAGAAATTCGTGAAATGGATATCAACTTATTACCACCGTCTGTAAATGAAGGCCAATATAGTTTTACCGTTATAGACGATAAAACAATTTATTATGGATTGGGAGCTATTAAAGGTGTTGGTGCAGCAGCTATTGAGATCATTGTTAAAGAAAGGGATGAAAATGGAAATTATCCAGATCTTTTTAATTTTTGCAAGCGCCTGGATCTTAGAAAAGTTAATCGACGTGTAATTGATGCATTAATTCGTTCCGGGTCGATGGACCAATTGGGTCCAAACAGAAGTACTTTAACGCATAATCTTTCAAAAGCGATATCTTTGGCAGAACAACATAATCTGAATAATACAAGTGGCCAAAATGATATGTTTGGTCTCGATGATACAGGCAACAGTAGTGAAGTATCCGATGTATTGTCTCTGTATGAGGAAGTTCCGGGTTGGAGTGATAATGAAAGGCTAACTGGTGAGAAAGATACATTGGGATTCTATCTTAAAGGACACCCGATCAATAGATATGAGCAGGAACTGGAAAAACTGGTTAGCTCGCGGCTCAATACATTTAAATTAGGTAATGTTATTGTGGCCGGATACATAATGAGTATTCGTACCCGCACCGGAAGTCGTGGGCGAATGGCAGAACTAAGATTAGATGACAGAACCGCCCGTGCACTAATTACAGTTTATTCGGATGAATATCAAAAATATCGGCATTTATTGTTAAAAGATCATCTGGTCATTATCAAAGGTAAAGCTGTCGAGGATGATTATGTTGAAAGTGGTATCTCGATACGTGCTAGTGAAATATTTAACCTGGACGAAATAAGACGGGAACAGGCTTCATTAATACTGAATATAAAATACGAAAATTTAAAAAATGGTGGTATTGAACATCTCAAGCAACTGTTTACTCCGTATAAGAATGGCAATTCCCAGGTTTTCATCCAATATAATAATGGCGAAGCAATAGCCAATGTGCATTTAGGTGATGAGTGGTGTCTGTCAATTAATGATGAATTATTAGATAAACTGTCTGAATCTATTGGTAAAGAAAATATAAAAATAGATTATAATATACGTAATATCTAA
>JANQJZ010000025.1 GCA_028281365.1 Gammaproteobacteria bacterium | reverse complement strand
CAATGGCACCGGCACTGCTGGTCGGCAGTAACAGACCAATGTTTTGTTCCCTGGAATATTTCTTAATTAAACGTGAAAAACAGATCACTGCAGTTAAGAATTTAACCCCGGTTAATGGTCCTGCTATCGAATCGGCAACCATTAATTCATCACTGTTACGTTTTGCATTATCAATAAATGCCGAACCTATCGCAGGAAGATCACTGGTATAGTGTTCCCAGGAATCAATTGATAGATCAAATACACGTTTCTTCAATTCATCGGTTGTTGTATCTATTGGTAAGGTTTCACCGAACGCAACAATGATGTCATGCTTGATGCCGGTACTTCGTAAGTTCTTTAACTTTTCACTGGAACGTGAAAACCAACTTCCCCAAAGGCCACGAAGATAGAAAGGTAAAATTAATGCATTGGCATTTTCCGCTGCCTTTTCATAACCACGTTGAAACTCAGCCAGTTGTCCTGTGCGACTTATTGTCCCTTCAGGAAATAAACACACCACATCACCATTATTTAGTGCGGTATTAATTTCCTGAATTGCACCTTTACTTGCACCGGCAGATACAGGAATGACATTGAAGATATCCAGGAACCACTTCAGGTACCAACGCTCATAGATGTTTCGGATCATGACAAAACGGATCGGTCGTGGTGAAGCCATCTGAATAATGCCCCAATCGATCCAGCTAATATGGTTACCCAGCATTAATACGCCGCCCTTTTCCGGTATGTTCTTTAAACCTAACACCTGTAATCGATAGCGATGACCAATGATGTAACTGACAATAAAACGAACCAGTGATTGTGGTAATTTATAAACGGTATATATCGTTCCACAAACGGCAACGACCAAGAGAATTGTAAATAAACCTAAACTGCCGATACCGTACAGGGCAAAGACGACAGTCAAACCAAGGAAACTGAGCATGACACAGTTTTGAAAGAAGTTACTACCGGCCAGGATACGACCGAGCTCATCCTCTTCAGCATGAAACTGAATCAATGCATTTAAAGGAATAATTAAAAAGCCGCCAAACATTCCCCAGGCAAGAAAGTTAATCGCCTGCAAATATTCATTACCCAATCCAGGTAAGATTAGTAAACACAATGCGATTCCGATTGAACCGACCGGTATCATGCCGGTTTCGATATGCGTTCTTGAGATACGCCCGGCAATAATGGAACCTAGCATGATGCCCATACCGGCACAGGCCATCGTACCTTGTACGATAATAGTATTGGTAATATGCATGGTCTCCTTTGCGTATGCCGGAAATGCTGCCAACATCACTTGTGAAATAGCCCAGAATAATGACAAACCGACAATCGAAAGAAAGATAACCTCGCGACTTAATACTGCACTGATATTGGCCTTTAAATATTTTCCCTGCGAATAATCTTTTAATTCAAACTTCATCGCTTCATCGACCGGTTGTTTTTGTGGTAATAGATAGGCCAATATCAATTCGATAACACTGAAGAAAACCAGTCCCCATCCTATCGGTGCAATGTTCATCATTAACGATGAGGTATCATCGTATGTTGTACCCGCTAAATGTTGTTCAAACAGGATTGAAAAGATAAAAATACCGGCAAGGATCGCAATTGTTGTCGTGGCTTGCACTAGACCATTCGCTGTCGCTAAATTATTTTTTCCAACCAGTTCTTTAATAAAACCATACTTTGCAGGTGAATAAAATGCACTTTGTAATGCCAACATAAAGGTCATCGCAAATGCCGGCCAGAACCAACCCAGGTAATAAAACAACGTAATACATAAGGTAATTACAACAGCGACCCAGGCGCTAATACGCATAACCTTGTTTTTTGGATATTTATCAGAGCAAAAACCGGCGGGAGAAATTAATAAGATAAATGGAAGAAGAATAAGTGCATTGACAATGGCGGTTAAGACAATCTGCTCCTGACCGTCGTAAATTTTGAAGACTGTGTTTTGAATAACGATCTTATGCCCCAGATCGACGAAGGCATTTAGAAAGACGACAACCATATAAGGCAGGAAACCTTTGTATTTAAATAAATACGTCATTAAGAACTCTCCTTGCACTTCATCAGTAGATTCCTTTGACCCTAGTAATTGGTATTAAAATTAACAACTTATATTGTATTTGTAGCGTATATATGGTCTATTAGTATTATATTTATATACTTTGCGTGATTCCTATGGCACAAACACATCATCTCATAAATACCCTTAAAAAGGCATTAAAGGCACATGGTCTTACTTATGCTGATATTGCAAAACAGATCGATCTATCGGAGGCCAGTATAAAACGGATGTTCTCTGAGAAGAACTTTACTCTGAACAGGTTAGAAGAAGTCTGTCATTGCATGGAACTGGAACTATCCGATTTATTAAAACTGATGAAGGAAGATGAACCACACCTTAGTCAACTTACAGAACAACAGGAAAAGGAGATCGTTGCTGATTTAAAACTACTACTCATTACTGTTTGTGTATTAAATCGTTGGACGTTGGATGAGATTATTGCACGCTATAAAATTTCCAAAACAGAAGGTATCCGGTACCTCGCTAAACTTGATAGATTAAAGATTATTGAATTACTTCCCAGGAACAGGATTAAACTTTTGGTCGCATCTAATTTTGCCTGGCTGGAAGACGGCCCTATACAAAATTTCTTTCAGTCCAAAGTTGAACAGGATTTCTTTAGTTCAAAATTTAATAAAGCCAACGAACGTTTATTTGTTGTAAATGGGATGTTAGCGGATAACTCTAATGCCGTATTTCAAAAGAAGATGGAAAAAATGATCAAGGAATTTATTGATCTCAACGATACCGATGCAGGTTTACCTTTAGACGAACGCAGTGGTACAACTGTAGTAATGGCTATCCGACAATGGGAATTTGGTCTATTTGAACATTTGAGAAAATAATTGTTCTTTAATCAAACGGATTTTTCAGAACAATTGTTTCAGCTCGATCAGGACCAGTGGAAATAATATCGATTGGAATACCTGTTACCTCACCCAGGCGATTAAGGTAATCAACCGCATTTTTAGGCAGGTCATCATAATTCGTTGCACCTACGGTTGATGATTGCCAGCCAGGATGTTCTTCATAGATTGGCCTGCATTTGTCAAAAGCTTCAGCACCAATTGGCGGTGTTTCAATTGCCTTGCCGTCCATTTCATACGCTGTACAAATATTAATTGTTTCCAATTCATCAAGCACATCAAGTTTGGTTATACATAAACCTGTTAAGCTATTAATCTGTGCTGAACGCTTTAACGCTACTGCATCGAACCAACCACAGCGTCTTGCTCTTCCCGTTGTTGCACCAAACTCATGCCCGACTTCTGCAATATGTTTACCGGTATCACAATGTAATTCTGTTGGAAATGGTCCGGAACCGACACGCGTTGTATAGGCTTTGGTAATACCGAGTATATAATCAAAATGACGCGGGCCAAAACCTGTCCCGGTAGCCGCACCACCCGCAGTTGTATTCGATGACGTTACATATGGATAAGTACCATGGTCGATATCCAACCAGGTTCCCTGAGCACCTTCGAACAGGATATTTTTACCTTGCGTATAGAGTTCATTAAGTCGCGCTCCCGTATCAACAATCATCGGGACAATGTCTTCGGCAAGTTTTCTTATATCATCCAGTGATTCCTGATAATCGATTGCATCACATTGATAGTAATTAGTAAGCATAAAATTATGGTAATCAAGTAATTCTTCAAGCTTACTGGATAACCGTTCATCATTTGCCAGATCACCAACGCGTAATGCCCGTCGTGCGACTTTATCTTCATAAGCCGGGCCTATTCCGCGACCTGTTGTCCCTATAGCCGCTTTACCTTTGGCTTTTTCCCGTGCCTGATCAAGTGCAATATGATACGGCAAAATTAAGGTACATGCTTCGCTGATCTTCAATAATGATCTTGCAGGAACATCATTCTGTTCCAACATCAAGATCTCTTCCATTAAGGCATGCGGGCTTAACACAACACCATTGCCAATCAGGCATTCAACACCATCATGTAATATACCTGATGGTATTAAATGTAATATGGTCTTTTTACCTTCAATAACGACTGTATGACCTGCATTATGCCCTCCCTGAAACCGGACAACGGCAGAAGCATCTTCAGTTAACAGATCGACAATTTTTCCCTTGCCCTCATCACCCCATTGGGTGCCCAATACAATTATATTTTTACCCATGTCTTTTAATTTATTTTTGTTATTAGATTTTTTTAACTGTCCACTCGTCTTTATCTTTTTCTAAAAGACGATCGCATCCCATTTCCCTGGCAGTCGACGTTTGTCCTTCCAGTTCCTGCACGACAATTTCTCCTGCTTCACGCAAGGATTTAATTTTCTGTTGTAATAATTCATCACTAATATCAGGCGCAAAGATCCTTGACGTAGAATTATCATTATTCTCCTGCAATTTTAATAATGATTTAACATCGGTACTAAAACCGGTTGCAGGTCTGGCTCGTCCAAAAGCACTGCCTATATCATCATAACGTCCGCCAAAAGCAATGCCTTCTCCCTCACCTGCAACGAATGCGGTATAAACCATGCCGGTGTGGTAGTGGTAACCGCGTAGTTCTGCCATATCAATATTAATAGATATGTCTGATTCAGATTTCAATGATTCCGTCAGCGCAGTCAATTCATCAATATATTGAATAACATCCGGTGAAATTTTCCGGAAACATTTTTTTGCCTCAGTTAGAACTGATGTATCGCCATGCAAATCGATAAGTTCAAGCAAAGTATTACTATTAGCATCCGTAATGTTCCAGTCTTTAAACAGATCTTTTAACTCATCTCTTGCCTTACGTTGAAGCACATCAAACACCTGTATTTTCTGTCCCTCATTTAATGATGAATCTGCACTTAAAGTACGAAAGACGCCACTATGTCCTAAATCAATATAGATATTTTTTATATTGACATGCTTCAACGTCGCTAACATCAATTTAACAACTTCAATATCACTGGCAACACCTGCATGACCATAGAGTTCTGCACCAAGCTGCAATGGAGAACGTGTTTCACCAGACTTGCCAGGACGGGTATGTAATACTGAACCCAGATAACAAAGACGTGTAGGAGTATCCTGATTCAATAAGTGTGCATCAATTCTCGCCACCTGTGGTGTAATATCAGCACGAATTCCCATCAGGCGACCACTTAGCTGATCTGTTAATTTAAACGTTTGTAAATCGAGATCTTCTCCTGTACCGGTTAATAAAGATTCGAGGTATTCGATCATCGGTGGGATGACGAATTCATAACCCCAGGTAGAAATCAAATCAATGGCGCTTCGACACAACTTTTCCAGTTGCATCGCCTTTGGAGGTAATATTTCTTCAACTCCCTCCGGTAATAACCATCGATTAGTAATAGTCATACATCACCTGACAACATATAAAAGTATCAAACCAACAAGCATACTTGTCAGCCCCATAAATCGTAATGTCTGATTATCCATTTGTGCGGCCAATAAGAATACTTTTCGAATACCATCCGGATTTATAAAGGGCATCAGACCTTCAAGAACGAAAACCAACGCCAATGCAGCCAATAGATCTGAAAAATTAACATTAAACAATCACTATCACCATAATGTTTTTTTCATCCGAACAGAATTATAAAGAGTAAATTACCCTCTGGGCTTTTAATCAATAAACCTATTTGCCTTTTGAATTGTTAAAATATCTGAAGAAATCAGATTCCGGTTCAATCAGTAAAATGTCATTACTATTATTGAAACTATTCTGATAAGCATTCAGACTGCGGTAAAGAGAATAGAATTCCTCGTCCTTGGTATACGCAGCCGCATAGATTTCGGTTGCCTGTGCGTCACCTTCACCACGAATCGTTTCAGCATCACGATAGGCATTAGCCAGGATGACTTCACGTTCACGATCAGCATTTGCACGTATTCGTTCTGCAGCTTCAGACCCTCTTGCACGGAAATCTTTTGCAACACGATTACGCTCAGCACGCATACGTTCATAGACTGAATTACTGACTTCTGCGGGTAAATCAATACGCTTGGTTCGAACATCAACGACAGATATGCCAAGTTCATCAGGTAAATTAGATGCTGTTGCAGTAACTACATCAAGAACCTG
>JANQJZ010000071.1 GCA_028281365.1 Gammaproteobacteria bacterium | reverse complement strand
GGCTTCTCCCACACGCATTACAATACGTTCACTCATCGTAATATTTTCCTCTACTATTAAATTTATTGATATAAGAACTAATTAATTATTGAAGTTGATCTAAATCGACCTATTTATTTTTTAATTGACTGGAAATGTCATCGAGCAAATTAGAATCTGCCTGTTGAGCTTTCTTTTTGGCCTCTGCTGCCTTAAGTTTGATACGTTTCATCATGTCTGATTGCATTTGTATCTGTGTAATAGAAGCGGCTTCTTCCTGTTGCTTGTCCTCAAAATCTTTTAGATCTCCTTCAATCTGGGCAAGAAATGCCTCTTCTTCCTGTTTCTTCTTGGTTAAATCTGCTTCATTTACCTGTTGTGCAGAAACAGTTAACTTCTCTTTATGTTCTGCGTCTTCAAGTTCACGTTCAGCTTCAACTGCCTTCTCTTCTGCTGCCTTGATTTCTACTTCCAATTGATCGCGTTGTTCTTTGGAATTGGTCGAATCCATTTGTCTTTCTTTTAATCGGCCCGCTTCCTCCAGAGCTTCTTTTTTAACACTCTCGGCTTCCAGCTTGACCTGCTGGATCTGTTTCATTGTTTCCCGAATCTTCCTTGCTTCTTCCTCCAGTTTTTCCCGTTCAGCCTTTAACTTTGCTTCCTCTTCCGCACGAGATTTATCATGAGACTGTTTGTATTCGTCGATCATCTGCTGCGCTTCCTGTTTGGCTGCTAATTTGGCCGCTTCGGCCTCTTCCTTTTGGCGTTTTAATTCTTCGTACTCTTTTGTATTACGTTCATACTGTTCTGCCAGTTTTTTACGCTCTTCTTCAATCTTTGCCTTTACCTCAGCCTGTAACTTTCTTTCGCGTTCTTCTTCTTCCAAACGTTTCTTTTCAGCCTCTTCTTCAAGTTTTTGCTTGGATTCTTCTACTTTTTCCAGTTGCCGTTTTGCAGCTTCATCCGCTTCCTGTTTTAGCCGTTTTGCTTCCTCGATTTGTTTTTTCGCTTCCTCCGCCTGTTTTTCCAATGCCTCACGTTCCTTACGAATCTTTTCTTCAGCTACTTCTTTTGCCTTTTGTAATTTCTCCATATCCTTGGCATTCTTGTTATAGATCTCTTCGAGTTTTTTCTTCTCCTCTTTCATCTGTTTGTCAGACTCGGCCTGTAACTTCTTCATCCTGGCCTCTTCTTCCTGCGCCTTTTTCCTGGCTTCTGCTTCAGCCTTCTTTTTCTGTTCTTCCAGTTTTTTCTTTTCTGCTTCCAGTTTTTTCTTGTTTTCTTCAGCTGCTTTTTTCTTTTTAGCGTCTGCCTCAGCTTTTTCTTTTTCGGCTTGATCCATTTTGATCTGTGTTGTTTCAAGTTCAGCATTCAACTTTTCAACACGTGCTTCTGCGGGTTCTTCTTTAATTTTCTCAGGTTGTTTTTCTGGTTCAGGTGTTTTAGGTACTTCTGTATTCACCCCGACTGCCTCGGGATTATTCACCAGACCACCATCAAGATATGAAACCTGATATCCACGTTCGGCCAGAAGAAATGTACCTGTAGAACTACGTGCTCCAGTATCACAATAGAGAACATAAATTATTTCTGAATCCAGTTTTTCTGTTTGAAGACGTAATGAGTTCAAAGGAACATTGACGCTTCCCTCAATTGATGATTCCTGGTGTTCATTAGGAAAACGAACATCTAACCACTTCGCACTACCTTCATTAACCAAGGCATCAGCTTCGTCAAACTTTAGTGACTGCAAGGTGGGATTCTTTACAAGATCAACAAAAGTAGTTTTTGCTAATTGCATCAAAACACCATCCGTAACCATGGTTACCGTTGCGTTACGTGTTGAGTCAGATATTAGTGCCTCCTCACCAAAACTATCTCCCACTTTTAACTCAGCCAATTTGACATCGTTACTTTTCGGTGAAGGCTTCCTCGAGACAGCACAGCGCCCTTCCGAAATAATGTAGTAATGTTCGCCAGGGTCGCCTTGCTTGATAACAACATCCCCTGTCTTGAAATCAACAGGTTCAAGTAAGGCAAATAATTGATGGATATTGGCGGTTGGCATTTTGGAAAACAATTCTGATTGCAACATCATTGTCATCCAGTCTGTATCATCATCCACACCATCAACAACGTCGACTTCCATTTCACCATCTGAACTCGTACCTAAATCGGTGCTTTCCTGGGCAAGAACTAGCAATTGATCGAGATGACCACGATCAATTAATAATACCTTCAGCGGTGTCTTGGCTTTAGCTGAAAACTGTCTGGGTTGAAGTTGAGCCAACGCATATTTAGCTCGATCAGAATCACTCGAGATAACGCTATTCAAATCTTTATTCGAATAGAGTTCAATTTCGCCATCCAGTAAATAATAGGAATAATTGTCTTTATCACCCTGTTTAAAGATAAAACGGGACTTTTTAATGTCCATAATCTGGGCACGTTGGAATAGCTGATTCTGCAGATGAGCAGGTAATTCATTGATTGGTATAAATTCTTTGATCCGCTCTTGTAATTGCGCTTGATTTTCTTCCGACATCTTATTTCAGAATTATAGAATTTTTATATATATGAATAACTTATTTCTGGTCACTCCAGACCAATTCTTTATAATTTCACAGCTTTGGACAACCTATTTCAAGCCTGTTCCAGTATTACATGATAAGCTTGAATTGTCAGCTAAACCAGTGGTTTAGGGCAAGCTATTTTTCCGTGCCAATTTATCAAGATTGAGATTAGGAATGAGTCTAGAAACGGTCCTGAAACTGGATAATCTTTTACTCTCTTGTGTCATATTTTTATTAGCTACTGGCCTAATATTAGTCTCACTTGGATTTAGACGTTTATTCAACGGCAAAATACTACTGGCAGGCATACAAGGACTATCCGGAACCAGCATTGTTCTACTTGGTTTACTTTTGCTCTCTATCGCCAGCAACCTTTACAGTTATCAACGATTAACTTTTGAACAGCCCATTGCTGAATTAAGGTTCACACAAAACAGTATTCAACAATTTCATGTCAACATAACATACCTTGAACAAGCTAAAACAGATCACTATATGATCAGTGGCGATGAATGGCAGGTAGATGCCCGGATAATTAAATGGCAAGGATGGGCCACATTACTTGGTTTGAATGCGCAATATCGGCTTGAGCGAATAAGTGGACGTTATAGTGATATTGATCAGGAACGATCCAGTCAACGCACAGTTTATACATTATCCCCCAAAGAAAAGATCGATTACTGGAAATTAATCAATAAATATAAAAATTGGTTACCATGGGTAGATGCTTATTACGGCAGTGCGACCTATTTGCCTATGAAAGATAATACAGCATATTTATTATCAGTAACACAAACGGGCTTAATAGCAAGACCTCTCGATGATATAACAACTTTTAAGGTAGAGGCCTGGTAAATTAAATTCTATTAAATACAATACTGATACAAACTCCTTCAATATCTTCCAGATTCGTAGCTGAAATCTTGCCTTTATGAAATTCTGCAATCAATCGGGCTATATATAAACCCAAACCCAAATGTGGCCCTGCATCTGATCGTTTATCACGAATTGAAATCATGGAATTAAAAAGTTCCTCTGCCATACCTTCCGGTAATCTAGAACCATAATTAATTACTTCTAAAATAATTTTTTCTTCCCTGTTTGATAAATTAACCCCTATACTTTTATCCGGCATGGAAAATTCAACTGCGTTGCTAACCAATTTATCCAGCATCTGGAAAAATAGATCACGATTAATATTAAGAGAGACAGGATCGTCAGGTACTGATAAATCAAAAGAACTATCGGGGTATGCAAGTTTATAACCAGTAATACATTCCTGTAAAAAAGCATTAATATTTGTCTGTTCTTTTTCAGCCTCTTTAATAGCCTGTTCCAGACGTGATGCCTCACTTAATCTTGTGAGCAACGTTTGTAGACGTTGTAAGCCTTCATCAGCCGATTTGAGAGCCTCTTCTCTTTTATAAAAATCCGATTCCTGCATTAATCTATCCAAAGAAGATCGAACTATCGCCATGGGTGTACGCAATTCATGAGATAACCTGCCAGCCATACCTTCTAAATAGCCGTGATATTGTTGCAATCGATCAATCATATTGGCAAAACTGCGTGATAATTCACCAATCTCATCACTGGCACGACTTATTTTTATATTACCTTTAACCTTTCCATATTCATCAATAACTTCTGTTGTTTCACGATTTAAATTAATCAAGCGTGATGATATTCGACTTGCAAATAACAATAATAAAAAAACAATGACAAAAAAGATGAGTAACGTTTTATTAAACAAGCTTGCTAGTACCTGGCGTTGCATTATTTGGATATTATTGGTGGTTTCCTCTACGACAACAGCACCAACCACTTTATTATCCAGCCAAACCGGTGTTGCCGCAGAGACAATTACTGCCTTGCCATCAGGAGAGGAACGCCAACGAGTTTGTGAATTTCCGGATAAAGCAGATTTAACCTCATTACCCTGTAAGCGCGATGCCCCGGCCAGGTCATCTTTAAACTGATCATAGGCTGGAGGAAGTAATAAGGTATAAATAATATTAAATGCATTATCCGGAAAATCTCGTTTTAAACTTCCATCACTGGCCAACACCTGTGCAAGTTGATCAAGCACCCATACTCTGCGACCTTCGCTTCTTCCCTGACCATAAATAATTGTTTTAATCTCTCCTGATGATCTAAGTATTCTACCTGGATTATTGAATGTATCCTGGCGGGTTGTACTAATAGAATTTGTTAGTTTTACACCTGAATCTATATCTACATTATTAAATATAAACCCCAGTCTTTCACCAATTAGGTATTCGGGAATTTTTATTTCAATGTTGTAACCATTTTCGGTTTCTTGCCAGACTGCCGATGTATTAGTGATGTCTTTTTGAACCTTAACTTCAACGCCATACTCATCAACTACTTCTTCATAACGAAACGGTCTGATTTTACCAGGCCCACCTGGAGCAAGATACGCTCTACTCAATCGATGATACTTATCTCTGTAAATAATAATAAAATGGTCGCCATTAATCTCATTAAAATCGGTCTGAGTAGAATAAACAAGGGCATCATCCCTGACCTGTATCAATACATAGTAATAATGCTCGTTTTTACTAATGATTAATTTAAAATTGTCACTATTAGAAGATAAATCAGAATAGTAAGTATCTGACCACTCACTATAGGACAACCATTCATCCATATAACCATCAAGTTGTACAACATGATTTAATTCATGCACATATAGACTTTTACCTTCATCCGATAGGTCCGAATAAAACAATGTCGGTTTGTCATTTAGTGCACCAGCAAGTGCATATGCTGAATCAACTAACGATGATTCAAGGGTATCCCTCAAGTAACCTTCCATTTGTCTAAGATAGTCAAATCCTATATAGGGAATAATCAATACCGTTATAGACAATAATAGTAATTTCCAACGTAGAGAGAACTTGATTCTTGAATTATTCATTTAAGAATTCATTCACCGATAAATCATACTGTATAGATGTACATCATGTTTTCCAACGGTAACCCACACCGTACACTGTTTCTATATGGTCGAACTGTTTATCAATTTCTTTAAATTTTTTTCTTATACGTTTTATATGTGAGGTAATTGTTCCATCATCAACAAATATATTTGCATCCTGCATCAATTGTTCCCTGTTTTTAACATGTCCTACCCTTCTTACCAGAGAATATATCATCCAGAATTCAGTTAAACTTAGATCAACAATATCCTCATTCCATGTAACCTGAAAACGTGATGCATCGACCATTAATTGTTGATGCCTGATTTGATCCGATTCTGTCTTTTCCTGCAACGCCTGGATTCGTCTGAATAAAGCAGCAATACGCGCAAGTATATGCGGCATGCTGGTATCTTTACTAAGATAATCATCTGCGCCCAAACGTAATCCCGAAATCGTATCAAAATCAGAATCCCTGGCCGTGAGAAAGATAATTGGCAAGGTACTGGATAATGATCGTATTTCCCGGCATAGATCAAAACCCGCCTCTACATCATCACCCAAACCAATATCAAGAATTGCCAGATCGGGTAATCG
Source organism: Gammaproteobacteria bacterium (assembly GCA_028281365.1). Classification (GTDB taxonomy): domain Bacteria; phylum Pseudomonadota; class Gammaproteobacteria; order Eutrophobiales; family Eutrophobiaceae; genus JANQJZ01. Next base: position 20,654 of record JANQJZ010000071.1, on the reverse strand, counting down.
TTTATTCAGGAAATCCTGTGCCTGCTGTTTTGTATTACAGGTAAAGACGTCATACCCCTGCTCACGTATTGACCTTGCATAGTTTTCACAAAGTATTGGCTCATCCTCAACCAGGATAATTTGCTTTGGCATAAGCAGCCCACCCTCTTTATTTTTATACCACTTTAGAGTTACTACATGGAAATTTGAACAAGCCCGGTACACATTGCCATATTTTTGCCATATTTCATCAGCTCATTTCCCTTTTAGCCACCCGGAATTGCCATATCTGCGTACTTAAATTGTATCCAGTTTAATCCGAATACAGAAATATTGAAAACCAGGAGAAATGAAATGATGAAACTAAAGAACTACCTGTTATTAATTTGTTTAATAGGGATTCAAATACCGGTTAATGCCGATGATATTAACCATAAACCGCTAACAAGGAAAGAAGGGGCTGGTTTAAGTATCGGAACACTTATCGGTGGTTTATTAGCCGGTCCTCCTGGTGCAATAGTTGGTGCACTAGGTGGCACTTATGTAGGTGCACGCGAATCAGAAACAGATAGAAAAATTGTCTCGCTCGAAAAACAACTAAATGCAAAGAGTATTGAACTGGCATATCAACAAAATGAATTGGCTAATACAAAAGCAAGATACGAAAAAGAATTCCAAAAAGTTGTACATAACAAAAATATTCAATCATTGGAAAAGTTAAGTCAGGGGATATCCTATGTCATCTACTATAAAACTGATGACACAGAGATTCGCAGGGACATTCGTCCACAGATCAGAAACCTTGCTGAACTTATAAAACCCTTCCCACAAATACAGGTAAACATTGAAGGTTACGCTGATCATAGGGGAACAGAAAAATATAACCTCGCTTTAAGTAAAAAACGCATCGATAAAGTCCGCCAGGAATTTATTAATGCTGGAATTTCAACGCAGCGACTTCAGTCTCAAGCTTTCGGTGAAAAAAAAGCACAGGCTAAACAGGGTGATCACGAATCTTATATGTTTGATCGCCGTGTAAGGATAAATTTAACACTGGATCGCAAGGTTTAACATTAATGAAAATTAATATGAATAAATTATCTGAACCTAAAATTTTTCTTGCTTCAACCGGATTAATAGTGTTTTTAAATTTTTTATTTGTCTTAGTTTTATTATTAAACAGTATTCCCGTAGCGGCCAATGAAGATGATTTTAATAATAACGAAACTGTTAATGATATCTCTGAAATAGGTCAAGGCAGCCTGCTATTCAAGCAGGATGGTAATTATCGTAAAGCAGCACAGTTAAGTATCAATGTTGACATGACCGTATCGGGAATGATTAACCGGGTAAGTGTTACTCAAAACTTTAGCAATACAACCGATAACTGGCAGGAAGGGATTTATGTGTTTCCTTTACCTGAAAATGCTGCTGTTGATCATATGCGCCTAAAGATTGGTGATCGCATTATTGAAGGACAAATAAAAGAAAAACAGGAAGCGAAACAAGTCTATCAACAGGCAAAAAAAGAAGGGAAACGCGCAGCACTGACTGAACAGGAACGGCCTAATATATTTACGACCTCGGTGGCAAATATTGCGCCTCACGAAACAGTTAAGGTTGAGATTGAATACCAACAGACTGTGAGTTACGACAATGGTGTCTTTTCACTGCGCTTTCCGATGGTCGTTGGTCCACGTTATATCCCGGGTAAACAACGTATTGAAGGATTTGCGGGAACAGGCTGGGCAATTAATACAGATGAAGTCCCTGATGCGGCACGCATTACTCCGCCGGTATTACAACCCGGCAGCCAACGAAAAAACAAGGCCTCGATCAAGGTCGATTTGGATGCCGGATTACCGATTGAGAAAATCGAAAGCCCTTATCACCAGATTGATATTAATAAACAAGGCGATCAATATTTAATAGAGCTAAAGCAGGAATCTGTACCGGCTAATCGTGATTTTGCCAATAAAGATTTTCAACTCATCTGGCAACCACATCCAAGCGCTGCCCCAAAAGCTGCTTTATTCACTGAAGAAAAGAATGGTGATGCTTATGCAATGATCATGATGGTACCCCCGGAAATGGAAAAATCACAAACATTAAACAGAGAAATTATTTATGTCATTGATACTTCCGGATCGATGGGTGGTCAATCAATCGTCCAGGCAAGAGCAGCACTTGAACTGGCATTAAGTCGTCTTAAACCGGGCGATCGATTTAATGTCATTCAATTTAATTCATATACATCATCGTTATTTAGACAACCCGAACTTGTCACACCCGAATCCTTACAAGCAGCAATTCATTATGTCCGTTCTCTAAAGGCGAGTGGCGGTACCGAAATGGCAACGGCATTACGAACTGCCCTGGCAAATCAAACTGATAATAATGACCTGAGACAGGTCATTTTTTTAACTGACGGTAGCATTGGCAACGAACAGGCACTTTTCGAAATTATTCAACATCAATTAGGTCGTAGTCGTTTATTCACAATAGGAATCGGTTCGGTGCCCAACTCTCATTTCATGCAACGTGCGGCCAACTTCGGCAGAGGAACGCATACCTATATCGGGAAACTGGATGAAGTGCAATCTCGTATGCAGGCCCTGTTTGAAAAAATCGAAAGTCCAGTGTTGAAGGATATTCGCATTGATTGGGATCAAACGAATAACAGTTTAAACCTTGAATCCTGGCCACAGAAAATAAGTGATCTATATCGTGGCGAACCGCTGCTGATCACTGTTAAAGCCGATCAACTACCCGATCAAATAAAAATCACCGGTGAAGTTGTAAATGAAAAGTGGTCTTCGAATTTGAAATTAAATGGTGGACAAAACCGTAAGGGTATTTCCACGCTTTGGGCCAGAAAAAAAATAGCCGCATTAATGGAACAAAAGCGTGATGCGGAATTTGAATCGATAAAACAAATCATTATTGAAACCGCACTGGAACATCACCTTGTTAGTAAATTTACCAGTCTGGTTGCCGTTGATGTCACTCCTGTACGGCCCAAGGATCAAGATCTTGACAGTAAAGTAATCCCGACCCACCTACCCGAGGGCTGGGAATATAACAAAGTATTTGGGCATCAGTTTCCAGCAACCGCTACCGATGCCCGAATTAACTTCATCATCGGTTTAATACTTTTATTAATTGCAACGCTATTTTACTTGACCCGTCGTCATGATTCATACGTTTAACTATTCATTAAAGAAACTGATTTTTGTGACCCTCCCCCTCTGTGGCTTCTGGTTTATGGGTAACGCTACCTATATCCATGCCAAGGCGGTGTTAGCCCAATTCCTCCTGGAGACGGCATGGTCTGAAACGCTCAATGGCCAAAAGGAGGTGAAACCGTGGCCCTGGGCAGACACCTGGCCAGTCGCCCGTCTAACTGCGCCTGACCTTGGTATTAGCCGCATTGTCCTGGCCGGGGCCAGTGGTTCCTCACTGGCTTTCGGCCCAGGACATTTTTTTGGCAGCGCTTATCCAGGAGAAACCGGCAATGTCATTATTTCCGGTCACAGGGATACTCATTTTTCTTTTCTTAGAAGATTAACACCTGGCGATAAATTACAACTTCAATCAATAAATAACATTATTGCCTATCGAGTAAAAGAGATTGTTATTTTTGACAAAACCAAAGTTGAACGAATTCCTGTAAGTGAAGATAACAAACTCCTTCTGGTCACCTGTTATCCGTTTGATGCTATCCAGTCTGGTGGACCATTACGTTACGTCGTTTTCGCTGAACCCGAACATACAACAACATTAAGCTGAGAAAAACTATGCACGCATTATTAAAGACAACTAATGAAGCACCCATATCAATTGAACGAACATTACGTTTAGCCGGGCAGGTAAACCCGGTTTTAGGCAACGAATGTCGACGTCGATTACGTTACATGCATATGCAAAGTTTTGATTGGGAACAAGGTGGCTTATTGTCGCCGATTAAATTTATTGATCGAGACAGCGTTGAATATTCATTAGTCATTGCAGCAGAACAAGACCGAAATGAAGAGCGCATGGCGAGATTAACGCTTGATAATGCCCTGGCACTTGTCGATCCAGTCTGGGGCGGCGTCTATCAATATTCAACGCAAGGGAAATGGAATGTACCACATTATCGGAAAACAATTGCCACCCAGGCTGGACACCTGCGTTTATATTCACTGGCATATGCTCAATTAAAATTGAATCGATATCTTGATGTAACTAATACAATTCAATCTTATATTAAAACATTTATGACTGATGATTCCGACGCATTCTATGCTGGTCAATCAGACACAGTTGCGGGCATTAGTCCAATGCGGTATTTCTCGCTGGATCACATCAATAGAAAAATAATTGGTACTCCGGAAGTAGACCAACGAATACTGAGCAGGGAAAACGGCTGGATGATTGAAGCCCTGGCAACACATTATGAATACTGCGGTAGCCAACTAAGCCTGGAAATGGCAAAAAAAGCAGCATTGTGGATTAATAAATACTGTCGAACACAAGAAGGAGGGTATCTAAGTAACAAAATGACCGATACCCCTGTTAATCTCGCTGACACCTTGGCCATGGCCAGAGCCTTGCTACAATTATACCGTTGCACATTTAATTCAAACTACCTTGAACTTGCCTGCCAATCGGCTGATTTTATAGATCAACATTTCAGAAATCGCGTTTGTGGCTATAACAGTAGAATCATCTCCGATTCAGTTTCATCATCACCTCGACAAATGGATGAAAATATTGCATTAGCCCGTTTCACCAATCTTTTGTCTTATTACAAACCTGAACCCAGATTCAGAAACATCGCCAAACATGGTCTGCGCCATTTGTGTATTCCCGAAATAGCCACGGCGAGAATGGAAGAAGCAGGTATATTGTTGCTAGATCATGAAATGCTGTCCTCACCGCTAACGATTAATATACACGGATCTCAAAATCATCCTTTATTTAATGAATTTAAAAATATTGCCCATAGACATCCGGGCTGGTACAAATTAATAAAATACTTTCCTTCGAAACTTGTTTATGCATCGGTAGAGATCGATGGATTTAAATCGAGAACCTTAACGACTACTAAAAAACTAGTGGAATTACTTGAAAATTATTAATTAAAAATTGCAACTTGACAGATAATCAAAATAAGCACAAACTCGCGCGCCTATGAATTTTCAAACACACAAACAGTTTCTCTCACTTTGGTGTCGTTACGTGCTGAAGATGGATTGTTATTGTCTGTGTGCTGGAGAAATATAACGAAGTAATTAATCAATTTCATACAAAAAAGGCCACAGGCAAGAAACCTGTGGCCTTTTTTTTTATCTCCATGGATGGAGTGTATGTCGCGTGAGGACAGGAGTCCGTAGCGACGGAACTACGGAGCATAAAGATGCATTTAATCACCGCTTATATCTCAGTCATTATTATCTGGGCAACTACACCACTTGCAATCAAGTGGAGTAGTGAGTCGGTCGGGTTTTTATTCGGGATATCCAGCCGGTTTCTGTTGGGTGCCGTGTTTGCATTAAGTCTGATAATGCTGCTAGGCAAAAAATTATCGCTGGAAACAAAAGCGATACAGACATATTTAACGGGTGGAATTGGATTATCATCTGCAATGTTATGTGTTTACTGGGGAGCGCAATATATCCCGTCAGGATGGGTATCGATTATTTTCGGAATTACACCGATCATTACTGGTTTGTTAGCCATGAAATTATTAGGTGAAAGCGGTTTAACCTTCTTCCGCCTGATGGCTATCGCATTGGGTATTGCCGGTTTGTTTACCATGCTGGAGACCGGTATTAATTTTGATCCTCAATCCCGGTACGGGGTTATTGGCGTCTTATTTTCATCATTGTTTTATTCATTAACTACTGTCTTGATAAAAAGAATTGATGCTGATATCGACAGCTTTTCTTCTGTTACTGGAACATTATTGATTGCAGCAATATTTGTCTCGCTATTCTGGGGAGTATTTGCTGAAGAAATTCCTGTTGAAATACCTGCACGCGCCGCATTATCAATACTCTACCTGGCAATTGTTGGTTCAGTAGTCGGGTTTTTATTGTTTTATTACGTTTTGAAACGGGTAGAAGCAACCAGAACATCATTAATCACATTGATAACGCCGATAGGTGCTTTGTTAATCGGACATTTAACCAATAATGAACCATTAAATTGGGAAATTATTATGGGCTGTGTCTTAATCTTGTCAGGCTTACTTTTATTTGAATTTGAGGGTGCAATACGTCATACAAGAATAATCAAAAGGGCCTGATACTTCATGAATGAGACTATTACAATGCCAGTCATTAATTCTTATCCTCAACAAGATATACAATATACATACTAAAGTACCATTTACCTGATTAAATAAATAATCAGTGGCATTTTTTCATATTACGACTGAGTAACCACCAGTTGACTGGCCACGCTGCGAGAAACCCGGCCGGGATGGCTAAAGCAATGCCGTACCAAAATACAGCTGAGAAAATTGTCCCTGCCTGCATTCCACCTGCGTAATAATCAACAAGATTCATGGCTATCTCCATCACACCAATAGAAATCGCTTCACCTATCCAAATCATTTTTAACGCCTGTATGAATGACACATGTTCTCTTTTCATCACCGGGACCAGCCCAAGGGTAAAACCTGAAATATAGGCAAGAAAAGTAGCCAGTAAAATAGTTTGCCAAACTGTGAAACCTAAACTGACTCCGATCATTAACCCCGTGACTTCCCCAATAACACAACCGACAAGACAATGCAGCGTAGCCTGAGCAGAAGTAATTAGCCTGTTACTTTCGTGATGATGTTTATGTGTATTCATTAAGAATCAGGTTTTTCGTCTTTACGATAATATTTTTTAATGTACTCATTTGCCTTTTGATGGGCCTGGCCTAACTGTTCTTCATCCAGGCTTGCTTCTACTATACCAACATTTATTTTTGCCTGTTCTAAATCTCCTTTTTCAGCCACCTTAAACCAGGCATAGGCTTCCATTAGATCCTTATTTACACCATTTCCCTCAAAATACATTGCACCCAGACTATTTTGTGCCTCAATTGAACCTTGTTTCGCAGCACGTTTATACCAATCTAACGCTTTAGCATAATCCTGTTCAACGCCTCTTCCCAAAAAATACATCAACCCAAGATTATGTTGGGCTCCTTTGCTGCCAAGTTCTGCCGCTCTTTTCCACCACTTTATTGCTTCCTCAATATTCTTCTCGATACCTTGGCCACCATAATACAACCTGGCCATATTTATTTGCGAAGGGACGTAATCCTGTTTTGCAGCCAGGGCATACCAGTCAATAGCAACCGGAATGTTTCTTTCGACGGCAATACCATTATGATAAAACAAGGCAACATTATGTTGTGCCTTGGGCTCACCATGTTCGGCGGCCCTCTTATACCATTCAAGTGACTGTGCGTAATCCTGCTCTACACCTTTCCCTTCCCGATACAAGGCACCGAGATAAAACTGTGCTTTCACATGGTTTTCCGATGCTAACTCCTGGAAACCATTAAATGCAGTTTCATAGTCGCCTTCTTTATAGGCAATATAAACTTGCTCAAAATCTGCAGCATTAAGAATTGAAGGGAAAAACATATAAATGAAAAAAATTAAACTGGTCCTGGACATTGCAGCTCTCATAAATTTTACAATATCAGATTGACAAGGGAAGTCGATATTAATTCATTCTTCGAGTTTATTATTTACCTCAATTTATAATGTCAGGTATTGATACATCTAATGACTGAAATATTCGAAATGGAAAGCAAGTTCAGACATAGCTAAACAATTAGAGAATACATTATTTTTTCAAACCCGGATATCAACGGGCCAATGACTTTTCCCAAAACCCCACTAATCAGTAATACCACTAATATAATTAATCCATAAGGTTCCAGTTTTGCATACTTCCAGGCCAGTTTATCGGGAAGTAGAGAAAAAACAACACGACTTCCATCCAACGGTGGTAATGGAAACAAGTTAAATATCATTAATAAAGAATTGATAATGATACCGGCCCAGGACATTAGTAGAATAATTTGAGCAATATTATTTCCCTGCTCAGCAACCGAATAAAATAGCTTTGCCAACGTTAACCAGAATAAAATCATTAGTAAATTAGCTGCTGGGCCAGCTAGCGCAACCAACGCCATGTCGCGTTTTCTGTTTTTCAGGTTTGTCCAGTTTACAGGTACCGGTTTTGCCCAACCAAAGACAAACCCACTGAAAAAAAACATCGCTAATGGCACGACAATACTGCCAATCGGATCGATATGTTTTAAAGGGTTGACGGTTAACCTTCCCATAAATTCTGCCGTATTATCACCCAATTGCTTTGCTACCCAACCATGCCCCACTTCATGCAGGGTAATTGCATATAACACGGGTATTACCCAAATTAGAATTTGGGATATAACGGAAAACTCGGACATAGATTACAAAAATTGTATTTTTATGATTCAGTAGAATCCTGTGAAGTAAGTAGCCAATCTTCAGTACTAAAGGGAATGTAATCTGTATTTTCACTAAACTGATGAAAATCAAAAATATCAGAATCCAGTAAATGTGATGGCACTATGTTTTGAATACTGGTAAATATTGATTCAATTCGTCCCGGGCTTTGTTTACCCCATTCATTTAGCATGCGTTTAATATTCTGACGTTGTAAATTATCCTGTGACCCACATAGGTTGCATGGAATGATCGGAAATGCCCTGGCTTCAGCATATGCCTTGATGTCAGATTCATTGCAATAAGCTAATGGCCTGATAACAATATTCTCTCCATCATCACTTAATAGTTTTGCCGGCATTGCTTTTAGCTTGCCACCATAAAACATATTCAGGAATAGAGTTTCAATTATGTCATCTCTATGGTGTCCTAAAGCTATCTTGGTAAAACCTTGTTCCCTGGCAAATTGATAGATGATCCCCCGTCTTAATCTGGAACAGAGTCCACAATATGTTTTGTCTTCAGGAATAATACGCTTGACTATGCTATAGGTATCCTCTTCGAGAATATGATATTCAATCCCAAGGTCGTCAAGATATTCCGGTAATACGTGTTCTGGAAAATCGGGCTGTTTTTGATCCAGATTAACCGCAACTAATTCAAATTTGACCGGAGCATTATGTTGCAGGTTTCGTAATATATCCAACATGGTATAAGAATCAGCACCACCGGAAAGACAGACCATAATCCTGTCCTTTGCTTCGATCATATTATAATCAGCAATAGCACGACCTACGTTTCGCCGTAAACGTTTTTGTAACTTATCGTGGTTATACTTTAATTTGCGCTGAACGACAGACATAAATATTATTTTTTAGGTTTGATTTCCAGTTGTGGAACAGGGATAGTTTTTATTTAGTGCTTCAGCAACCAGCTCTTGTGCGGCCTCGTTCGAACGGTCAGGCTGACTTCGTAAATAGGCAATAACATTATCTGTCGCTTCTTCTAATCGAGTAACCTGAGGATTTATACAAAAGATTGGTGCACTTTGATCAGCCTGTTGCAATGACATAATCATCTGAACAAGACCAAACACATAGCGCATGCAATACTGGTTCGGCGCACCTGGAGCAGAGCCCTCTTCACAATTCTGCAACAATTCACCTGCACTTAATAGTTCCTGTTCCTCTTCTGCAAACACATGCGTTACACATATAAAAATTGTCATTAACATAACAATTATTTTTTTAGCTAATGGATTCATTTTATTTCCTCAACCTGTAAACCACAGAGTGGATTGGACAGTCTACCATCTTCTGCAAAGACTTGTGTCAAAATGATGAACCGGGTTCAGCAAGAAAAGCTATTTCTTCTGCACTTGAGAACCGGTTCAATACTTTATTTCGATGTGGAAAACGGTTAAATCGTTCAATTATTGCCTGATGTTTCCTGGCAAAGTTCAGGTAATTTTCAAATTCTTTCTTTAATTCTTCGGGAACTTCATATAACAACTGCTGAAACAACGCAACACAATGGTTTTGAATTTCAAGATCCTCTGAATGCTCCAGGGGCATGTAGTAAAAAACCCGTTCTATTGGACGTAACGATTTATCAACGCTTTTACTAATCCCATCCAGTGCAATATTCAATGCGTTGCTATCAAATGAAAAGGCCAATTTAGTGTGCCTGTGAATAACGCGTGAAAATTGATCAAATAAAATAATCAATGCCAGTTGACCCTTGGCATTCAATAACCAATCACCAAGTTTATTGTCGACGGCCGACTTGTGGAGCGAACTAAACTCATTGATTATAGTATTATCAAAATCAACATTTTTCCCCCACCAAAGTTTAGACTGCAGTTTAATAAGTTGTTTTTCATCATTCTTATCACCGAACCAGAATTCAAGCACTTTGTTAATCTCTGATGACATATTTATCAAGATTACTACTTCATGCACTCGCCATAGCAATTAATAAAATAACAAACAATACCACCACACCAATCGGGACTAACGCACCTTTCCAGTCAGGATTTTCTGCTTGTTGGCTTTGCTCCATTGCTTTTTTGGCACCGGGCCAAAAGAAAAATAAAATCACTACAGCAGCAATCCCAAGCATAATTTGTTCCCACATCGCCATATGTCATACTCCATAAATATGAAAATATTAGAATTAGTATAACGATGATCTTTGGACCAATCAGTAGCTATTCAAGACAATGACGACTCTTTTTAACTTGAAATAAATAAAAATAATCCTGATATTCAATATATGGATCATTCAGCCCTTAATGACGGACTCGTCCTGCTTTCATTATCTGTACTTGTTGTATGGGTTCTAAAGCGAATTAAGTTGCCTCCAATTCTTGGTTATCTGTTTGTTGGAACATTGATTGGTCCTTATGCGCTTGCATGGCTGCCCGAAAGTGACACTATTCAAGCCCTGGCTGAAATCGGTGTCGTTTTTCTGTTATTTATGATTGGGCTTGAATTCTCAATCTCACGTTTGATTGCGATGAAAACAACCGTCTTTGGTCTTGGCAGTGTTCAGGTAATAATTTCCACATTAACAGGAGGAACCATAGTCTGGTTAACTGGTGTAGACTGGAAAGCTGCCTTGGTCGTCGGTGGCGCAATGGCCTTATCATCTACGGCAATTGTCGCAAAACAATTAACGGATCAACTGGAAATGCAGGCACGTCATGGTCAATTAGCAATTGGCATTTTATTGTTCCAGGATCTTGCCGTAGTTCCGTTATTGGTAATTATTCCAATTCTGGCCATGGGACAAGACCAATCATTGACCGTGCCTATATTAATCGCTTTAGTAAAAGGGGTATTTGCCCTAATTATAATGTTTCAGGCTGGACGCTGGTTATTAAGACCATATTATCATCTGGTTGCTGAAACACACTCCGCAGAGATTTTTACGCTAGCCACATTATTAGTTTCATTAACCGCCGCATGGTTAACAAACCAACTCGGTCTTTCTCTTGCACTCGGTGCTTTTATGGCAGGGTTAATGTTAAGCGAAACAGAATATAAAAATCAGATCCAGGCAGATATCAGACCCTTCAGAGATGTATTGATGGGACTGTTTTTTATCAGTGTGGGAGCACAACTTGATGTCACCGTAATTATTAAAGAATGGTTTTGGGTTGGACTGCTTACTTCTGGTCTCATTGTTGGTAAGGGAGGTGTTATTGTTTTACTGGCTCTACTGGCTAAATATGAATTTCCAGTTGCTTTCCGAACCGGCCTGGTTCTTGGTCAAGCTGGAGAATTTGGTTTGGCAGTATTAATCGTGGCAATCAGTAACAACCTGCTGTCATTACAGGAAACGCAACCTATTATAGCTGCCTCACTGTTGAGCATGCTGATTAGTCCAATCCTGATCCGTTATAACAGTCATTTTACTGATAAGCTGTTTCATAGAGTTTATAAAAGTGGTTTGAATGCACCCCCCAAAGAATTGGTTACTGCATGTGAAACTATCTCTAAACATGTAATTATTTGTGGATTCGGTCGTATTGGTCAGAACCTGGCTAATATTCTCCGGGAAATGAATATTAACTATGTTGCATTAGATCTTGATCACACACTTATCCGGGAAGCCTGGGAAGCAGGAGAAAATGTTTTCTTTGGTGATAGTACCCACAGGGAAATTCTTCACAAGGCTGAACTTGAACGTGCAAGTGCTTTAATTATTACATTCGATGATGCATTAATATCAGAAAAGATTATTCAGGCTGCCAGATCAATTAATAGTGATATTCCAATAATTGTCAGAAGTAAAGACGATCAATATATGGATAGAATGCATGATATGGGTGCCAGTAATGTTGTACCAGAAAGTTTTGAAGCCAGTATGATGCTCGCAATACATCTGCTTCAACACCTCGGGATATCTGCTGACAAATCAATGGAATTTGTCGAGCAAGCAAGAAAAGATGAATATCGTCGATTAAGAGGTTTCTTCCGTGGTGAAGAATCTTTCGGTATAGATGATCCTGATGCATTGCGATTACACACTGTGGTTCTATTGCCTGACAGTTTTGCCGTGGAACAATCTATAGAACAAGTAAATCTCGAAGGACTAAATACATTATTAATAGCAATCAGACGTGGTAGAAACAGAATAGAATCATTCGATCCATCGTTTAGATTTAAAATTGGTGATGCAGTAGTTTTAGAGGGAAATCAAAGCGCAATTACTAACGCTGAAAAACATTTATTGGCTGGATAAGCACACATTTTTCAAATGTATACATGACATAAACTGACATACATTACGTTCATGTAAATCGCCGCTTCGGACTCCTCGGCTCTAGCTCCTGCTTCGCTCTACCTCCTACATCCATGGAGATAAAAAACCCCGCAATATTGCGGGGTCGAATTTGGGGGCACTACATAAACTGATTCAGGATGTGACCTCCACCTCTACTGCATGCATACCCTTTGGTCCCTGCTCTGCGTTATAAGAAACGGTTTGTCCTTCATTTAAAGTTTTAAAACCTTCACATTTTATCGAGGAATAATGAACAAAAATATCATCCCCGCCTCCTTCGGGTTCTATGAATCCGTAGCCTTTAGATTCACTGAACCATTTTACTGTACCACTACTCATTACAACACTCCCCTTAACTAAATAAAATTTAAAGAAATACATGCAAGTATTTAATTAATGAATATATAAATCCATCCTGATTTCCAAAAACCAAATAATCAAATTACTGCTGTATTGATTCTAGGATAGTCTATATATCAAGGGGCTGCCAAGGAAAAACCTGGATTTTTTAGTAAATTCACAAAAAATTCATATCTTCATAAATTCTGATCTTGGTTTTCATTTGCTTCATTCAGAGTAACAGATTCATCTGATACATTTATGACTCGTACAACAACAATTGAGTCTCGATAAAAATCAGGATGTATTGGTACACGAACCTTCACTGCAGCACGTTCACCACCTGTTCCATCCGGATAGATAACGACATCCTTCTGATCAACAAATCGATCTCTAAACATCATCCGCCCATCCGGATAAATGTAAAGTTGTCCCTTACCTGATGATGTATTTGATGTTTGTATGGTAGTTACACTATTAGCACAGCCTGAAAGTACCAGACTAATAGTTACCAGCAAATAAGTAATAAATTGATATTTTTTCATAATATTTAACATATGGTTACAGAATATAGTTAAATTATATATTAAATAGGGAAAAATAGGAAAAATTGATGTGCGTTGCATCACAATACGCATTAACAAGCTGAGAACCAGGTCTCGTTTCAAGAATAAAAACAGTAAAAATATGCAGTTTCTTTACAAGTACTAAATTAAAAATCTGAATTAATAAAACTCTAAAAACCTGATTCCCTGATTAATACAGATGTCACGATTTGATAAACACGTGAAAAAAAACTCTCAGCCTGCCCTTCAATGTGAATAACGCCACGTTTTATCTGATCCGCAGTCACGTTTTCAACTGCACTAATATTGAGTCTCACCCGGTAAACTGATTTATCAGGGATCAATTGTTTTGATTCATCAAATTGGACTGCAATTTTTCCACCATAAATTGAAGCAAGCACAGGTAGATCCAATGATTGCAGGTTAGCCTGTTCAATCTCGTTTACATATGCCCATATTGTAGGAAGCTGTGGATTATCCGGAATAAATTTCGCGTTGGCATGCATATCGATTCTTGGTAAATCAAATTCCGTAACTACAGCCTCAATTGTGGGTTTACCAGGTTCAACAATCGTTGCTATAGGTAATGTTTCGTTAATCCAACGTCCAAAATGCAGGGATTCTTCAAGGTCATAAACAACACCATCCATAGGTGCACGTAATGTTAATTGGTTCTTCTGTTCATAGAGACCATTGAGCTTGGAACGGGCTTCTTGCAATTGTTGAACAATCACCTGAACATTCGCTAATTCCTCTGTACTTGCTGCAATGCGTTTTGCCTGTAATCTCAACAATTCTATCTCCTGCAATGTGATCTCAATATCATGTTCAATTCTTGGAGATTTCAATGTCAGTAAAATATCGTTTTCCTTAATATGTTTACCTTTTGTTAAGAAACTGGTTTCAATATAACCTGGTGTGGGTGTAAAAAGAGTTGTTTTAGACTGACTTTGATATACAGCAGGAATATTTATTGTGGTATTCCATGGAAATATAAAAAGAAAAATTAACCCCAGAGTAGCTAAAGCAGTTATATAAAATCGCCCGCTTCTAATTATTTTCGATCTCATACTCCACCATCCCCCCATCATTGCAATAACAGGTAAAACAATAAACCAAAGAATTTCAATTAAGAATAATATTATCCCCAGGACTTTAAAAAAGAAATAATAGACTAATAAAGCAATACCTATAAAAAGAAAAAATCGATAAATCCAGACCGACCAGGCATAAATATAAAGTTTTCTAATCATTGATTGCGGCAACGATTCTGGTGGTCTGAGGCCTAAATTAAATAATATTTCTGTAAGTTTCCATTTACCAATATCAAACGATCGTTTTTGCAAATTTTGAATGCCAAGCAGATCAGACAAAATGTAATAACCATCAAATCGCATCAGAACATTTGAATTAATTAATAAAGATAATATCCAACTTGTGGTCGCAAGAATAAATGCAGCACTTTTCAAGATACCATCAGGCAGGAAACCCCAACAAAATGTTGCAATACAAGCAATGTATAGCTCCATGATCATACCAGCAGCACCGACATGCATCCTTTGCATAGCTGATTTAACACGCCATGTGTCTGAAGTATCCGTATACAAAAGTGGAAACAATACCAGAAAAGCTACACCCATCGTCGGGACCTTACATCCATATCGGACCACTGTGTAAGCATGTGCCAACTCATGAAAAATTTTAATAAAAACCAATGATACAAAATAAAAAGCCAATCCCTGGATATTAAAAAAATAAAGAAATGTAGAAGTAAATTCGTCCCATTGTCGGCCAACAATAAATAATCCTATTACACCGAGTAAAAGAACCATTGCCATAGCAGTAGTTGAAAAGAATGGTTCAACATAAACCAGTGTTCTCCTTAAAAACGTTGTTGGTTTTACCAGCGGTATTTTAATAAAAAGATAATTATGTATAAGCCAGATGATAAAATTTGGTTTACTTGCCAGATATTGTTTATAGTAATCGTTACTTGATCCACTCACCGGTTCGAGCGTCAGGCTATTTGCATATAAAAAAGAGAGTAAGCTTTGTACATCTTCTACCTTAACATCAAGAGTTGTCTCTTCTCTGACTTTCTGTATTAATAAACTTGCCTTACCGATTGGCCATTTGGAAAGTAACTGAAAGGCCGTCCATCCAATCGAAAAATATTTGTTTCTTAAATGATCGATAATAATCCAGGTCGGGGATCCATCTAGTGCAACTGGACCTTCAACCAATTGCAAGTCATGGCGCAACACCGGTAAAGGAAAATCATTTACAGCAACAATCATACGCCTAAAAACTGGCGCACATATGAGATAGGCCTTCTAAATAGATAGAAAAATACCGATACATTATCACCATATATCTTGGCAGTACCTTGTAAGCCGATTCTCAACTTATCACGTTCTATTTTTTCAAACTGAGCATAAACTCGGTATGCAAGCGTATCTTGATTATATTCTTCTGCTATATAACTAGTGCTTGTTACACGGGCTTTAACCGGGTTCAATGGATCAGCATCAAGAAAAACATCAACTTCTGCACCTTCTTCAAGCACAATGGCATCATCAATTGATAAATTAATTTTCAATTGTATTTTTTCCGGATTAGCGATCTCCATAACTCGTTCACCAACCTGTACAGGTTTTCCGATCCAGTCAGATTTATCGGTATAGATTAGTAAGCCACTTTCATCCGCCGTTACTATGACCTTATCTAATAGCTCACGTGCAAACATTAGCTTACTTTTATGTAACTCTGTTTGTGCTTTTAGATATGCGATTCGCGCTTTACTCTTGACATCCTTAAAAGATTCTTGTGTTGCTTTTCGATATTCCGCCTCAGCAACCGCCAGGGTTTTTTCGGTGACATTATATTCATTCCTCAAATTTGTATCTTCTAATTGGAACAACGTCTCACCCTGATCAACATATGTATTTGGCGCATATGGAATATCAGCAATAACACCGTCCATTGGAGCACTAACAATCGTCGGTGCTTTTGCAATTATTTCGGCAGGGGCTAATGCAGATAATTTTATTGGTT
Organism: Gammaproteobacteria bacterium; assembly: GCA_028281365.1. GTDB lineage: Bacteria > Pseudomonadota > Gammaproteobacteria > Eutrophobiales > Eutrophobiaceae > JANQJZ01. The sequence goes on along the minus strand of JANQJZ010000071.1, from coordinate 3,941 downwards.
TTAATAAAACAGCTAATAAAAACAGAACGATGATCCATACTGCAAGGGTAACGACTCTTGGTCGCTGATATAAAGACCTTCTGCTGGTGATGGAAACCAGAGCATGTGCATATGTCTCCCCGAGACGATTAAACAGTGCAGGTTCATTATCCTGCCAGGGTGTTTCTCTTGTCGTCCACAATCCACCAATAAATGTTCCATCTGGTAATTTTAAAGGTGTCCATAACACAAAAGGTAATGAAAACTCATTCCAGCCTTCTTTTAATTTTTCCGGACACATTGCAACATCAATTTGTCTCTGTGAAGAAATGGACTCGTTATCAAAAATTTCATCAACTACTTTTTCTAACCAGGATGCAAATGGTGCATTTTTTTCAATAACAGCAACACTGGAAGCACAAACCAGTTTGCAATCACGTTTAATAGGGTGTGCCGATAAAAATAAATAACATTGCCGATAAGGTAATAATCGACGTGTTTCATTTACAATTATAAAGTATAGCGCTTCTGCAGAAGTTGCAGCACGCGCCATAGATTCTAACTGTAATAATCTCGATACTGCCGTAAGGTCAGGCGATTGCGTTTCATTAGTCATAATTAATTATTGTTTTGTTTAAACATTGCCGTACCACTCATACCAGACAGAACATTTTCAACTTTGCCTTCAAACTTTCCGGTTAATTTAATCGTTTGACTGACAGGATCGACTACCGCACCAATCTTTGAAACTTTCGCATCCAGAGAGCTACCGGTTTCATCAACTAAAAAAGCAAATGGTTCCCCTTGTGACAACCAATTTAACCAGTTTGATGGCACGATAAGTTCTATCTCCAGGTCTTGATCATTTAATATGGACAAGATTTCTTTATCAGCCGGAACGGTTTCATGTTCATTAACCGCAACTTCAATAACCCTGCCATTGTAGGGCGCCTTGATTTTACATTGACCAACACGTATTGCTCGCATGGTTCGATCGGCCCTGGCAACTTCCATTTCAGCTTCAGAGATAGAAACATCAATGTCACTTATCGCATTAAGTGCCAATAATTGTTTATTATTTTCAAATACATTTTGTTTAGATTTATAAGCGGCTTCTGCAGAGGCCAGATCAGCTCTATAAAAAGAACAGTCAAAATCTACAAGCAAATCACCTTTTTTAAAACTATCGCCCGACTTAAAAGGAATACGCTTTATTTTTGCAGCAATCTCGCTGGAAATCACCGCTTTTTCGACAGGCTTAATAAGACCCCTGACATTATCAGCCACTATCCCTGTTGAAAATAAATCATCATCAACTGCATAAACAAAACTCGCAGTAAATAAGATAACCGTAATTAAAGGTACGGATTGCGAATTAATCATTTTAAATTTCATAGTAGTACCCTCAACTACTCTACCTTCATTGAAAAAATTTGTTCCTGTAATGATAAACCCTCAAAATATTCCTTAATCGAAGTCGATAATAAGTCAACCGTTTCCATATTTACATCAATTGGGAAAGGATCAATGCCTAATGCTGCAAAAATACTCGCGTAGGCATTTTCTACATCAGAAAAAGCGATATCATATTTTACCTCGGCAACCATCATATTCATCTCTTCACGAATTAACGATTGCTCAGTCACTGTCTTTGCAGCTACACCTGATTGTAATTGGTCAAGGATCTTTATTTGTGTTTGATAATATTCAGCAGCAGTCCTGTATTCCCTTTGCGAATGTTCATATTGAGCCAGGCTCACATGAACCTGGGTCATGACTGCCATACTCAACGCTAACCGTCTTGCAACCAATACCTTTTCTCTGGCTTTAAGTTCTCTTTTTGTTGCTGGCAGCTTAAATACGTTAAGCAAATTCCAGCTGATTTGAGCACCATAACTTAGCCAGTTATTATTAAATACAAAAGTATTGGATGTGTAATTCTTGCCAAAATTGATATCAAGCCCTGGTAGTAACTCGAGTATTGCCGCTTTGGCTTCCTTCTTATTTATTCTCTGCTCATAGGAAATCGATCTGATCTCAGGTCTATTTTCCAAAGCTAACAATTCCATTGTTTCTGGAGTGATATCAACCCGATTAACAGCTTCAGTTCTATCTGGTATCACCAGTTCAAACTGTTCACCAGGCCGTAAATTCATTAATGCTGCAAGTTGAATCTTTGCAAGAGATAAATCTCGTTGCAGTTCTTCAAGTTCACGCTTAATTCCAATCAATTCACGCTGATACGTTAAGGCAGTTAATGGCCTATCCAAGCGCTTAATCTCGACTTGTTTCGATTCTTCAATAGCCCTGGAAACCCGTACCAGTAACTCTTTGACTTTAATACCCAGACGGTCATTAGTCACAGCCCGCCAATAGGCAGTTCGAACATCCTGAACAATTCGGTTAATAACCTTTCTTTTTTCTTCTTCTGCAATTAAAACCCTGTCAGCCGCCTGGTTTGCTCTAATATACGAAAGACCAAAATCAAGAACACTCCAGGTCAGTTTTAGATCAGATGTAAAAATGTCTCGATTGGATGATGTCGAAGACGCGAGAGATTGAACACCTGTTAATAATGATTGACTTGATGAACCGCTAAATTTATCTCGACCGTCATAACCCGTTCGGGCTACGAGTTGCGGTAACAGTTCATAACGTGAAACATCCAGTTGTGTTTCAGATAAGATCTTTTCAGACAGTTCAAGATGAAAATCCAGGTTATATTTTAATGCTCTTGCAATAGCCTCATATAACGAAACCGGACTATCTATCGGTTCCTGATTTTCTGTTACCTTAACATTGTCACTTTTAGCCTGTTCTTTTAACTCTCCCTTAGTTAAAGGCACCGGGATAAAAGAACAACCCGCCGTGTAAAGGCAAATTAATAATGTGAATAAAATATTGCGCATTGAGTTATTTAACTATTGTTATATTTTCCTATAAGAAAAATCCTGCTGTTCTGACCATATAAAGTCAAAATTTACACAAAAGTATCCCCCAATACTTTATGAATTGCATACAATTTTAAGGCTATATTACTAATTAATAAACGATTTTTTGATGTCTTCTGATGAATTTTCGAATTTTACCGCTTCTTCTTCAATTTGTTGATCAAAAAGACTGGCACCAGCGATGAATTCATTTCCGACTTTTTCTAATGCGGCTATCTCACCACTGGAAACATTGACATCGATATACCGAATTATGGCCGTATCGTTGCTTAAGGTAACCTCGATGCGTAATTCAATGGTTTCTGTGCCGACCGGGGGTTCACCACTGACTAAACCACCTTCATCATCAATACGTAACCACTCCGGCAATGGATTACCATCGACTTGTAAAATTGAGATATTAGATACCGTTATTAGATCCGTATTACTGTTAACGTAATCAATTTCAAGGAATAAGGTCCTGTCACGTAATATTGATTTAATAAGTAAATGATCGCGATTCTCAGCTTCCGGTGTAGCGATACGAAGTGGGAATAAACTCAAATCAGTTTCTGATCCCTGGGTTGTTTCTGATAACGAGAAGCTCACTGCGAATCCTTTTACACCACTGATATCCCATAAACCTACATTATCGGCGAGTTCACCACTAATCGTATCACCAAAATAAATCGTACTGCTATTTGCACCTTCTACAGCATCCAAAACCGCGCCGTCAGCATCTAAGGCACGGGTTGAACCCAGACTACTTGCATCTGACACTGCGTCTAATACAGCACCATCCGCACTTAATTCTCTATCGCTATTTTCACCTGGATCACTCTCAACTGGAGGAATTTTATCGGCATTAACATTCTCATCATAAACAAAGTCATCATCCGAATCAGATGATGGAGGACTTGTTGTCGCATTGTCCGCAATGTTCGCCGTCGCACTCGCCGTCGCAATCGTGACGTCCGCGTTCGAGCTGTTACTGATGGTCGCCTGCAAGGTCTCGGTGCCTTCCACCAACGC
>JANQJZ010000041.1 GCA_028281365.1 Gammaproteobacteria bacterium | reverse complement strand
ATTGAGATAGGTCAGATTATCGAAGAAATTCGTGATACTCGTTCTAACAGGTACCGGTGTAATTGCCACATAACCTTCAGCAACAGGTTTTAAGAAATGTTTATCCAGAGTCTCGTTAATATTAAAAAAGACACGGTTAGTCGGCTCGATAGGGTCTTCGTTAATTTCACCATCAGCAGTCTGTGTAGTTGCACATCCTGTGGCAACCAGCAGTAAACCAACTATTAACAAATATTTTGATAACCTGTAAAGCTGCCGTCCAATCATTTTTTCCCTCTCATTTGAAACTGTACTTTTAAAGCGTATCGGGCAAATATTGACATACCTTAATCAATGAGACAATTTTAATATTGTGACTATTTAGTTTTTGGGATGTAAGTCACTGATTTTTTCTTCGATGCTCGCAATTAGAGCGCTGTATCCCCGGTCTTTTATGACAGAAGAATATTCGGCCCGTTTCAGGGAAAGATCGTTGACACCATTAGCAATGACGCTGATTATTTTCCACTGATCATCAATATTTTGTAAAATATAATTCAAAGAAACGGTTTTTTCTTCAGATATCAATTCTGTCTTGACCATAAAGCGATTTTTCTTCATCGGTTCAATAGATAGTGTTTTAAAACTCTGATTGTTATATGAATCAAACCGATTAACATAAGTTGAAATTGTTAACCGATTAAACAGATTAATGAAATCGGTTTGTTGTTGTTCATCCAGGGATTTCCAGTACCTTCCCAGAATTACTCGGGAAATTATTGGTGTTTCAAAGGTATCATTTATTGTCTTTTCCATGAGTTTATAGCGTTCATCAAAACTGGATGATTCAGCATTCTGCATTATAGTAAGCAGGCTTTGGTGTAATTCGTTAACCGGTATTACAATTGATGGGTCGTTTTCAGTTTCAGCCGTTGCGACTGTGCTGGTCAGTATTACAATTAGTCCAAGACATACCTTTCGCAAAATAATTTTTGTCATGTGAATTCCAGTCATTTATTACAGCCTATCTGTTTAGCATATTCTAATGTCAAAAAGTTAGATACCCGTTTGCCAAAAATGTTGCAGATTTTTATTGATAATGACGTCCTTTCCAGCTGGCACCTCTCCCGAAATAATAATTTATGGCCGAAGTCCAGGTCATTATTAAATAAAGAATACCTATTAAAGGCAAGCAAACTGCGTAAATTGGTGACATTGAATAATATTGTAAGGTTGGTAGGTAACATATTGTCTGTAAGAGAATAGTCACTAAACCTAAAACCACAATAACATTCCCCATTTGTAATAATGCCAGCAATGGTAGTACAAAAGCGAACAACATTAATATAGTACAGGTCAGCAGAAGGAACGGTGAATATGCTAATTGTGTGTATGCTGTCCTTGCAACCATTTTCCAAATGGATGAGAGGGTTTTGTAATTTCGAATGCTTATTGCTGAATGGGTTAAGCCAATCCACGTATTAAAACCCTTTTGTTTAATTTTTTTTGCCAGGGAACAATCATCAATCAAAGCATCCTTGATACAAGCGAAACCACCTAATTCGTCAATAATATTTTTTTCAAGCAGGATGCAGCCTCCAGCAGCAGCGGCAATTGGATACCTGGGGTTGTTTGAAAGATGAAATGGATATAACAATTTAAAAAAGAAAATAAACGCAGGCATTAATAATTTTTCCCAAAAGAATTGCATCTTCAGATGCGCCATTAATGAAATCATTTGCAGGCTATTTTGTTGCGCATTTTTTAGTAAGGTTGAGACAAGTCCGGGTTGTAGCAGAATATCCGCATCTAATAACAAGAGATAAGATGTTTTTACATATTGCCTGCCTTGTTCAAGAGCCCAAAGTTTACCGCTCCAACCCTCAGGTAACTCACTACCTTTTATGATTAATAAATTATCAAGTTTAGCAGATTCAGCTAACGGGATAGTATTATCAGTTGACTGATCATCAACTATTACAACGCTTAGGTTATTACCTTGATCTTTTAGTGCCGAAAGTGTTTGGATAATATTTAATGCTTCGTTCCTGGCAGGGATAAGTACAGTTACATCAGACAGATCCAATCTCAGTTCTGATTGACTATCAAGTGATTCACGCGTACTCCAGGGACGCCAAGGGAAGATGAGAATTGCTAACCAGATGAGTAACCCTGACAAAAATGTCAGGAATGTAATATCCATTAAGCGACTTGTTTATTACTTCCGCAGCTACTGATTGGTTTAATTTCGGCAACTAACCTGGGTTTACTTACCACATCATCATCATACAATACAGGTAATTCAGGTGCCATTTCTCCTTCTGTTTTAGGTCCGTTTAAAAATACCTTAAGTGCTTTTAGCGGATGATTCACTGTGTCATTGACTGCTGTAGCTTCATAACCACAATGAACCATGCAATTGGCACATTTTGGATTTCGACCTGTACCATAGTTTTGCCATTCAGTTTCCTTCATTAAAGCAGAAAAGGTTGGTGCATAACCTTCACCAACTAATAAGTAACAGGGTTTTTGCCAGCCAAAAACGTTGCGCGTAGGGTTGCCCCATGGAGTGCATTCATATGTTTGGTTGCCTGCAAGAAAATCCAGATAAAGAGATGATTGGTTAAAACGCCACTTTTTACCGATACCCAGTTTAAAAACGTCACGGAAAAGCTGCTTACTCTCGCGTTTTTTCAAAAACACATCCTGTTTAGGTGCACGTTCATAACTGTATCCCGGTGAAATAGTGACGCCTTCTACACCTAACTCCATTGCCATATCCATAAATTCTGCTATTTCATCAGCAGTCTCTCCCTGAAACAGAGTGCAGTTAATTGTGACTCTAAAGCCTTTTTCACGAGCTAATTTGATGACTTTGATACATTTATCAAATACCCCATCAAGGCAGACAGAAGCATCGTGCCGTTCTCGATTACCATCAAGGTGAATAGAGAAAGTCAGATAAGGGGAAGGTGTATATTCATCGATATGTTTTTTTAACAACAAGGCGTTTGTGCATAGATAAACGAATTTTTTACGTTCAATAAAGCCGTTCACAATTTGATTCATTTCCTTATGGATCAATGGTTCACCTCCTGCGATAGAAACGACAGGTGTACCACACTCATCGATGGCATGCATGCATTCTTCGTAACTAAGACGTTTATCAAGAATTTCTTTTGGATAGTCAATCTTGCCACAGCCAGCACAAGCCAGATTACAACGGAATAAAGGTTCCAGCATCAAGACTAACGGGTACTTTTTTTCACCACGTAACTTTTTCCCCAGGATATATTTACCTACCCGGTACTGCTGTATTAAAGGCACTCCCATAAAAAAGGCTCCAGATTATTGAAATAATTGAAATTTTGTCAGTTTTTGATGATTTTTTGATAGCCCGTTAGATTAAGTGATGTATAGGTAAATGTACAGCCCGTGTCCCGATAAATTAGAATTATTCTTATCCAAACAGCATTCAGAATCTAATTACGCGTTCTTCTTGCATGGTGCCTGGGCACTATTCATAATGTCATCTTTTTCAGTCTATAAGTGATGAATAACGATATAAACACACCACTTCTTGACCAAATAAATTGTCCTGCAGATTTAAGAAGACTTCCCGAGTCACAATTAGTACAGGTTGTTGAGGAACTCAGGCTTTTTTTATTGCATTCGGTAAGTAAAAGTGGGGGACACTTTGCAGCCAGCCTGGGAGCTGCAGAGCTCACTGTGGCCCTGCATTATTTATACAATACACCTGAAGACCGCCTGGTCTGGGATGTGGGACATCAAGCCTATATTCATAAAATACTGACGGGTAGAAAAGATAAACTACATACTATTCGTCAATGGGATGGATTGGCACCATTTCCAAAACGTGATGAAAGTGAATACGATACTTTTGGTGTTGGTCATTCAAGTACATCAATAGCGGCTGCACTGGGGATGTCAATAGCGGCTGCGCGTACCGGTTCTGATCGTAAATGTGTCGCAATAATCGGTGATGGTGGTTTAACAGCCGGTATGGCTTTTGAAGCCTTGAACCATGCTGGTGCTCAACATAGTGACCTACTGGTTATTTTGAATGATAACAATATGTCTATTTCACCCAATGTTGGCGCATTATCAAATCGTTTTGCACAATTATTATCAGGAAAGATCTATTCCAGCGTTCGCAAAGGCAGTAAAAAAGTATTATCAAATATTCCTAATGCCCTTGAGATAGCGAAACGTGCCGAAGAACACGTTAAAGGTTTAATAGTTCCAGGAACATTATTCGAAGAATTTGGTTTTAATTATATCGGTCCGGTTGATGGACACGACCTGCCGGTACTCATCAGCATGTTGAAAAATATAAAGGAACTCGATGGACCACAGTTTTTACATATTATTACTAAAAAAGGTAAAGGCTATGCTCCAGCGGAAGACGATCCGGTTAAATATCATGGTGTGACACCATTTGATCCACATAAAGGTATTATTCCATCAACCAAGCCATCAGTAGCTCCAACTTATAGTAAAGTATTTGGTGATTGGGCTTGTGATATGGCTAATCAGGATCATCGTTTTGCAGCTATTACGCCGGCAATGCGGGAAGGGTCAGGGCTTGTACGTTTTGAAAAAGAACATCCGGATAAATATTTTGATGTTGCTATTGCCGAGCAACATAGTGTTGCTGTTGCAGCTGGAATGGCCTGTGATGGCTTAAAACCGGTAGTAGCTATCTACTCCACGTTTTTACAACGTGCTTATGATCAATTAATACATGATGTCGTTGTGCAAAATTTACCTGTTCTATTTGCCATAGATCGTGCCGGTTGTGTGGGTGCCGATGGTCCTACACATAATGGTGCTTATGACCTGAGTTTTATGCGCTGCTTGCCAAATATGGTTGTAATGGCACCTGCAGATGAAAATGAATGTCGGCAGATGTTATATACGGGTTTTCAACTTGACCAACCCGCAGCAGTTCGTTATCCACGTGGTACAGGTCCTGGTGTAGAAGTACAGCAAGAGATAACAGCATTACCTGTTGGTAAAGGTGAGGTGAGGCGAAGAGGGAAAAATATTGCGATTCTTGCTTTTGGAACAATGGTTGAACCGTGTGAACGAATTGCTGAAGAACTGGATACAAGTTTGGTTAATATGCGTTTTGTAAAGCCAATAGATGAAATGTTGATACTTGATATGTGTGGTGAACATGAATTAATCATTACTGTTGAAGAAAATGTCGTACAGGGCGGGGCGGGTGCGGCGGTTAATGAGGTAATTGCTGAGCATGGTATAGAACAACGGATTACTAATTATGGATTACCTGATAGATTAATTCAGCACGGTTCCAGAGATGATATGCTGCGTGATGCAGGTCTGGATTATGAAGGAATTCTAAAGTTTGTTATTGAACAATTGGATGAGTCAGAGCGAGAACAGAAAGTAAGTAGTGCTTAATGTAATATTATTTATTCAAAATCAATAGATAAAGGGTCTGATTCTTCTTTGTAGTTTTTTATATAGTCTTCAATTTGATCGATTTCAACAATACCCGGCCAACGCACAAGTGGTCGGCCATCAGGGTGATAGATTGCAATGAGTGGAATCCCTACCAACCAACGTCCGATCAATTCCGATGCCTGGTTTATATCGGCTAGAAATAAGGGATAATCCAGCGGATTTTCCCTAACAAAATCCTGTAACACATCAAGTTTCCCATAAGCAAAACTTGGAAAATCCAATGTGATTCCTACTACAGGGATATTCGGGTTTCTTTCAATAAATGTTTTGATTGTCGGTAGCTCGATAACGCAAGCGCTACAGCTTGGGCTCCAGACATTTACCACAACCCATTTCCCTTTACCAATGTAATCACTCATTGGTTCATCTGTACCTGAAATATTCACCAGACGCATATCGAGGACATCTGCCTTGATCGAAGGCGTTACTGAAAATAGCAGTAATATAAAAAGTATGCGTTTCATGATGGCTTATTTATAGGTAAATATATTTGTAAATACAATAATAGACTCAATGTGCTTATTAATAGTTCGACATGTACGATATGGTCGTTCCCGTATACAATAGCGCGCCATGTCAGGAAATACATTCGGAAAAATCTTCACAGTTACCAGTGCCGGTGAGAGCCATGGCCCCGGTTATATTTGTGTGGTCGATGGTTGTCCACCTGGATTAGAGCTGGCAGAAGCTGATATGCAGCATGATCTGGATCGACGTAAACCGGGACAATCAAGGCATGTGACGCAAAGAAAAGAATCAGATGCTGTTAAAATTATGTCGGGTGTATTTGAGGGAGTCACTACAGGTACACCGATAGGCCTGTTAATAGAAAACGAAGATCAAAAATCCAGGGATTATGGAAATATTAAAGACATGTTTCGGCCTGGACATGCCGATTATACTTACCAACAAAAATATGGACGTCGGGACTATCGAGGTGGTGGTCGTGCTTCTGCCCGTGAGACTTGTATGCGTGTTGCAGCCGGTGCGATAGCAAAAAAGTATTTAAAGGAAAAGTTTGGTCTAATCATCCGTGGTTATCTTTCGCAATTGGGTTCGATAAGCATTGAACACAAGGATTGGGGTGAGGTGGAAAATAATGCCTTCTTCTGTCCCGATCCTGATCGTGTTACTGAATTAGATGAATATATGGATGCATTAAGAAAAGAGGGTGAATCTATTGGGGCACGAATTAATGTTGTTGCAGAAAATGTTCCGGTAGGTTTGGGCGAACCTATCTTTGATCGGTTAGATGCGGATATTGCCAAAGCGATGATGAGTATCAATGCCGTTAAAGGTGTTGAACTTGGTGCAGGGTTTAATTGTGTTGAACATAAAGGAACCGAGCACCGTGATGAAATGACTCCGGAAGGATTTATTGGAAACAATGCCGGTGGTGTATTGGGTGGAATTTCTTCAGGCCAGGATATCCTTGTCAGTATTGCACTTAAGCCCACTTCAAGTATTCGTTTGCCGGGTAAGACTATTGATAAATCTGGAGAAGCAACTGAGGTTGTTACTAAAGGCCGGCATGATCCTTGTGTTGGCATCCGTGCAACACCTATCGCTGAAGCAATGTTAGCCTTGGTCTTAATGGATCATGCGCTAAGACATCGTGCACAGTGTGCTGATGTTGAATCTGAAACACCTACTATTCCCCCAACTAAAAAATGATATTTTGTCCGATAATATTGTTGCAGCGTTTTTTGCGATGCTCATTAACTGTTTCTGTTAACTCCGCTTCTCAAAAACCCTGCGCCGCATTCTCAAACAAAATCTCTATTTTTTAGCAATATTTAAATGTTGAAGACTAATTGGCAGGGAGTGCCGTACTGGCGGCTGTCAGGGTTCTATTTTCTTTTTTTTATAACAGTCGGCGGTTTTATGCCGTACTGGTCGTTATACCTGAAGTCACTGGGAATGGATGCTGAAGCGATCGGTATACTTTCTGCAATTGTTGTTGTTACAAAGATCTTTTCATCTTTTATCTGGGGTTGGGTTGTTGATCATACCGGTAAACGAATACAGATTATTCGTTATACGTCTTTATTTTCAATGTTATCTTTCTGTTTCGTACTTTTTTATAATGATTTTTGGACGCTGTTTATTATTCTCTTTATCTTTTCTATATTTTGGAGTGCAGCATTACCCCAAATAGAAGCAGTAACACTTTCCCATCTGGGAGACGAAAGTAATAGTTATACTGTTGTAAGAATCTGGGGCTCAATAAGTTTTATTATCGCAGTTCTCGCTTTAGGGCAATTTTTTGATCAAAACCCTATAAAGTTTTTATTACCGATATTAATTGGTTCAATGTGTTTGGTCTGGATACATAGTTTATTTATCCCGGAAATTTCATCATCGAATGATATAAATAACGATGCCAGTTTTAAATCAATAATTTTTAAACGACATGTCATTGCGTTACTAATAGTTTGTTTTCTTGTGCAGGCCAGTCACGGTCCGTATTACACGTTTTTTTCCATTTATCTTGAAGAACACAAATATTCAAACAGTTTTATAGGAACAGCATGGGCACTGGGAGTACTGGCCGAGGTAATTATTTATGTATTTATTCATCGTGTAATTAGCAAATATAATTTACGTCTTCTAATGATATCAACATTAATCCTGACGACTATACGTTGGCTATTAATCGCATGGTTTGTGGACAATGTTTTTATTTTATTAATAGCTCAAAGTTTGCACGCGGCAAGTTTTGGTGTTTATCATGCCGTTGCGATTCAATATATTCATAAGGAATTTAAAGATCAGCATCAGGGGAGAGGTCAGGCTCTCTATAGTAGTATTAGTTTTGGTGCTGGTTTAGCATTAGGAAGTTTAATCAGTGGATATCTTTGGGACTCAATAGGTTCAATGCAGACTTTTCTATTTGCTGCACTATTAAGTGCATTTGGTGTTGTTATTGCGTGGATGGGATTACAAAAAAATAATTAGGTACTCGTTCCACCAACGGTAATATCATCAATTCGTATTGTCGGTTGTCCCACACCAACCGGGACAGATTGTCCATCCTTGCCACATGTACCTATACCTGAATCTAAAGCCATATCATTGCCGACCATACTGACACGAGTTAAAACATCTGGTCCATTGCCAATAATCGTAGCTCCTTTAACAGGTGATGTAATTTTACCGTTTTCAATCTTGTAGGCCTGACTGGCACTAAAAACAAATTTGCCATTAGTGATATCAACCTGACCACCGCCAAATTGTACTGCATAGATGCCGTTATCAACTGACGCAATAATATCTTCCGGATTGTGTTGACCATTAAGCATATAGGTATTGGTCATACGCGGCATTGGCAAATGTGCATAGGATTCACGGCGTCCATTACCGGTAGGTGCAACTCCCATTAAACGTGCATTGTGTTTGTCCTGCATATAAGCTTTTAATATTCCGCGTTCAATTAATGTTGTTGAAGAAGTCGGAGTGCCTTCATCGTCAACGTTTAATGATCCCCGGCGGTTTTCAATTGTACCGTCATCTACAACAGTAACCTCGGGAGATGCAACGCGTTCGCCAATGCGCCCGGAAAACGCAGAAGTTTGTTTACGATTAAAATCTCCTTCAAGACCATGGCCAATAGCTTCATGTAACAAAATGCCTGGCCAACCCGGGCCAAGTACTACAGGCATGCTGCCTGCAGGTGCAGCGACTGACTCAAGGTTAATTAAAGCCTGCTCGATAGCTTCATTAACATAAGACATTGCCATATCATCAGTTAAAAAATATTCATAACCAAAACGACCACCACCGCCGGAACCACCTTTTTCAATGCGCCCATTTTCTTCAACAATAACATTAACATTTAATCTTACTAATGGCCGCACATCTCCAGTAAGCATGCCTTCGCTGTTAGCGACGAGTATTGTGGATTGCGAACCGGTTAAACCGATCATAACCTGTTTAACCCTGGTGTCTTTTTTACGTGCTGCTTGATCAAGCTGTTTTAACAGATTTACCTTTTCTTCAGCATTTATTGAATCAATAGGGTTAACATCACTATAAAGTACAGGTGTGTTGGTTTTATGCCATGCCTGAAGATGGCCATTATCACCATGACTGGCAATAGATCTTGCAGCAGAAGCCGCCTGGGTTAATGCCGGAAGAATAATTTCATCTGAATAGGCAAAACCGGTTTTTTCTCCACTGATAGCCCTCACACCTACGCCTTGATCAATATTATGAGAACCCTCTCTAACAATTCCATCCTCCAATACCCAGGATTCGGAATAAGACGATTGAAAATATAAATCAGCCTGATCAATTGAAGAAAGCATGACATGGTCCAAAGTATTTTGAACGTCATCAATTTCCAAACCGCGATTAGTAAGTAGATTGGACTCGGCAATTTTTAGCGCATTAGTCATATTAGATTGACAGTTTATAATAATTAGAATTCAGTTTTTATCATTTATAGGTAATTTAAAATATTAATGCTGTTTATAGTGAATAACTAATAAGTTTAGTTTAAATCTTTATATGTTGTAATGCTGGGAATGAATTACGAAGTCTGGCTTGTTGCTCAAGATCAATCTCTGCGACTGCTATACCTGGCCCCGATTCAAGCTGTGCCAGGATATTACCCCAGGGATCAACAATCATACTATGTCCCCAGGTTTGGCGTTCATTAACATGTGTACCACCCTGGTTAGGCGCAATGACATAACACATATTTTCAATAGCCCGGGCCCTGATTAAGGATTCCCAGTGTGCTTCTCCGGTAGTTGCCGTGAATGCCGAAGGTGCGGTAATGATTTGTACGTTACTATTGTGCATCTTTCTGTAAAGTTCAGGGAAACGCAAGTCGTAGCAAATCGATAAGCCAACATTAGCAAAATCTGTTTTTACAACAACCGGCTTATCGCCGGCCTCGAAAGTATTCGATTCCATATACGATTCATCTGTTGCTTCGTTAACAAGTACATCAAATAAATGAATTTTGTTGTAATGTGCAATACATTTACCATCAGGGTTGTACAAAAAACTCGCTGCAAAGACCTTATCGGGACTATTGGACTGAATTGGTATAGTACCGCCCAACAACCAAATCCTGTGTTTACTGGCTTGCCCGGAAAGAAACGATTGTAAGGGGCCATTATTTAGTGGTTCTGATATTTCAAGTCGATCAATATCTTCCTTACCCATAAATGGAAAGTTTTCCGGCAGGGAGATAAAAGATGCGTTATTGGAAACAGCTTCTTCGATCAAATTTCGGCTTACTTCAAGATTTTCTTCAACACTATCGGTTGATACCATTTGGATAACAGCAGCATTAATCATTATCCGATTATACGGGACAGGAAGGGCTCCAGATAGAATTAAACAATTCTGTATCGATATTGGTGTATACCGTATAATCTCCGCTTTTTTAAAGGTTTAAAGTCGAAATTGAACGAAGAATTCGCACGTATTAATCGCTTACCTCCCTACGTTTTCAATATTGTCAATGAATTGAAGATGGATGCTCGCCATCGTGGCGAGGATATTATTGATTTTGGTATGGGCAACCCTGACCAGCCGACCCCCATGCATATTGTCGATAAGTTGGTTGAGGCATCGAAAAGAGACAATACCCATCGTTATTCAATTTCCCGTGGGATACCCCGATTACGTCGTGCGATATGTAATTGGTACAGGACGCGTTATGACGTCGAACTTGATCCTGAATCCGAAGCAATCGTGACCCTGGGTTCAAAAGAGGGGCTGGCACACCTTGCAATAGCGGTATGTGATCGTGGAGATGCAGTTTTAGTCCCGAATCCGGCTTATCCAATCCATCCATTTGGGTTTGTCATCGCCGGTGCAGATGTACGCCATGTACCAATTGGTCCGGATATCGATTTTTTTGAAGAGTTAGAAAAGGCAATACGCGATTCCTGGCCGAAGCCGAAGATGCTGTTGATTAATTTTCCAAGTAATCCAACAACACAATGTGTCGAACTGGACTTTTTTGAAAAGATCATAGAAATAGCACGAGAGCATGAGATCTGGGTCATTCAGGATCTGGCTTATGCTGATATCGTCTTTGATGGTTACACCGCACCCTCCATATTACAAGTCCCCGGTGCAAAGGATATCGCCGTTGAGTTTTTTTCCATGTCTAAAAGTTACAATATGCCGGGTTGGCGTGTAGGGTTTATGGTGGGTAATCCTGTATTAGTTAACGCGCTTGCCAGAATAAAATCTTATCTGGATTACGGGACGTTTATTCCAATTCAAATTGCTGCAATTACTGCACTTGAAGAAGATCAGCAATGTGTTGCTGATATACGCGATATGTATCGAAGTCGACGTGATGTGTTATGTGATGGTCTTAATTCAGCAGGTTGGAGGGTTGAAAAACCAAAAGGAACAATGTTTGTTTGGGTACCGATACCTGAACAATATAAAAAAATGGGGTCACTCGAATTTTCAAAGAAATTATTAATTGAAGCAAAGGTAGCAGCGTCACCAGGTATTGGCTTTGGTAGTTATGGGGATAATTATTTACGCTTTGCATTGATCGAAAATGAACATCGTACTCGTCAGGCGATTCGATCTATCCGTGTAATGTTAAGAGAAGAGAAAACGGAACAGGATGAAGAAGAGGTGACAGAGTCCGTAGACGGAGACTAGACAATCGATCAAAACGAATTACTTAATGTATAAATATATAGAGAAAGAAAATTAAAAATGGAACCTGTAAAAATAGGACTACTTGGTTTAGGTACTGTCGGTGGTGGAACTGTCAGTGTCTTAACACGTAACGCAGTTGAGATTGCACGTCGCGCAGGGCGTGGGATCAGGATTACACATGCAGCAGCGAAAGAATACGATCCAGATTTGATTCAAGGTCTGGATCAGGTCGATACTATTTCTGATGACGCCTTTGCTGTTGTCGATAATCCTGATGTAGAAATAATTATTGAATTGATTGGTGGTTATTCACCAGCAAAGGAACTGGTATTAAAAGCCATAGAAAATGGTAAGCATGTTGTCACGGCTAACAAGGCACTCATTGCTTTACATGGTAATGAAATCTTTTCTGCTGCGCAGGAGAAAGGTGTTACTGTTGCATTTGAAGCGGCCGTAGCCGGCGGTATTCCTATAATCAAAGCAGTACGTGAAGGTTTGGCTGCGAATCAAATAGAATGGATCGCCGGAATTATTAACGGTACCGGTAACTATATACTGACGGAAATGCGTGACAAGGGACGCGACTTTGAAAATGTACTTAAAGAGGCACAAGCATTAGGTTATGCCGAAGCCGATCCAACATTTGATATTGAAGGTATCGATGCAGCACATAAATTAACAATTCTTGGTTCTATCGCATTCGGTATGCCGTTGCAGTTTGATAAAACATATACCGAAGGTATCACAAAAATTGAACAACAGGATGTGCAGTATGCGGGTGAACTCGGTTACCGGATCAAACATATTGGAATAACGCGTAAAATAAATGGCGGTGTTGAACAACGTGTTCATCCAACATTAATTCCGGAACGTCGTTTAATTGCCAATGTTGATGGTGTGATGAATGCGGTATTGGTTAAGAGTGATGCTGTGGGACCAACTTTATATTATGGTGCCGGTGCAGGATCTGAACCAACGGCTTCTGCTGTTGTAGCCGATGTCGTTGACGTTGTACGTGCATTAACCACAGATCCGGAGAATCGTGTTCCACACCTGGCATTTCAACCGGATGCTTTATCTGACATTAATATCCTGCCAATGGAAGAAATTGAAACAGCGTATTACTTGCGCATGAATGCTGTAGATCGACCCGGCGTTTTGGCGGAAGTCACTCAAATATTAGGTGACTCAGAAATAAGTATTGAAGCGATATTGCAAAAAGAGCCTGCAGAAGGTGCATCGCATGTTCCTATTATTTTCCTGACACAAAGAATAAAAGAGAAAAATATGAATAATGCGATTGCAAAGATAGAGCAACTGGATGCGATTAAAGGTCAAGTCATGCGCATTCGCATGGAAAGTCTTAAGTGAAGTGTACAACGATATGGAAATGAACATTGGCTATAAGAAACTTCTCACGTTTCACGGAGAAATGTTGTGACATTTCGACAAAGATATACCGGATTAATAGAACGTTATCGTGATCGTTTACCGGTACATGATGACACCAGATTAATAAGTTTAGGTGAAGGTAATACACCATTAATTAAACTACATAATATTCCTGACTCGCTAGGTAAGAATGTTGATATCTATGTAAAGTATGAAGGCTTAAACCCGACCGGTTCATTCAAGGACCGCGGCATGACAATGGCTGTCACAAAAGCGGTAGAGAAGGGTTCAAAGGCGATCATCTGTGCCTCGACCGGAAATACTTCTGCCTCCGCTGCTGCCTATGCAGCCCGTGCTGGTATTACGGCTTTTGTATTAATTCCTGATGGCAAGATTGCACAGGGAAAACTCGCACAAGCCATGATGGAAGGTGCAGTTGTTATTCAGATCAAGGGGAATTTTGATGATGGCATGCGTTTGGTAAAAGAAGTTGCAGATGAAGCACCCGTTACGATCGTTAATTCAATAAATCCCTACCGATTACAAGGACAAAAAACAGCCGCCTATGAAATCATTGAGGAACTGGGCAGGGCACCAGACTTTCATTGTTTACCGGTAGGTAACGCCGGCAATATTACCGCACATTGGATTGGTTACAGTGAATATGCAGGTAAATTAAGTGACTATTTTTATAATGATACTTTGGAAGAATATGACAAATCATCTGTCACAGAAAAAGTTCCAACTATGCTAGGCTACCAGGCCAGTGGTTCGGCACCTTTTCTTCGTGGTGAAATGGTAGATAATCCGGAAACCATCGCGACTGCAATTCGAATCGGTCATCCACAATCCTGGGATTATGCCTGGAAGGTTCACGAAGAATCAGGTGGCTGGTTTGATGAGTGTACAGATAAAGAGATACTTGCCACACAAAAACTTCTTGCAGAAAAAGAAGGTGTATTTTGTGAACCAGCCTCTGCAACATCATTAGCCGGTGCAATGCGAGATATCCAATCGGGAAAGATCCCGGAAAATAGTTGCATTGTTTGTACCTTGACCGGACATGGTTTAAAAGATCCCGATACGGCGATTAAACAAAGCACTGCTCCTGTTGTTAAGGTAGAAGCAGAATTGGGACAAGTTAAATCAGCAATACTGGAAAATATGTAATGCTACAAATGAGATGGTTAATGCATCTCATTATTAATGGAAAATCATCATGTCATTAGCGGGATGATTATGCATGCGTAATTTAACGGTCTATATTCCAGGTTTATTTGGTCCGGACATTGCGATTCATCCTGATGATTTACCAGACCTGCCTTGCCTAAACTGGCTTTTGTCAAGAGCTGAGTATCAATCGCATAATGAACTGTCACCGAGTTATGGTCTATGTCAATTATTTGGTTTAAATCAGAATAATGAGTCTGATCTCCCAATCGCTGCCGTATCACGTTTAAGTGATGATAATCAGCATCCTGATGGTTTCTGGTTGCGTGCCGATCCTGTTCATGTCAGTGCAGATCGTGATGGTTTGATCTTGATCGACAATAACCGGTTTATTTTAAATCAACGTGATGCATTGGCTTTGGCAGCAGATATTAATTTTTTATTGAAGCCTTACGAGCTTGAATTAGAAGTGCCGGTACCTTATCGATGGTATTTGAAAATGAATGCCGGACTGGAATTTGAAACAACGCCACTTGATTCAATCGTCGGTCAGGATATTTTACCGTTTATGCCAATTGGCGATGATCGTATTAATTTAATCCAGTTGATGAACGATATTCAGATGACCCTGCATAATTCGGATGTTAATCAAAGACGTGAACAGGAAAAGGCATTACCAATTAACAGTGTCTGGTTCTGGGGCTATGGTGAATTACCGAAGATCATTGATCGTCAGTGGTCATTTATTAGTAGTGACGAGATGTTGGCAAAAGGCCTGGCCATGATTGCTGCAACACCGTTTACCGAATTGCCGGAGAATTATAATGAAATTGAAAAGACCGGGACCAGTTTTAATGGGTTAATCGTTATAAATGCATTTCAAAATTATAGTTATTATCATGATTTGGAAGGGTGGTTAGAGGCCTTAATGCAATATGAAGAAAACTGGTTTAAACCACTGGTAAATGCACTTAAAGGGAGTGACTTGGATCAGTTAAATATAAAAACGACAAAAGAATCAATTATTTTAGAAAAAGTTTCCCGCTTTAAATTCTGGAAAAAAACAAAAACACTGTATTCATTTAAAAGTAAGACAAAGTAAGACACTGTGATATCAAAAAAGATAATACGTCGGCCTGTTCCTGACGAGATCAACCTTCCTGAAGATATTCATCCTGTTTTAAGACGTATCTTTGCGTCAAGAAATGTTTTAAGTACGGAAGAATTGGACTATTCACTTGCCGGATTAATACCTTTTCACTCACTCAAAGGGATCGATTCAGCAGTAGCTATATTGCAAGAGATGATCGATCAGAAAAAACGACTATTAATTGTCGCTGACTTTGATGCCGATGGAGCAACAAGTTGCGCACTGGCCATTCGCGGTCTATCCATGATGGGCGTGGAAGATATTGTTTATGTTGTACCAAACCGCTTTGAATATGGGTATGGATTAACCCCTGAAATTGTTGATGTTGCGCTGGACTATGATCCGGATTTAATAATTACTGTTGATAATGGTATTTCAAGTATAGAAGGTGTTAAGCATGCAAAACAAAATGGTTTAAAGGTTTTAATTACTGATCATCATTTACCTGGTGAATCGTTACCAGAGGCCGATGCCATTATTAACCCGCAACTATCTGGTGACGAATTTCCAAGCAAAAACCTGGCTGGAGTCGGGGTGGTATTTTATATGTTGTTGGCATTGCGGGCAGGTTTAAGAGAACAGAAATGGTTTGAACAAAATGGAATAACTGAACCGAATCTGGCGCAGTTACTGGATCTGGTTGCTTTAGGCACAATTGCAGATGTTGTCCCGCTTGATAAAAATAATCGGATCATGGTCGCGTATGGATTAAAACTTATTAAACATAACAAATGCATCGTTGGAATATCTGCGTTATTAAATCAAGCGGGACGTTCATTACCAACGTTGACTGCAAGTGATTTGGGATTTTCTGTTGCACCCAGGTTGAATGCAGCGGGTCGCTTAACGGATATGTCGTTGGGTATAGAATGTCTATTGACAGATGATAAACAGGTTGCAAAAGAAATCGCAGAAAAACTTGATGAACTTAATCAGGAACGTCGACAAATACAGGGTGAAATGCAGGAACAGGCATCAAATGAATTGAATAAAATTTTAAAGAGTGCATCGGGAGAGATACCACATGGTATTAGTTTATATAACCCTGATTGGCACCAGGGTGTCATTGGTATACTAGCAGCCAAAGTCAAAGAAACATTTAATCGGCCGGTTATAGCATTCGCAAATGAAAGCAATGAAATCATAAAAGGATCTGCACGCTCAATAAACGGTTTACATATCCGTGATCTATTGGAAGAGATCACCCGGCATTATCCCGATTTAATCCTGACCTTCGGCGGGCATGCCATGGCTGCCGGGTTGACGATACATGCATCAAATTTTGAAAAGTTTTCAAGCTGTTTTAATAAAATGCTAGGCCAGGGGATTTTTTCAGAAGATATTTGTGATGAATATATTACCGATGGCGAGTTATCAGCCAATGATCTCACTTTACAACTGGCTCATGCCATTCAGGAAGCGGGCCCGTGGGGTCAAGCGTTTCCAGAACCTTTGTTTGAAGGACAATTCAAAATATTGGATCGTCGTATCGTCGGGAATAATCACCTGAAATTGAAGCTACAATCAGATAATGAAAAAGTACTGGATGCGATTGCCTTTAATACTACTGATGAAGATTGGCCATTTAACCCTGAACAGATTCGCTCCACTTACCGTCTGTGCATCAATGAATTTCGTGGCAACAGGACGCTCCAGTTGGTTATGGAATACATTGAACCGCTCTAATGTTCAGATTTAGCGCCAAAGTATGCGGCACTGGAAATCGCAGGAAGCGCTTTAGTAGAAGATGTAAATCAGAGTAAAGATGCAAACTTATCTTTAGGCAAACCTGTACCTGCCCATGAGTGTATTACTTTTTTAATGCGAAACCCAAATCAGATGGATTCAAAAAAGTAGTTAATTCTTCATCTGTATCAAGTTTGTTTCATCGCTGATTCTTTCATTCATGTGACTATCAAGCTTTATAGGCCTGTAGTAGAATGCGCAATTTTTTTTATTCAGGTAATATTAAATATGCTCGAGATCAATCCACTCCTAAACCGTATAAATGATATGCAGGAGCGCGTCACGGCGCTAAGGGGGTACCTTTGAGTACGACCAGAAATCGGAAAGGTTGATCGAGGTACAGAGAGAATTAGAGCAACCAGATATCTGGAACAATCCCGAACAGGCCCAGGAATTAGGTAAGGAAAGGGCCTCTCTTGAAAATGTTGTCAATACAATAGCCAAACTGGAGGAGTCTCTAAATGATTCTCTTGAGCTGTTAAAACTCGCAGAAGAAGAAAGTGATGAAGAGACTGTTAACTCGGTAGTTAATGATCTTGATCAGCACGAACAACATTTAGCCGAGCTTGAATTTCGCCGTATGTTTTCCGGTGAAATGGACGCGAATAATGCTTATCTGGATATTCAATCCGGTTCTGGAGGAACCGAAGCTCAGGATTGGGCTGATATGTTATTAAGGATGTATTTACGTTGGGGAGAACAACACGGTTTTAAGACAGAAATCATAGAAGTATCTCCCGGAGAAGTTGCAGGTATCAAGAGTGCCACTATTCAATATGTTGGTGATTACGCATTCGGTTGGTTACGGACAGAGACAGGCGTGCACAGACTGGTTAGAAAATCACCTTTTGATTCCGGTAACCGGCGCCATACATCATTTGCCTCGGTATTTGTCTCCCCGGAAATTGATGACAGTATAGAAATCGATATTAATCCGGCTGATCTTCGTATCGATACTTACCGTGCCAGTGGAGCAGGTGGTCAACATGTCAATAAAACCGACTCTGCAGTCAGGTTAACCCATATTCCATCCGGTATTGTGGTTCAATGTCAGAATGATCGCTCTCAACATAAAAATAGAGATCATGTAATGAAGCAGCTGCGGGCTAAATTATACGAACTGGAAATGCAGAAATTAAATTCAGAAAAGCAGGCCATGGAAGATTCCAAGGCAGATATAGGTTGGGGCAGCCAGATTCGTTCTTATGTGCTGGATCAATCGCGCATTAAGGACCTGCGAACAGGCGTGGAAACGGGAAACACACAGGCAGTACTTGATGGTGACCTGGACCGCTTTATTGAGGCTAGTTTAAAGTCAGGTTTGTAAGTGAAAGGTGAAAAGTGAAACGAAAATAGATTCAAGTGCAAGAATTTGAGGTTTTTACTTTTCACGCTTCACTTTTCACGCTTCACACTTCAGAATCAGGTTTTTTAAATACAAAAAAATAACTACAGTGGTACAAGATGTCAGAAAATAACGAGAATGATCTAATTGCGCAACGTCGCGAACAATTGAACGCATTACGCGAGTCTGGTAATGCCTTCAGGAACGATTTTAGAAGAGACTCGTTAGCTCGGGATTTAGTAGAAGGCTATGGCGGTAAAACCAGGGAAGAGTTGGAGTCTGAATCAATTCAGGTCTCAATAGCCGGCCGAATGATGACGCGTCGTATCATGGGTAAGGCATCGTTTGCCCATATCCAGGACATGTCTGGTCAGATACAAATATATGTGCGTCGCGATGATTTACCTGAAGGTGTCTATAACGAAGAGTTCAAGAAATGGGATATAGGTGACATCATTGGTGCGACAGGCACAATGATGAAGACGAATAAAGGCGAATTAAGTATTCATGTTAATTCAATCGTCCTGTTGACCAAATCTTTACAGCCCCTGCCGGAAAAATTTCATGGTCTCACTGATCAGGAAATGCGTTACCGTCAACGGTATGTTGATCTGATTATGAATGAAGAGACACGGAAAACTTTTAAGGTCAGATCACAGGTAATCGATTTCATTCGGGATTATTTAAAAGAACATGGGTTCCTGGAAGTAGAGACACCGATGATGCATGTCATACCTGGAGGTGCCACAGCCCGGCCGTTTATTACCCATCACAATAGTCTCGATATGGAATTGTTCTTGCGCATTGCACCTGAACTTTATTTGAAACGTCTGGTAGTCGGCGGATTTGAAAAAGTTTTTGAGATAAACCGAAGCTTTCGTAATGAAGGTTTATCACCAAGACATAATCCTGAATTTACGATGCTCGAGTTTTATCAAGCCTACGTGAGTTATGAAGAGTTAATGAACCTGACCGAAGATATGTTACGTAACATGACAATGTCTATTAACAGTAACAATATTATAGAGTATCAGGGACAAAGTTATGATTTAGCCGAACCGTTTGAACGGATGACGGTGTTTGAATCTATCCTTAAGCATAATGATTCAATATCAGCAACTGATCTTGAATCGTTGGAAAGTATTAGAAAAGTTGCTGATAAACTGGATATCCCGGTTGAAGACAGTTTTGGGCTTGGCAAGATCCAGATTGAGATATTTGAAAAGACAGTTGAATCAAATCTTTTGTCACCCACATTTATCACAGAATACCCAACCGAGGTTTCACCCCTGGCCAGAAAGAATGATGAAAATCCGTTTATTACAGATCGGTTTGAATTCTTTATTGGTGGCCGTGAGATTGCCAATGGTTTCTCCGAGTTAAACGACCCGGAAGATCAGGCGGCAAGATTTCGTAAACAGGTAGAAGAAAAGGAAGCAGGCGATAAAGAGGCTATGCATTATGATGATGACTATATCACTGCTCTGGAGTATGGCTTACCGCCAACAGCGGGCGAGGGTGTTGGTATCGATAGATTAGTCATGTTACTAACAGATTCCGCATCGATTCGGGACATCATTCTGTTTCCCCATATGCGCCCGCTAAATGAATAACTGAATTATTTAACAAGGGACTTAAATTTTCTTTAAATTCATATACTTATAATTTAACTTCATTAACAGGGTTTTTGTTTGAAAAAGAAACTTTTCCAGCATGGCTTAGTCAATTAACCTGTGTAGGGATATAAAGGGGTCTAGTAATTTTTTCCAGGAAACCATTTATATCTCAATATATCTTTAGCGTTGAATTGTACAATTTAACAAACTGATAGTACCTGAAAGGTATTATTTTTATTGTCAACCCTCCAGGAGGAACGAAAGATGTCAGATAAAAATAAACTTAATCCTATAGCTGTTGCGCTTGGAACTACGTTTGCAATTTCGCTATCTGCAAGCCCTGTTGTAAATGCCGCTGATAATCCTTTTACTGCTACTCAAATCGGTAATGGTTATATGGTTGCTGAACATGGTGATGGTGAAGGTAAATGCGGCGAAGGTAAATGCGGCGAAGGCAAGTGTGGTGATAAAGGCGGCGAAGGTAAATGCGGCGAAGGTAAGTGTGGTGATAAGAAAGCCGAAGGTAAATGTGGTGAAGGTAAGTGCGGCGATAAAGGCGGCGAAGGTAAGTGTGGCGAAGGTAAGTGCGGCAGCTAATAACCTAAAAACACTTATCCAGTCATTATGACAAAAAATTACCCAGTACATGGTACGGGTCTCGGTTTGCGGCGGGCCTTTATTGGTACCGCCGCAAATCATTTTCCAGACCAGGTTGACTTTATGGAAGTTGCGCCCGAAAACTGGATTGATGTCGGTGGGCGTTATGGTCATTTGTTTAAATCTATAAATGAAAGGATTCCCTTTGTTTGTCATGGTTTGTCCCTGAACCTTGGTGGTCCCGCACCGCTTGATGAACCTTTCTTGAGAAAAGTCAGACAATTTATCGATACTCATAACATACGTTGTTATAGCGAACACCTAAGCTATTGTGCCGATGATGGCCATCTCTATGATCTCATGCCCATCCCGTTTACCGAAGAAGCGGTAAACTATGTATCAGATAGAATAAAAAAGACTCAGGATATTATTGGTCGACGTATGGCGATAGAAAACGTCTCCTATTACGCTGCGCCCGGCCAGGAAATGCAAGAGATAGAATTTGTTAACGCAGTCCTGGAAGAAGCGGACTGCGATTTACTAATAGATATAAATAATATCTATGTGAATAGCATTAATCATCGTTACGATCCGGAAGAGTATATGAAAGCATTACCGGGCAAACGAATTGCTTATGCACATATCGCTGGACATTATAATGAAGCAGAAGATCTCCGGGTCGACACACATGGTGCAGATGTAATAGATCCGGTTTGGACACTGCTTGAAAAGGCCTACGAACATTTTGGCGTATTCCCGACTTTGTTAGAGAGAGACTTCAACATACCACCCCTTGAAGAATTATTAATTGAAGTAGATAAAATCAAATCTATTCAATCCAGTTTTGCTGTCGAAGACGATGACAAGATCACAAAGCAACACAAAGCCTGATTCGTTTAAAGATATCCAGTATGCCTTCACCAGGCATATGCGTGATCCTGATAATGCACCGGCCCCGGAAGGAATTGAACAGCGACGTGTAGCGATCTATGCGGATTTAATCTATCGCAACATTGAAAGTTTTATTGCAAACAGTTTTCCTGTGTTACGAAAGATAACCAGGAACGATGATTGGCACAAAATGATACGTGATTATGTCAATCGTCATATTTCCCATACACCGTATTTTCCAAAAATGCCGCTCGAGTTTCTAAACTATCTGGAATCAGAACGGGATAGTGACAATGATCCTGAATTCTATTTTGAGTTAGCACATTATGAATGGATTGAGTCCCAGTTAATGCTGGATCAACGGCAAATTTCATTCGATGGAATTGATCAGGAAGGTGATTTACTAAAAGGCATACCTCAACTTAGTCCATTAGTTATACCATTGGCTTATCAATGGCCGGTTCACAGGCTTAGTCCGGATTTTCTCCCTGATGAGAAACCGGATCTGCCAACTTATTTAATTGTTTATCGTGATCGGAATTATGAGATGGGATTTATGGAATTAAACCCGGTTTCAGCAAAGTTAATTGAAGAGTTAACTAATAATAATGAAAAGTCCGGTAAAGAAATTCTTATCTCTATCGCAGAACAGCTCAATCACCCTGATCCAGATATTGTTATTCAGGGTGGTCTGGAAATACTAAATGACTTTCGAACCAAAGATGTTGTATTAGGAACCAGGTAAACGATTAATTAGTCAATTAGAACTATCGTATCTTTGCTTGTGAAGCAAGCAGAATAAAAAATATAACACCAGGTGGACAATATATGTTTGAGGACATGCATTGGCTGTTTATTTTCTTGGAAGTAATGGCCGCTTTATTTATTTTTATTATTGGACTGGCAGTTCTTGTAATAATTATTGTTTTTATGCTTGATATTACTCAGACAAAATCTGCAATAAGACGTAATTATCCTGTCGTCGGTCACTTCAGGTATTATTTTGAACATCTGGGAGAATTCTTCAGACAATATTTCTTTGCAATGGATCGTGAGGAAATGCCTTTCAACCGGGCACAACGTTCGTGGGCCTATCGCGCTGCAAAGAATGTTGATAATACCATTGCCTTTGGTTCATCCAGGGACTTAAGTCCACCAGGAACAGTGTTATTTGTAAACTGTCCGTTTCCTACTCTGGGCAAGGATGCCGTTGAGCCCGTGCCGGTAACAATTGGACCACATACTGACAAACCATATACAACACCATCATTGTTTAATATCTCAGGTATGAGTTACGGCGCGATTTCCAAACCGGCTGTATTAGCCTTATCCAAAGGTGCACGTATGGCAGGTTGTTGGATGAATACCGGTGAAGGTGGGTTATCACCATATCATTTGGAAGGTGGTGCGGATATCGTCTTTCAGATTGGTACAGCCAAGAATGGTGTTCGTGACCTCGAAGGTAATTTAAACGACGATAGGATCAGGGAAGTGGCGGCCCATGATGCAGTCAAAATGTTTGAAATAAAACTGAGTCAGGGAGCAAAGCCAGGCAAAGGTGGCATATTACCCGGTGGCAAGGTAACCAAAGAAATTGCGAACATACGTGGTATCCCGGAAGGTTCAGATGCGATTAGTCCAAACCGCCATACTGATATTAATAGTAATACCGACCTGTTAGACGTAATCGAACGAATTCGAAATGTTAGTGGTAAACCCGTTGGGTTTAAAACAGTTATCGGTGCATATGGCTGGTTAGACAATTTATTTATCGAAATAAAGGAACGCGGTGTTGAAAGTGCGCCTGATTTTATAACTGTAGATAGTGCCGATGGTGGTACCGGAGCAGCGCCCATGCCGTTAATGGATGACGTTGGTTTGCCGTTGCGTGAAAGCTTGCCTTTACTCATTGATAAATTAAATGAACATGGTCTACGTGATCGAATAAAAGTAATCAGTTCGGGTAAGTTAATCACTCCTACAGATGTTGCCTGGGCACTTTGCATGGGTGCAGACTTTATCACTTCAGCACGTGGCTTTATGTTTGCACTGGGTTGTATCCAGGCATTGCAATGTAATAAGAATACCTGTCCAACTGGTATAACAACGCATAATAAAAAATTACAAAAAGGTCTTAACCCTGAAAATAAAGCAATCCGGGTAATGAACTATGCAAAAAACATGGTGAAAGAAGTTGGGATCATTGCTCATTCCTGTGGTGTTAAATCACCCAGACAATTAAAACGTTTTCATGCCCGGGTTGTAACAGAAAATGGGTTGTCTGTTGCACTAAATGAATTACATCCAGATGTACAACCCGCAAACTGATATTGTTAACAATAAGAGGTTACAATAATGACTAGCATAATTAATTTAATGAATTGGGCTCAAGATCTTCTTAATAAGATAGTTGAAGCAGTAGGGTTTATTGGCCCTTTACTACTTAGAATTTATATTGTCCCTGTATTCTGGGTTGCGAGTAATAACAAATGGAACCCATTTGCTGAAAATGGAACTTTGAATCCTATAGAAGGATTGAAACATACATCGAGGTGGTTTGGTGAATCACTTGGGATGCCTCTTCCTGATTTAATGGCATTCTTGGCGTGGGGTGCAGAATATTTTGGTGCGATTCTTCTAGCTTTAGGGCTGGCAACTCGTTGGATATCAATTCCTTTAATGTTCACCATGATTGTCGCTGCTGTTACAGTTCATTGGCAGTATGGTTGGCAAGCTGTTCATGATTTATCAAGTCCACATGCCGCTGCAAATGCAGGTGAAGCTATTGAAAGGCTTAGTCGCGCTAAAGATATTTTAAGAGAGCACGGAAATTATAGCTGGTTGACGGAACATGGTAATTTTATTGTATCTAATAATGGTATTGAATGGGCGGCTACTTATTTCATCATATTACTGGCTTTATTAGTTATGGGAGGAGGTAAATACGTCAGTCTCGATTATTGGTTAGCACAAAAATTCAGACAAACGTAACAATAAAGATATTATTAACCTGTCCTGTCTTTAGTAAAGTATTCAAAGGCAGGGCGGGAATTTAAATACCGGTTACTCTCATGCTCACTACTAATGCAATTCTGTTCTTTATTATCCTGCTGTTACTTGCCGAGCTTATTGAACCGTTAGTAAATAAGCTTCACATCCCTTTTACCATTATCCTGGTAGTCCTTGGTTTTATTGGTTCAGAAATTACAATTCATGTTTTTGAAATTGACACAGGGATACGCTGGCATAATTTTAAGACAATTATCTTTTATATCATCTTACCAATCCTGATATTTCAAGCGGCAATAGAAATTAATATTAAATTGCTCTGGAAAAATCTTTTACCAATTTTAATCATGGCCTTGCCATTAATGGTTTTATCCGCTGTTATTACTGCTGCAGGTGTTTATTATGCAATTAATCACCCGCCTGGATTCCCGTGGATAGCAGCGTTAATAACCGGCGCATTATTATCTGCGACAGATCCCGCTGCGGTAATATCATTATTAAAAAAAGCAGATGCACCGGAGCGATTACGTATGTTGCTGGAGGGAGAGAGTCTTTTTAATGATGCGACTGCAATTGTTTTATTTTCAATATTTATTGTGCTTGCTACAAGTAGTCATGAAGCAACCGGTTTTAGTATGGTGTTTTATCGTTTTTCCGAGGTGTTTTTTGGTGGCTTACTAGCAGGCGGGTTAGTAGGTTTTGTTGCATGTTTATTATTAAAGGTACTTAAAACGCAACAGGCTTTTGTACTAGTCAGTGTCATCAGTGCCTATACAGCATTTATCCTTGCTGAGGATATTTTACATTTTTCAGGCGTCATCGCTGTCCTTCTATGTGGAATCGTTATTGGTATTTGTAATGAAGAGCGCTTATCTGAAAATTCTTTTGCCAGTCAATTTTGGCAGTTTTTATCCAGGATAGCCGAATCATTAATCTTTTTGTTGGCGGGAGTCACGATCACATTGAGTATGTTTGTAGATCAATGGTTAGCCATCCTGATCGGCATTGCTGCAGTTACTCTGGCACGATGTCTCTCGATTGTAGGGGCATTCCCATTGATTTCTTTACTACCCGGTATTGAGAAAGTACCGTTTAAGCAACAAACTATTCTTGTTTGGGGTGGGGTACGAGGTACGGTAACTATCGCGTTAGCGCTTTCTTTACCTTTAAGCCTGGATTACTGGTACACAATTCAATCAATCGCCTATGGCGTAGTAATCTTTACGTTGTTTGTACAAACCATTACGATGCCACTTTTATTGAAAAGATTAGGCAATTAGGTATTAACCGGTATTATTTACCAGTTGAGGCGCCAAAATTGCGCAACCTTGTACATAATCAATACCTAAATCGTAATACATATTTATAACTTCTTCGTTTTCAACACATTTCATTATCGTTTGAGCACCAGCCAGGTGATTTATTTCATTAATGCAATTGACTAATTGATAATTGAAATCCTGTTCTTTATTTAGTTGCGGGAATTGTCTCGCATCCAGTTTTATGTAATCGATTGATAAACCTTTTACAGTTTTTACACTTGTGGAGTTGTAATTAAATTCATCCAGCGCGATTCGGCAGCCTTGACGTTTCATCAGTGTAATAAAGCTCTTAAACTTTTCCATATTTCCATAAAATTGAGGTTGTTTAACCTCAAAACAGATATTACCTGCAGGAATATCATAGTCACTGAACATTTCGGTGGCGTAGTTTATAAATTTACCATTAATAATAGATTGTTGTGACAAGTTCATGCTTATCATGTGTGCTTCATTAAACAACGGATTTCCATAAGCGATCATTTCCATGATGACCTTGAATACCCATTGATCAATCCGGTCAAGCATATGATAGGTTTCGGCCAAAGGGATAAATTGATTTGCGGTCAATATATCATCATTATCTTTTATCATTCTAAGGAGAACTTCATGAAAGATAATGTCATTGAAATCATCCAGCGGTTTTATTTTCTGTGTAAATAATTTGAAGGTTTCCTTATCAATATTAGTTTGAATATCCTGTAATAATATTAATTCACTGTTATTCTCGTTTCTTTCGGCAATATCAGGATCATAGATTTCAACGCGGTTGCCGCCAGCACGTTTAGCCCTATAACAGGCGGTATCCGCCATTCTTCTTATTTCGGTAATATTTTCTGATGAAATATCCAATGGTACGATGCCAATACTTGCAGATACCGTAAAAGTTTTTTCATGCCATTGATAGCGTGTTTTAAATACTTCTTCACGAAATATTTCAGCAATTAATTTCGCTTTATCCAGGTTACAACTGTACATAATAATCGCGAATTCATCGCCGCCAAGCCGGGCCAGGGTATCTGTATCACGTGTTATTTTCTTTAAACGATTTGCAATCATTTGTAAAAGTTCATCGCCTGCCTGATGACCGCAACTGTCATTAACCAGCTTGAAATGATCCAGGTCAATATAGCAAAACGCATGTACACGATTGGAATCATTCTCCTTGGTGATTATCCTATTCAGACGATAGTCAAATTCACGACGGTTAATTAAGCCGGTTAAAGGATCATGTTTTGCCTGCCAATCCAGATTTCTTTCCATGTTTCTTTTTTCTGTAACATCCCGAAAAACCATGACAGAACCGGTTATTTGTTTGTTCTTATCGAGTATCGGTGTCGTGTTATAGTCGATAGCGTATTCCAGTCCATCTCGTCGAATTAGTGTAGAATTTTCATTACTGGATACCGGACAACCAGAATCCAGACATTGTTTGACCGGATCGAGTAATTCCAGATTACTTGGTTTATCGACAAGTTTGACTATGGATAAAAGATGCTTGTTCTTTATTTCATTAGCCGTTCTACCGATGTAGACCTCTGCGACAGGGTTAACATATTTTATTTTTCCAAATGCGTCTGTTGAAATAACCCCTTCACCGATAGACTGTAACGTGATTTCCGCAAGTTCTTTCTGATGAAAAACTTTTTCTTTGCTTGTTGCCTGTTCTTCTATCTCTTTTTTTAACTTGTCGTTAAGTAACCTGGATTTTTCAATAATGTCATAAAGAACCTTAACTTTTTTGTTTTCCAGTCCTGTTCGGTTGAATATTTCGCGTAACGTTTTCGAATAATAAGCTGCCGCGACCAGTAATGTACAATAACTTATAGTTAGTAATGCCGCAGCTGGATAAGCTGTTTCAGGCGGTAAGGAATATATCCAGAATACGAGAGGAATAATAAAAGCCGATATTAATATGGTATAGGAAGGCAAAAAGACAGACAGGATTGGTAAGTAAGCGACTGTCATCGTTGCCAGGATCAGCAGTAAAACAATTTGTGTAAAACCATCAAGTAAAGGTAAAAAAAGTAAATAGCCTACACTGAAAGTTAATGCAGTTACGCCTGTTATAAATGTATTGTAGATTGCCCACTGATTATTAATATGTATTGTATTCTTGTGTTTGGTAAATTCCTTTACGATATGTGTGTGAACCAGTGCGGTTAAAAGTACGAATGTTAACCAGGGAATATATAAGTAGTCCGGTACTGCAGGCAGGATAAACCAAAACACCAGAACAGCTGCAACAATAGAAAGAATAATACCTGAAGGTGCCAGTTGGTACAGGTAGTGCAGATCCCGATTACTGTTTTCAGCAGGATGAACTAATGATTGTTCATGATATTCAAGCCCATTCTGTTCTGTCGGGATTTGAATCTCAAGATTATTCTCATATAAATTTTCAGTAGACACGTTATTAACCTTTAAATTACCGCTATTATAATTTTCTATATTCTTTACTGGTTAAAGCATATATTTAATATGAAATTATGCTTGTGACAACGTTCACACTGTGATGAGTTAATACCGTAATCTATGTGAAATATTTCACATAAAGAGATAAATAAAGGGAATTAAAAAAGCGTTTTAGATAAACGCCTTATCGATATGATTAGTTTTTCGATTGAAGCTTTAGACGTAATGCATTGAGTTTAATGAAGCCTTCTGCATCTTTTTGATTATAAGCACCAGCATCGTCTTCAAAAGTAGCAATCGATTCATCAAACAAACTATCTGTCGTTGATTTGCGACCCGTAATGATGGCGTTACCTTTAAATAATTTTAAACGAACAGTACCGTTGACAGGTTTTTGGGTTTCGTCAATTAAAGTTTGAAGGGCTTTTCTTTCCGGACTCCACCAGTAACCGTTGTAGATCATCTCTGCATATCGAGGCATTAATTCATCTTTAAGATGCATGACCTCGCGGTCCATGGTTAATGATTCCATTGCACGATGCGCTTTTAATAAGATTGTTCCACCAGGTGTTTCATAACAGCCTCGAGATTTCATGCCGACGTATCTATTTTCAACAATATCATCCCGGCCAATACCATGTTTGCCACCCAACTCGTTAAGCGTCTTTAGTAAGGCAGCGGGAGATAATGATTTACCGTTTAACGCAACTGGATCACCTTGTTTGAATTCAAGTTCAATAGTCTCTGCATCATCAGGCGCAGTTTCAGGAGAAACAGTCCAACGCCACATGGAATCTTCAGGTTCAAACCAGGGGTCTTCCAGTTCGCCACCTTCATAAGAGATATGTAACAGGTTAGCATCCATAGAATAGGGTGAGCCGGTCTTTCTTTTGGCTTCAACCGGAATCCCATTTTGTTCTGCATAATCAAGTAATTTTTCCCGTGAGTTTAAGTCCCATTCTCGCCAGGGGGCAATAATCTTTATATCGGGTTTTAATGCATACGCGCCAAGTTCGAATCGAACCTGATCATTACCTTTACCCGTTGCGCCATGCGCAATGGCATCCGCGTCGGTTTCATTCGCAATTTCTACAAGGCGCTTGGCAATCAATGGTCTGGCAATCGAAGTACCAAGCAGATATTCACCTTCATAAATAGTATTGGCCCGAAACATGGGAAAGACAAAGTCACTGACAAATTCTTCGGTCAGGTCTTCAATGTATATTTCCTTCACACTGAGTTGTTCAGCTTTTGCCCGTGCCGGTTCGACTTCTTCGCCCTGGCCGATATCAGCCGTAAAGGTCACCACCTCACAATCATAGGTATCCTTCAACCAGGTAAGAATAACCGAGGTATCCAGTCCACCAGAGTAGGCTAAAACAACTTTGTTTATGTTTGTCTTGCTCATTAATTGTTTTCAAATATAAAAAAGGCGCTCATTCTAGCGGTTGGAGCGAAACTATCAATAGTCATACACAGTTTATAAAGGTATTAATTTCTTTTAAAAATTCCTTTGGTTTTTCAGCATGTACCCAATGTCCGGCACCATCGACCATGGTAATTTCCGCAGCAGGAAAATATTGAAATATCCTGGGGTTGTGGTTACTCAAGATGTAATCAGATTCAGCGCCACCAAGAAAAAGGGTTGGTAAACGACAGGAAAAGCTTTCCAGTTCTTTCGGAAATTCAAGTAGTGAATCCAGATTATTAGTAATTCCTTCCAGGTTAAGCCGCCATTGAAAACTATCTCCTGCCCGGACAAGGTTTTGTAATATAAATTGAATAACACCTAATTCATTAATAGTTTTCTTTAATTCTGTTTCCGCTTCCGTACGGGATTTTAAAGTATGTAGCGATAATGAATTCATTGCATTAACCAATATGCTGAAGTTGTGTTCATAGTCTACAGGTGCAATATCAACCACAACTATTGCAGAAAATCGATCCGGATAGTTTAACGCTGCCGTCATGGCAGCTTTGCCGCCCATACTGTGACCAATCAGAATGACATCTTCCAGATTTAATTTATCAATAATCGTGATCACATCATTTGCCATTTCAATATAAGACATGTCATCAACATGCGGTGATTGTCCATGATTACGTAAATCAGGCGTAATGATGTAATGGGAGTTTCCCAGGCTTCGTGCAATACCTTGCCAGTTACGCGCAGAACCAAATAAACCATGCAAGATAATAACAGGCCTACCACGGCCGTATTCCTGAAAATTAAGTAACATATTTGATAAAAGATAACTAATTGAAATAAGTAGTTATTATACTTCAAATTTATAATAAAGAGTTTTCCATTATGCTTGTTTCAAATCCTCTATATAATATTATCCGACAATCGACTCGTTAATATACTGTTAGGCTGCCATTTGAAATTAATTTGAATAACAAATAACAATATGATTGAAGCCCTTCTTATTTTAGTCATTATTGCATTTGGCATTTATACTTTTTATGTTGGCCGCAAAGCAGGAGGTTATATGGCGTTTTGTCGTAGCATTTTAAAAACGGGGCCAAGCCGTCAAGTTGCCGTCGACTTATACATCGCAATCACAATCCTATGCATCATCATGGTGTATGATGCAATAGAAGTTGGTATTTCGTTAGTCTGGGTTACAATTTATATAATAATTTCAATTTTTATGGGTTCATTTGGCCCGTTACTTTATCTTTTACATAGGTTTATCGTCACATGATTTTTTATCTATTAAGGCAACCTAACAACTTATTTAACCAGGGCGCGTCTAAGCGGTACGCCCGTTAATTCCATCGTTAGCTGTCTTTAGAAAATTTTACTTATGACTTATGAACTTGAAATCTTTGATAGTCATCTCCATATCATTGACAAAAATTTCCCGCTGGTAAGTAATAATGGCTTTATTCCAGAATCATTTACGGCCGAGAACTATCGCGAAAGATTATCTGAGTTTAATATTTTAGGGGGCGTAATTGTTTCTGGCTCTTTTCAAGCATATAACCAAGATTACCTGTTAGCAGCAATAGATAAATTAGGCATTAACTTCAAAGGCATCCTTAATCTATCTCATACAGTAACTGACGATGAAATAATAAACTTGAACAAATCAGGCATTGCTGGTGTTCGATTCAACCTGTATCGAGGAGGTTCAGAATCAATAAAATACTTAGAAACAATGGCAAATCGAATTTATGAGCTTGTTGGCTGGCATGTTGAGCTTTATCTAAATTCGGAGGATTTATCTGAACTATCAATAACAATAAATAAACTTCCTGCTGTTAGCATCGATCATCTTGGTCTTAAAAAATCAGGCTTCAAAAATTTATTAATGTTAGTCGAAAAAGGCGTTAAAGTGAAAGCAACGGGGTTTGGCCGAATAGATTTTGATCCTGCTCAAGCAATTAGAGAAATCTATAATACTCATCCAGATTCATTAATGTTTGGCACAGATTTGCCTTCGACAAGAG
Source organism: Gammaproteobacteria bacterium (assembly GCA_028281365.1). Taxonomy (GTDB): domain Bacteria; phylum Pseudomonadota; class Gammaproteobacteria; order Eutrophobiales; family Eutrophobiaceae; genus JANQJZ01. The sequence goes on along the minus strand of JANQJZ010000041.1, from coordinate 1,248 downwards.
CGTCTACAGCCTTTCAAAATTCAGATATTCCATTGATTTCTGATACATTGGGACCAAATGCGGCAAAAAAAGTATTCTCAGAAAATGCAATTAAATTTTATAATATCAAAGCCAGCTAACCAATCACTCCACATGGACGCCGCAAAGCGGCACCCATGAGTTCAACCGTTATGCAGCGACGAATAAGCTATAGATAAATTTATGTAATATGAAAGTAAAGGAACTACTCAAAATGCTCGAAGAAGATGGTTGGTATCCGGTTAGAGCCAGAGGTAGCCATCGACAACATAAACATCCAATAAAATCAGGCACTGTGACGGTCGCTGGTAAACCCAGCATTGAGGTGCCAAAAGGCACTTTAAATGCCATACTTAAACAATCTGGGTTAAAGAAATGAGATTAATTCTATGAAATACGCAGTCGTAATAGAAAAAGGCGAATCCAGCTATGGGGCCTATGTGCCTGATTTGCCTGGGTGTATTGCCGCTGGGAAAACCAGAGAAGACGCCTTACGGCTCATCCACGAAGCAATAGAATTCCATATTCAAGGTCTCAAGGAAGATGGTGAGAGCATTCCCGAACCTGCCTCCAGCATCGAAATCATCGAAGTCGCTGCATAACCAATCACTCCACACGGACGCTTGCAATGCTCGTACCCGCGAGTTCAACCGTTAGGCGACAAATAACACCGAACAATATGACTAAAGCTATAGAAACGCCCTCTCTACGAATTGTCCGTAAGTTCGACGTTGCACCGGAAGTCGTATTCGATACATTCACAAAGCCGGAGTCGATGCGCGTGTGGTGGACGGATCAGACGACTTTTGACATTGACTTACGAGTCGGCGGTCGTTGGACAATCATTCGTAGAGAAGAAGAAACAGTGTATACGGCGACTGGTGAGTACCTAGAAATTGATCGTCCTCATCGACTCCAGTATACATATGCGATGCCGCAGTTTTCACCGAACAGTGACATCATTTCCATTACAATTATTCCAGAAGAGACGGGTTGTGTTGTCACGTTTGTGCAGTCCGGTGAGGATATTGCAAGCGAATTACGAACACTTTTACCTGGTTCCACTTGTGCTAGTGAAGAAGGTTGGCAGCAGGGGTTTGATTTGATGGCTGCTGCTTGGGGAAAGGTCACCTAACATCTATATGACCCCTGTCTGTCAATAGGCAAAACGATTTTTTTAAACCAGTCCTGGCGCTGGTTTAGTTCTTTAACACAAGAATTGATGTCTAC
>JANQJZ010000060.1 GCA_028281365.1 Gammaproteobacteria bacterium | reverse complement strand
AAGGGTCAGTGTCGATTGATTCTATTTTAAATTACCAACCATCAAATAAACCTCCATCCGCAAAATCCCATATTAAATAAGCATACGCACGGTAATCATATCGATCTGTTTCATTGAGGGGTATTTCTGCACCAAGGTTCAACATGATATGACCCCGTTTATTCAAACCTATTTGAGCTTGAGGAATTAAACTTAATTGAGAGAATGATTTTCTACCTATGCCCGTTCCTCTATCTATTGGAAAAGAAGCGACTAACTCTAACCCAGGGCTAATGCTTCGTGGCCATATACTTGGAGACCAATGCGCTACGCCAGATAGTTCGACATTTCCTTTGTTAAATTTATCTGTTAGCAATGTAGATCGTGCTGTTCCCTGAAAAGTAATTGAATTGGTTATTCGTTTCGCGGCTGCAATATATGGAATAAATTCATTTGATGAACTTCTTTCTTCTATCTTTATAGCAAATAGTGCACCTATAGATGCAATAAATTGCTGAGATGGGTTTTCATATACTACGTGTTTAATTCCCGGTTCTATTTGATCGACGTTACCACCACCATCATCAATTCCATCGTCAAATTTATGACTTATTTCCATTGATAGTTGAGTCTTTTTGAAAATTCGTTTTTCGATTTCCAATACATTACGAATTTGATCATTGGTGGTGTTATTGGCATCGTCTTGAAAACGAAATTTCCAAACTGCTTCATCTTCAGGAAAAGCCTTTTTTGTACGTATTGGTAGTATGAAATTCATATCACCAGAAGGATAATCATGTTTTCCAGACAGCGTTTTTATATATTTAACGACCTTTTTTATTTGAGAATCACTCAATACCTCCTTAAAAGCAGGCATAATCTCTGAGAACCCTTTCGCTGCTCCACCCTCTTTTACCACCAGAAACCAATCTTTTGATGGCTCACGACTACTGAATAATTGATCTGTAAAATTTGCCGGTAATATACCCAGCTCCTTAAACATTGGATTATCAGCATCAGGCTGACCTTTGGAGCCATGACATGCGGCACAATGATTTTGATAAATCACGCTTGTAGTATTTTCCTCTTTGGCAAAGGCATTAGAAAATAGTAGTGTCAGAACTATCGTATGAACTAAATTAGTTTTTTGGATTTTGTGCACCATTTTATTTTCTTTATATTCTATTTATTGGTTAAATTTTGATCTTTTGGCTCATCTATCAGGATTTTATTGCCTGTTATCATAGCTTTGACAAGATTTTCTTTGTGGTATTTGCTTGACACAATAACACCGGTAATATGAAAAAAGATTAATAGCAAAGTAAAGTTTGTTGCTTCTTCATGTATCTCTTCCCAGAATTCTTCTTTATCTTCATGTTCTTCTTCGTTTTCATATTTATCGCTATTTGCATAAGACTTGCCGACTACAGTTATGTTACTTGAGTTAGCTAAAGGACCTTTGCCTTCTTCTATAGCGTAAACTTTTAGACCACTAACGGTTACAACGAATAAGCTTGTCAATAAAAGGAGTGCCATCCAGCCACCTGCTGGATTATGGCCAAGATAGTGTTTTGGGTGTTTCATGATCAGTCCTTTTAAGTACTGTAGGACTGTACTCGGGGAATAAATAAAGTCAGAAAAGCGTGCGTACTTTGTTCCAATAAAACCCCATATAACACGAAAAGAGATTAATCCTAAAACAGTATATCCGGCGTAGATGTGCCAAATATTTTCTTCTTCACCAGTAAAGTAGGCTATGAAAAAAACAATAACTAATGACCAGTGAAAAATCCTGACAAGGATATCCCATACTTTGATTTCATTTTCTTCCATATTTATTTTCCAATATAACTTAACTATTAATCAGCAATTATTTAGTTGTAATATGTATATATATTTGAAATACCTCTATCCTACATTTGTGAAATTGTTTTAAATCAGCATGTTACGCATTAATGAAATATTGTTTGAAAGTCGATTCAGGCTCTTTCTGCTTGGAGCTTTCATCTTCATTGGTATATTAGCCGCCGTCGATATCATTGCAGACATCCGGGAAGGAACTGACTTAATCCATATTATTGTTGAATCAATTGTTTTCGTAATTGCAATTATCAGTGCCCTGGCAATTTCGTTACGTTTATTGGCTGAAGCAAAACAATCTCGACAGTTGGTAAATGAGATTACACTGGAGTTACAAAAAAACAGAGAAGAGGCGTCAGAATGGCGCGAAGAAACTCAAGCTTTATTACAAGGTTTGGGGCTTTCAATAAACAAACAATTTGAAAGATGGGGTTTAACCCCTTCAGAGAAGGAGATTGCTCTCTTTTTACTAAAGGGTTTGAGTCATAAAGAAATTGCTTGCTTGCGCCAAGTTAGTGAGGCAACTGCCAGACAACAGGCACGTTCTATTTATAAGAAAGCCGGGCTAAATGGAAGGCATGATCTAGCTGCCTTCTTTCTAGAAGAGTTGGCATTACCTATTAAATAATCTTTTATAAAGTGACTGATAGGTTAATGTCCGTTTATAACCTGTAGTAGAATTATTTCAAACTTCCAGTAATATTAATCGTTCCCACCATGCCTTGCCCTTCATGTCCCTTTTTGTGGCAATAGAGTTTTAGGTTTTTACCCTTGGTCATTGGAAAGAAAAACCATTCCACACTGGTGCCAGGTTTTAATTCGATATCATTAATCGCGCCATGGATTTCTACGAGGGTCTTACCATCTTTTCCAATAACTTCAACCTTACGGGTGAATATATGTGTGGCGAAGCCATCTGAAGTGAAATAGTGTTCTTCTGGACTTGGGTTATTGATCACCAGCTTATAATAATTACCACGTTCAAATGTCAGTGTGTCGGGAACAAATTTCATCTGATTATCTTCGGTACCCACAGATACATTAATTTCAATAGCCTTTGGTCCATGACGTTTTTCCGCGTGAGCAGCAGGGCTAAAAAGAATAAATATGGTTATAAATAAGATGATGTTTTTCATTAGTTGTCTCTCCCAAAGAGCCCAACCTAATAAGTTTAGCACCAAATCTATTGAATAATAACCAACCTGAGTGCCTGTAGTTCATATTTTGCATTGTTAATCACTTCTGTGCAGGCATGCAGTTGTTCTTGCAGGAATTCGATTTCCTCTTTTCTTATCGTTGCATTTTTCTTTTGTAATTGTTTAAGCCGATCAATTTCCGTATTAAGTAGATTATTAACGCGTTGTTGTGCTTCTTCCTTGACTTCAGGTAATTTCGAATCGGTGAACCTGATGGCAAAGTCGATCATGGTTTCGATTTCACCTTTTATCTGTTTAATAATCGCGAGCGTAGTCTGTTTATCGATCTTCATGCCTAGTTCATTAAGTTTTTCATGACTTAATGCCTTTGAATAATCCTTGCGTTCATTGCTTATCAATGTACGTAAAGGAGTTATAGGTAAATAACGATCAAGCTGTAGCTGTTTTGGCGCGATAGCACTAATGCTGGAATAGGTTTCCAGTAGTATGGTTCCCGGCTCTATCCCTTCTTTTTCAATCGTGGTGATGTAAGTATTTCCAATCTCGCTGTTTAATACCATCTCCATAGCCTCTGAAACCATAGGGTGTTCCCAGCTAATAAAGGTGAAGTCTTCCCGTAGAAGCGCAATATTACGATCAAAAGTCACTGTGATACTGTCATCTTCCAGACCTGGAAAATATCCAATTCGCATTTGATCACTGGGATGTAATATCCAGGTGTTTTCTGAATGTTCTTCATGATCGACGCCATAGGCATCAAACATTGTCTCCATATAATCCATTAATCTTTCCGGGCTTTCTTCTTTATTTATTATTTCAATAATCTGTGTAGCAACATCTTTACGACAGGAATTAAGCTCAACCAGTCTGTCCCGGCCATCATGCATGGCTTGCTTGACGTTCTTTGTATGTTCATCGGTTTCATTTATTAATGTAGTAATTTCTTTATCCGGATTTTCCAGTGCCTCGTTTAATGTTGCTTCGAATTTTTCATAGATGGCATAGGCTGCAGCACAACTTTCATTAAAAATATTCAGACCTTTGTTATACCAGTTAAACAAAACATCTTGTGCAGTAGTTTCAAGATAAGGAACATGAATATTGATCGTTTCAGTCTGGCCTATGCGATCCAACCGGCCGATACGTTGTTCCAGTAAATCAGGGTTAAGGGGGAGATCAAATAACACCAGATGATGGGAAAACTGGAAGTTGCGACCCTCGCTACCGATTTCGGAGCAAACCAATACCTGTGCTCCTGCTTCATCATCAGCAAAATAGGCTGCAGCACGATCGCGTTCGATAATACTGAGTCCTTCATAAAAAGCAGCGCTGCGTATACCGACGCGAAGTTGTAAATATTTTTCCAGTGTCGTTGCTGTTTCAGCATTGGCACAAATCACCAATACCTTTTCCGGTTTCAATTCATTAAGTAAATCGATCAAACATTGAACACGAGGATCCTGTTTTAACCAATCGTCATTGGAGAGTTCCATCTCGGGAAACAAAGTTTGTTTCCCTGTCAAAGATGCATAAATATTCGGTGAACTGAGTGGGTAGGGTATTAATTTTCTTTCTGGAAAACCTTTTATTGCTTCACGGGTATTTCTGAGAAAAACACGTCCGGTACCGTGACGATCGAGTAATTTGCTAACTATGTTTTCACGTTCTTTCTGTGCAGGCGTATGACTTGCCGGTGCTTCATCATCTAGATAAGTTTTAAGCTGTGCGAGTATTTCATCGGATAGTGGAGTATCGGGTGTATCGAGCAAGACTTTTACTATATCGTTGAGTTGTTGATAACCCTGTTCTTCTTTTAAAAAGCTATCGAGATCATGGAAACGTGCCGGGTCAAGTAAGCGTAATCTTGCAAAATGACTTGCTGCACCAACCTGTTCGGGTGTTGCTGTTAATAGCAATAAACCACGGGATTTTTTTGAGAGTTCTTCAATACATCGATAGTCATGTCCTTTATCGTCTTCTGACCAATGCAAATGATGTGCTTCGTCAACAATTACCATGTCCCAGTCGGCAGCGAGCGCCTGTTTAAAAACGACGGGTTCTGTAGTTAGTCTATCAAGGCTACAGATAATCAATTGTTCTGTTTCGAAAGGGTTATCTTCTGTTTCTGATAAGGCATTTAGTCGTTCTTCATTAAATAAGGCGAAACGCAGGTTGAATCGACGTAACATCTCGACCAACCATTGATGCGTCAACGTATTCGGGACAATAATTAATACCCGGTTAGCCAGGCCGGTATGCAGTTGGTAATGCAGGATCATGCCGGCTTCAATCGTTTTTCCGAGACCGACTTCATCAGCAAGCAAAACACGTGGCGCATAACGTTTTGCGACTTCATATGCAATATAGGTTTGATGTGGTAACAGGCTGGTACGTGAACCCAGTAGTCCCTTGACAGTAGATTGTTGCGTACTGTGTAATTGAAGCAAGGTTTCGCAACGCAATTGATAAGCCCGTATGTTATCCAGTTGACCACTAAGCAGGCGTTGTTTGGGTGTACTTAATTCAATAAAACAATCCAGGTCCAGTTCATCAACCTTGTGTTCTTGCCCTGATTTATCCTGCGCATGATAAATCAAGCGTCCCTGATGTTGTTCTACACTAACTACCCGTAACGTTTTTTCATCCTGGGTACGAATTGACTCGCCGGGTTTATGTTCGATTCGGGTAAGTGGTGCTGTTTGCATGGCGTAGAGTCGTTCTTCACCGGCTGCAGGGAAACTAATCCTGACCTGGCGGTCTTCAATATCGATAATAATTCCCAGACCCAGATTGGTTTCAGATTGGCTGACCCAGCGCTGACCGACAACAAATTCCGACACAATGATTTCCTGTAATTAAAAAGTGGCGAATTTTATCAGCCGTTTTCGAATATGGATACTCGGTTATTGAGGTATAAACGATTTCAGATAAAGATATGTACATTACACTTTTCAGGGGCCAGACATTTATTATCATCGCAAGCCTGCAAGCCTAGTGTCAGTTTTAACAAGTTTCCCGGGAACTCAGCAAGACTATTATTGTGAGTTAAATCAAAAGTTATCTGAAATTCATCTTCATAGACCTTGACCGGTTCAGTTTGAAAGCCAAGTGTTTTATTGATCGGTTCGGGATAAACAATATTAGAAATTTTCCAGCCTGCTTTATTTTCTATTGTAAGGGGAACTTGTTTGCCTTCGTTGTTCTGAATCTGGTTTAAATGCCATGCTTCATTAATTGAGATTGTTAGTGTGGTCTTATAAATTTCATTTTCTTTTTGGCACTTTGAACTAATTAATATATTGCCGTTAGCACACCATTGATAACTGGATTGTTCACCAATATGCAGTTCAAGTAAGCCGCACATCAGATAGCTGCAAATATACGGTCGTTGTGTAATATCATCAGACCAGGCGCGAATCAGTTGTTGTGCACAATCTTGATAGTGCGGTGAGTCTGTTCGTCTTGCCAGCCGTAACATAGCTCTTAATGCAACTGAATTTCCGGATGCTGTCGCGTTATCATTAATTTCTTTAGGTGCTGCAGGCAACAAGTCTTGATCGGATTGTTCTGCCATGAAGAACCCACCGTGCTCCTTGTCCCAGAATTTTTCGATCATCAGGTCAGTAATTTTAATTGCATTATCCAACCAGTACTTATCACTGCTTGCATCATAAAGTTGCAGTAAGGCCTCGGCAAAATAGGCATAGTCTTCCTGTAATGCCGGTATTGAAGCCTGACCATCCAGACTCGAACGACTTAATGTGCCATCTGTGATTCTATTTTTTTCCAGAACGTAGTTAGCGGCGTTGTTCGCCTGTTTAATATAATCTTCTCTATTTAACTGTTGTCCGATATAAGCGAATGACTTGATCATCATGCCATTCCAGGCAGTAATTATCTTATCATCACGTAAAGGAGGAATTCGTTTTTCACGTACATCCCATAATATTTTTTTATTTCGATCCAGTCGTTCAATTAATTCATCATAATCAATATTATTCTGCCTGGCATAAACCGATAAAGGTTGATTCAGGTTTGGAATGTTTTTCCCTTCAAAATTGCCGCCATCCATAATTTGATAAAGCTTAATAAATTCTTCGGCATCATCTTTAAGTAATGATTTAATTTCCTGTTTATCCCATATAAAAAATAAACCTTCATGACCTTCACTATCTGCATCGGTAGCCGAATAAAATGCACCTTGAGTATTTGTCATTTCACGAACAACATAATCCAGCGTTTCACAGGCAACACGTTCAAAATCTTTTTCGCCAGTTAACTGATAGGCTTGAGTAAACACATAAGACAGGTTGGCCTGGTTATACAGCATCTTTTCAAAGTGAGGTACCAACCAGTTTCTATCCGTCGCATAGCGATGAAACCCACCGGCTACCTGATCGTAAATTCCGCCACAGGCTTGAATGTGCAATGTATTGATTACTGCATTCAATATATCTTGATTAAGACTGTATATGGAATATTCCAGCAGGAAATAGAGATAAGGTTCGTTAGGAAACTTGGGTGCCTGACCAAAACCGCCATAATGTGGGTCATGATGATTCATGATTGCCTGCGCAGCAGTATCAATAACATTCGTTCCAATCTCGTTTAGCGACTGCCGTGCTGCCATTGTTCCTGCAATCTGTTGGCTTATCGCGTCCGCCTGCTCCAATATCTCAGTCTGCTGGTTTTGCCAGATGTCATTAACCCGGCTCATCAAGGCAATGAATTGAGCAGGTTGATAATAGGTGCCACCGAAAAAAGGTTTCCTGTCTGCTGTCAGGAAACTGCTCATTGGCCAGCCACCTTGGCCCTGCATCATCATGACAGCAGTCATATAAAAAGTATCAACATCCGGATGTAACTCGCGGTCAATCTTGATGCAGATAAAAAATTCATTCATGTGTTTGGCAATTTCCTCGTTATCAAAACTCTCTTCTTCCATAACATGACACCAGTGACAGGTTGAATAACCGATCGAAAGAAAGACAGGTTTATTGTTTTCTTTTGCGGTGTTAAATGCTTCGTCTCCCCAGGGATACCAATCGACCGGGTTATGCGCGTGTTGTAACAGGTAGGGCGAGTCTTCGAGAATCAACCGGTTGGTATAAACAGGTTTATCATTGTCATCAAGATAACGGGTACGGGCCCGGTAAGATTCACCTTTTGCGTCAAGCGCAGTTGTTAGCTTTTGTTGTAATTCTGTTGAATGATTAAACATTTGCAGGTGTTATAGGTAAAATTTTTAAAGCGTATACTTTACTCTTTGTTTTGCTGTATTAACATTTAAATAAAAAATTCATTATGATTGAAATCATACAAGCAGACATAACAACACTCGAGGTCGATGCTATCGTCAATGCAGCCAATTCCTCTTTATTGGGTGGAGGAGGTGTTGATGGTGCAATTCATCGTGCTGCGGGCCCGGAACTACTTGCTCATAATAAAACACTTGGTGGTTGTAATGTTGGAGAAGTTAAATTGGCTCCCGGTTTTGAGCTTCCGGCAAAATGGATCATTTTAACAGTTGGGCCGGTCTGGCGCGGGGGTAATGAGGATGAAGCCGATTTATTAAGTAATTGTTATGTGAATTCTCTTGAATTGGCTTTGACCAAATCCTGTCAACATGTTGCTTTTCCTGCAATCAGTACAGGCATTTATGGTTATCCTGTCGAAGCTGCGGCGAAGATTGCGATTAATGCAATGAAAAATTATGAAAATAAATTCGAACGAATAATCGCCTGTTGTTTTAGCGAAAATGACGTGGAAATCTATAAGAAATTACTAAGCTAGTCTATATATTGAAACAGTTTAACAACTTTCTGTACACCACCAGTTTCCCTGGCAATATTAGTTGCAACCTCCGCTTCACTACGTTTCACCAAACCCATTAAGTAAACAGTCCCGCGTTCGGTAACTACCTTGATTTCCAGGCCAGTTACCTGTTTGTCGGCAAATAGTTTTGTTTTTACTTTACTGGTGATATAGCCATCACTACTTCTGGAAACAAGTGAACTGGGTGCAGCGATGGCAACTTCATTGTAAACATGTTGAACTTTATCTACATTTTTTACTAAATCCAATGCACGTTGTCGCAAAATGTCTGTAGGTGCTTCACCTGTTAGCAATACAATAGAGTTATAGCTGGTCACGTTTAAATGTGCCTGATCATTTAATTCCTTATCATCAAAAAAGGCTTTATAAGCTTTTACTTCTATAGTTTGATCCTCTACCTGTGCACCGGTTGTTCTACGGTCGGCTACTGAACCTGCTGTAGCTGCTGCACCACCAACAGCAACAGCTGCACATCCAGCAATAAAGGGAATCAAACAAAGTAAAATAAACAATTGTAAAGATTTACATATTTTCATGTTAACCATCCTGCCCGAGTAATTGTAGGTCGACCAGATCACAAAGCGAATGAATGATCATTATATGCACTTCCTGTATTCGCGCTGTTGACCAGGTAGGTACCCGTATTTCAATATCATTATCATTAACCAAATCAGCAATTTGTCCACCCTCGCGACCGGTAAGTGCAATCACAACCATATTACGGTCATGGGCAGCATCTATCGCATGAACAATATTATGTGACTCACCGCTGGTGCTTATTGCCAATAAAATATCACCTTCCTGGCCCAGAGCACGTATCTGCTTGGAGTAGATTTCGGCATATTGGTAGTCGTTTGCAATCGAAGTCAGGGTGGATGAATCGGTTGTCAATGCGATAGCAGGTAAGCCCGGGCGTTCCATTTCAAATCGATTAAGCATTTCAGCTGAAAAGTGTTGCGCATCTGCGGCAGAACCCCCGTTACCACATGACAGAATTTTATGGTCATTAAGCAGAGCATTTGCAATAGTGTTTGCTGCCCCGGCAACGACAGGGGCTAGTTTATCTATAGCATCAGTTTTTACCTGAATACTTTCCTGAAAATTGTCTTTTACGCGTTGGATTGCATCCATAAATATTAATGACCAGCTAAAAAACGCCAACATTATGCCTGAAATGCATTTTTAATCCACTTGATTGAAGGTTTATTAAACATTCCTGTGATTGTTATCACGTCATACCGGCATAAGTAAGACCGGTAATTTTTATTTTGGTTTAAATAATATTCACTGGTCTTGACGAGTTTTTTACACTTTTGTTTATCAATGGTTTCAACAACAGCCATATATTTTTCATTTTTTCGATATCGGACTTCAATAAATATTACATGCTTATCATCATAAGCAATGAGATCAATTTCCCCTGAACGACAATAAAAGTTTCGTTCGATAAGTTTAATACCACGATTAGCAAGGTAATCGGCTGCAATATTTTCTGCCTGTTTACCGATGGTTCGGCTGGAATGGTTTTTAAAGATCATCCTTGATTAAATAAATTAATTTAACAAAATAGGTTTTCCCTTGAAAAATTGGGCCCGGCGTAGTTTTCGCTTAATTATATTATCTGAACTGATCGTCAAATCACCGGTTTCCCCGTTTAAATAACTGTTTTTGTCAGTACTCAGCCGTCCCAGTTCAGGGATAATCCGGTAGGCATCAATACCAAGCGCATACAAGCGCCTGTAGTTGGATTTGTCCTGTGACCAGTTCCGGTTTAATGCATCCTGGATTAATGATAATTGTCTTGATGTATCTAATATCCACGGCATATCAATAAATATTACACCTTCCATATCAGTGTCTCTTGTTTCATTAATCACACCATTAAAAATATGGGAAGTTGAATAGACAGGTAAATCACTGGCACGATAAAAGCGGAGCTGTGGAAATAATTGACGTGCGTCACCAGGTACTGCAGCCGTGAAGATAAAATCCGCGTCTTCCCTGCGTCGTTCTACATTATGGATCTTTCGATTTAGCTTACTGCGTAGATCTCTCCCTCGTTGTTCACTGCTATCAATGTTTAACAGTTCCTTTACCGGAGTAGCAAAATCCTGACCATTTGATTCAAAAAAAGTATGTTCCAGTACTCCGCCACCTAATTCTATCCATCTATTTTTAAATGCCTCCGCAATTCGTTGTCCCCATGGAATATTAGGTGTAATCACTAATGCAAGCGTATGACCATCCGCTAATGCAGCTTCTGCAATCTGCCTTGCCTCATCTTCAGGTGATAACGCAAACTGAATTAATTTTTTATTCACCATTTGTTCGTTACCAGACTCGGTATCCTGTCGATTTAATGCAAGAACCTGAACCGGCAGGTTATTAAGATCATTTAAACGTTTAATCGCCTCTTTTTCCAACGGGCCAACAACATAATCAACCCCTTCACTAACAGCCTGGTTATATGTTTCAACAATGTCGAGGGCATTGGTATCGTAGATTTCTACATCAGGTTTATCAGCGGCATCAAGATACCTTGCAGCAAGAAATCCATCTCTAATAGCAGTCGAAGCCTTTTTATATTGACCTGAGAATGGCAGTAATAAACCTATCTTTGCAGGTCTATTAACAAGCTGTGAGCTTGTATCAACTAATTGCGGGACAATTGATGTGTAAGCCGGGTGGCCAGGGTAGCGTTGTACCCATCCATCAATCGCATTTTTAAGTTTTCCTGGCTGGAACCGATAGGATTGATAGAGTGATGCGAGTTCAAACCAGCTTATCAGCTCTGTTGGAGCTACGAGGCGTAAGTCATCAAGATCTGTTTCAGGTATAGCCTCAAAGATTTGCCATAAAGAACGATTATTCTGATCTATCTCTGTTGGAGTACCCAGATAGCTCTGTAGCTGAATCCGTTCATTTATCGCCTGCAGATAATCACCATGCGCCAGATAGGCCCTGGCAAGGATATCATGATAGGACAGTCGTAATCCCTGGCCTAGTTCAGGCGCTGATAACTCATTTAACAGATTAATGGCTTTTCCAGGTTGGCCAAACTCGAGCTCAAGTCTTGCACGGAGTATGTGTTGTCGATTATTTTGTAGTGAGTCATTTTCAGGTATTTGTGTCTCATCAAGAATTTCCTGTGCGTCATTGAATAGCCCGGCTTCAATATACGCTGTTGCTGCTTTAAGACGATATATTGCCGAGTTTTGTTTATCCTTTGCAGCGAGGTCGAGATATTCTGTTGCTGCTCCAGCATAATCGCCCGACTGCATCAATAACCGGGCATTTTCTTCCGGATCAATTTGAGCTTGTTGACTGGAATCTTTCGTTGGGCCACAAGCAGATAAAAAGAGTAATGAAAAAAATACAATAATTAAAAATCGCATCGGTATATTGTACATTTGCGTTGATAATTAGGACACTGGAAATAATATTATGTTCAGGAGATTTTTTTGAAGGGTGCGCTTTATATAGTAGCTACACCGATCGGTAATCTGGGTGATATTAGTCAGCGTGCGATTGATATCCTCAAACAGGTCGACTTGATTGCTGCAGAAGATACGCGACATAGTAAAATTTTGTTAAATCATTTTGCAATATCAACAAATGTAAGTGCTTACCATGAGCACAATGAAAAACAGGTTACGGAAAAATTGATACAGGAATTACTCAATGGAAAATCCATTGCCTTGATATCAGATGCGGGTACGCCATTGATTAATGATCCGGGTTATAAACTGGTAACTGCCGCACACGATAACCTGGTTAAAGTCGTCCCTATCCCGGGTGTTTCAGCGGTAATTACTGCGTTATCTGTATCCGGCTTACCTGTTAACAGGTTTTCATTTGAAGGTTACTTGCCAGCGAAAGTTGAAGCAAGAAGAAAACATTTACAGAGTATTGCTAACGAAACAAGAACATTGGTTTTTTATGAGACCCCGCATCGAATTGTTGAAGTCATAAAAGAAATGCAAGAAATCTTCGGTGATGAGCGACAAGTGACAATAGCAAGAGAGCTGACAAAACAATTTGAACAGCTTGTAAGGGATAAATTATCGGTGATTGGTGAAAAATTAAAAGATGAAACAATTAAAATTAAAGGAGAATTTGTTGTCATTGTTGAGGGAGTGACTGAAAACCAGATGGATAAAGCAGAAGTACTAAGAATCAATAAAATTTTATCCGGGAAACTCTCACCCAGCGATGCAGCATCTTTAACAGCGAAGATATCTGGTAGACGGAAAAACGAGGTATATCAAATGGTACTCGATCAGGATAAAGTCGATAATCCTGATTAATTTCTCTTGCATGTCGCTTGTCTGACAATAAACTTATTATCCTGAGTCGGCCAGGCAGTCGCTGTTAATTTTAGCGTTAACAGAGGAAAGTCCGGGCTCCACAGGGCGAGGTGCCAGATAACGTCTGGACGGCGTGAGTCGATGGAAAGTGCCACAGAAAATATACCGCCTGTATCTACTAAATGTATTTTACAGGTAAGGGTGAAATGGTGTGGTAAGAGCACACCGCGCTGTTAGTAATAGCAGTGGCAGGGTAAACCCCACCGGGAGCAAGGCCAAATAGGGAAACAATGGTGCGGCCCGTACCGTTTCCGGGTAGGTCGCTTGAGGTGTCTGGTGACAGGCATCCCAGATGAATGATTGCCCACGACAGAACCCGGCTTATCGGCCGACTCTTTTTTTAATTTTCCAGATAATTTTAATGGGGATAAGTTTTATGAATTGGACGGTTTATTTATCAGGTGAAATCCATACCGATTGGCGTGATCAGATTAAACAAGGTACAGAAAAACTTGGTTTACCAATTACATATACATCAGCAGTAACGGACCATGATGCGAGTGATGCGGCGGGTGATCATCTGGGTAAAAATGATATTAACTTCTGGCGTGATCATCAGTCATCCAAGGTTAATGGTATTCGAACTAAAACATTAATTGAAAAATGTGATGTTGCTGTCGTTCGTTTTGGGGACAAATACAAGCAATGGAATGCTGCGTTTGATGCCGGTTGTTGTGCCGCACTTGGAAAGCCTTATATTACCTTGCATGATGAATCCATTATTCACCCTTTAAAAGAAGTCGATGCTGCAGCTATGGCCTGGGCAAGAACACCTGAACAGGTGGTTGAAACATTAAGGTATGTTATTAGTGCCTGAACATGAGTACCAATCAAGACGATATTAAAAAGGCAATTGAGATAGTTAGTCAGGCGTTTTCTGATAAGGATTACGGGACAGCATTAATGCTGTTAAAACCCCTGGCCGATGCCGGTGTTGCTGAAGCTATAGGTATGTTAGGACTTGCTTACCATAGAGGTGCTGGTGTTAAGCCGGATGGTATTAAGGCTGTAGAATTATTGGAGAAGGCAATCGAAATGGGTGATGCCCTGGCAGCTTATAATCTGGGGCTGTTATATCAACAAGGCATGGTCGATATTGAAATTAATACGGAATTGAGTCGTCATTTCTTCCAGTTAGCGGAAAAAATGGGCCTACAAACCAATGAATTAGACTAAATTTATAAAAATAATAAAAAAATTTTTTTCATCAAAATATAGAATGACAATACTTAAAGTAAAATATTAAATAAATCTAGGAAGATAATGAAATAAAAAATGTTAATTTTCCAAGTTAATTTAGATTCCATAGTTTTTTTCAAATTTTGGGCGCTAAGTAACTGTAAAAAAAGAGAAATTTTATCCAAAAAAATACAAAGAAGCCTTGACAGAGAAGTCGTGAAATCCCTATAGTTCACTAAGTGGGGAATTGTGGGTAAAAGTGGATTTTACCACTATAAAGGGGTGATATTTTGTTTCGAGGCTTCAATAAAATAAGTATAGATAATAAGGGCCGATTGGCGGTGCCAAGCCGTTATCGGGAACTTATTTCTGTCCAGGCTGAGAATAATCTGGTCATTACCCTTAACCCGCTAGATCGCTCTCTCTGGCTGTATCCCCTGCCAGAATGGGATCTGATCGAAGATAAATTGGCCGATCTTTCCGATTTCGATAAACAAAGCCGACGTACAAAACAGATGATGCGTGGTTATGCTTCGGATTGTCAGTTAGATAGTCAGGGTCGCATCCTTATCCCCAAAGAATTGCGCTCCTATGCTGAGCTAAGTAAGCAAGCCGTCTTACTTGGACAGGGAAACAAGTTTGAAATCTGGAATGAAAAGGCCTGGGCAGCACAACGTGATGAATGGCTGGAGACAGTCGGTGATGATTCGGTTCCTACACCTGAATCATTGCAATCCTTATCCCTGTAGCGTTGTTAATACGTTTAAGGTGATTCAACACATTGGGCTATGGACATAAACCAGTCTTATTGGATGAGGTTATTGAGGCACTCAATATCCAGGCAGATGGGTTTTATATTGACGGGACATTTGGTCGAGGCGGCCATAGTCGGGAGATTCTCAATCGACTTGGTCCACAGGGCCGTTTACTCGCTTTTGATAAAGACCCTGATGCTATTAACGCCGTTAGCGATGTTCTTGGACAGGACGCGAGGTTTGAAATCATTCAGGGCTCATTCACAATGCTAATGCAACAGGTTACACGATGTGATGTTGCTGCACAGGTTGCAGGCATCCTGCTTGACCTTGGTGTTTCTTCTCCCCAGCTAGATGATGCGAAACGTGGTTTTAGTTTTCGTCTCGATGCACCATTAGATATGCGTATGGATCCAAATGAAGCATTAACTGCGGCAGATTGGATAAATAACTCAAATGAAAACGAGATTGCAGATGTAATCTATGAGTTTGGCGAAGAACATGCTTCAAGACGTATTGCAAAGGCCATTGTTGAACAAAGAAATGAAAAACCAATAACAACGACAACTCAGCTTGCCGATATTGTTAGTAAAGTTATACCTAAAAAGAAAACTACCGATATTCATCCGGCGACCAAAACATTTCAGGCCTTAAGAATATTTATAAATCGTGAGCTTGATGAACTCAAAAACGTCCTGCCACAAATAATCGATGCATTACGCCCGGGCGGTCGTCTGGCAATAATCAGTTTTCATTCATTGGAGGATCGTATTGTCAAACGATTTATCCGTAATAAATCAATACCCGAGTCATTACCACCTGAATTACCGCTTATGCCGGATCAGTCAATGATTCAATTAAAGCCTGTCGGCAAAAAGATTCGTGCAAAAGAAAATGAAATTAACCTGAACCCACGTGCACGTAGTGCAGTGTTAAGAGTAGCGGAGCGTTGTTAGTTATGAAATTGCTTTTGCAATATGGACTTTGTGTTGCTGTCTTTTTAACAGCATTACAGGTTGTTATAACACGACATGAAGCACGACGACTTTTTGTCGAGTTACAAACTTTGGAAAATACACGCGACGAACTTAATGAAGAATGGGGTCGTTTACAGCTTGAACAAAGCACCTGGGCTACAAACGATCGAATCGAATCTTTTGCAAGAACCAGGCTTGAAATGAAAACTCCGGAACAAAGTTCGGTTGTATTACTAACAAAATGAAGTTAAGAACAATACAACCACAATATCCTTTAAGGCGCTGGGTTATACTCGGTCTGTTTTTGTGCAGTATGCTCGTACTTTCTTCTCGTGCCGTTTATTTACAACTTTTAAATAATGACTTTCTTAAAGAACATGGCGATGCACGATCTATTCGTGTGGTTGAGGTACCAACACATCGTGGCGTGATTACAGATCGTAATGGCGAACAACTGGCAATGAGTACACCGGTTGATTCGATTTGGGTGACACCCCGAAAGTTATTTGAAGATGTGGAGCGCTTACCGGAATTAGCAAAGGTCATGGGTATGACTGTAAAAGATCTACATGGAATATTACGCGATCGAATTAGTCGCGATTTTATTTATTTAAAACGCCATGCAAATCCGGATTTGGTTGAAACAGTACAAAAACTTGGCATTCACGGTGTATCAACACAGCGTGAATACAAAAGATATTATCCTGCCGCAGAAGTAACTTCTCATATTATTGGTTTTACCAATATCGATGACCAGGGTCAGGAAGGTCTGGAGCTGGCCTATGACCAGTGGTTGAGTGGTAAAACCGGTAAAAAACGTGTTTTAAAAGATCGGTTAAATCGAATCGTTGAAAATATTGAAAATATCGAATCTGCGGAACCTGGAAAAACGCTGGCTTTAAGTATTGATCGGCGTGTTCAATACCTGGCCTACCGGGAGTTAGCAGCAGCTGTTAAATACCACCGCGCAAAGAGTGGATCATTGGTTATGCTTGATGTACGAACTGGTGAAGTTATAGCCATGGTGGGTCAGCCAGCCTACAACCCGAATAATAGAAAGGATTTAAAAAGCACATTTTATCGTAATCGTGCAGTAACGGATATTTTTGAGCCTGGTTCGACAATGAAACCCTTTACTGTTGCAGCCGGGTTGGTCTCGGGTAATTATAATCCGTACACAGAAATTAGTACTGGTCCGGGCTATTATAAAGTCGGTGATCACACTATTAGAGATGTTCGAAATTATGGTACGATCAATGTTTCAACGGTAATTACCAAATCGAGTAATGTCGGTGCCAGTAAGATAGCACTGTCACTCGAACCTGATAAGTATTGGGATATTCTATCCCGGTTTGGTTTTGGTCAACCTACAGGCAGCGGTTTTCCTGGTGAATCTGCTGGCAGTTTGAGTCCATTTAATACCTGGTCTGATGTTGAAATGGCAACCTTGTCATTTGGCTATGGACTTTCAGTTACACCATTGCAACTTGCACAAGCTTACTCAGTAATTGCAAATGGTGGTGTTTTATTACCCGTTACTTTTATAAAACAGAAAAGTCCTGCGCCCGGTAAACGCGTAATCCCTGAACGGGTTGCACACCAGGTCAGAAAAATGCTCGAGACTGTTGTATCAGAGAAAGGTACAGGTAAACGGGCTGCTATTAGAGGCTATCGAGTGTTAGGTAAAACCGGCACGGTACATAAGTCAGTTCGCGGTGGTTATTCTGATGATCGCTATCTTTCGCTGTTTGCTGGTATAGCGCCAGCAACTGAACCACGTTTTGCAATGATTGTTTTAATTGATGAACCCCGGGGTGATGATCATTTTGGCGGTGTTGTTGCTGCACCGGTTTTTTCAAGAGTAATGGAAGGTGTATTTCGAATTTTGAATATTCCTCCGGATGATCTGCCTGCTTTTACCAGCCCGATAATGGCAAATAGTAAAAAACCTGATCAAGTTAAAGAGCTATAACTAATGATGACAGTTGAAAAAATGAATTATTCGAAGTCACTAAAAGAATTATTAAGTGAATTTGTCGAAGTTGATTCTGATCTTCAGGTTACAGGCGTAGCTATAGATAGCAGGGAAGTAAAACCTGGCGATCTATTTATGGCTTACCGTGGTTCTGAACATAGCGGTATCGATTTTATCAGTGATGCAATACGTTCAGGAGCAACAGCAATTGCTATTGATGAAGATGAAACGGTTACTTCAGAAAACATTCCTCTGATAACTATAGGGATAAAAAATCTACGTAAAAAAGCTGGTTATATTATTAGTCGTTTTTATGATGATCCTTCGGAAAATATCCAGGTTATCGGGGTTACAGGTACTAATGGCAAGACAACAGTATCCTATATGATTGCACATGCGTTATATACATTGGAAAAAAAGACTGCGTTAATAGGAACACTAGGTTATGGACAATACAGGAATATCGAATCAGGTCATACTACAACGCCAGATCCGGTCAAGTTACACAGCCTGTTTTCATCTTGGAAAGGAAGTGTTGATACCGTTGCAATGGAAGTTTCTTCTCATGCGCTCGACCAGGGTAGAACCGAGGGGACAAGGTTTGATATTGCAGTATTCACCAATTTAAGCCGTGATCATCTTGATTATCATGAAACACTGGAAAATTATGCTGCTGCTAAATACCAGTTGTTCAATTCAACTGGTCTTAAACACGCTGTCATTAATATAGA
The DNA here is from genome assembly GCA_028281365.1 of Gammaproteobacteria bacterium. Classification (GTDB taxonomy): domain Bacteria; phylum Pseudomonadota; class Gammaproteobacteria; order Eutrophobiales; family Eutrophobiaceae; genus JANQJZ01. The sequence goes on along the minus strand of JANQJZ010000060.1, from coordinate 7,965 downwards.
TGATGAATATGGAATCAAGTTAATTAATAAGTTGACTGATAATCTGGATATCGTCGTTTACTCTACTGTATTAAAACAAATAGACAACACTAACAAACATATTTCTTTTGTATATGCTGAAAGTATAGAAACAAATGAGCTAGTTACTCATTTATCAATTCAAAGTTCCTGGGGACATGCCCGGATACAAACCAGTTTGCTGGGCAAATTTAATCTGGAAAATATCCTGGCCGCATTCTCTGTGCTTTGCGTGTCAGGAGTATCAATAGATAAAGCAGCAAAATCATTATCAAGCTTTATGGGCATACCTGGCAGGATGGAATATTTTTTATCCGAAAATAAACCGATGGTAGTCGTGGATTATGCTCATACACCGGATGCACTTGAAAAGGCTTTATTAACGTTACGTCCGTATTGTAATGGGCAACTTCACTGTGTATTTGGTTGTGGCGGTGATCGTGATGTAGGTAAGCGGGCACAGATGGGTGCTATCGCTGAAGCATTTTCTGACCAAATTGTATTAACAGATGATAATCCTCGTTCTGAACGGCCTGAAAAAATAATAGAGGATATTCTTGAGGGTATTAAGGATAAGGCGGATGTATCTATAAGGCATGATCGTTCAGATGCCATTACTAATACCTTTATTAATGCGAGTAAAGACGACGTTATTTTAATTGCTGGTAAGGGACATGAAATAACGCAGGAGATTGGCGATCAAGTTTTACCTTTTAGTGATCGTGAATTAGCAAGACGATTAACAGAGGGTAATAAATGATAAGTATGTCATTATCCAAAGCCGCAACTGCGATCGAGTCGGATCTTTACGGAAAAGATGTTGTCTTTAAAGGTTGTAGTACTGACAGCAGAACGATTGAAAAAGATAACCTCTTTATTGCACTAAAGGGCGAACATTTTGATGGTCATAAATTTATCCATGATGCTGAAATAAAGGGCGCGTCCTCTTTAATGCTGGAACAGGGTGAAGTCAAATCTTTACCCTACATTAAAGTCAGTGATACGCGAAAGGCCATGGGACTATTGGCTAAATCATGGCGCGAGGAAATAACTATTCCACTTGTTGCAATTACCGGTAGTAATGGCAAAACAACTGTTAAAGAAATGGTTGCAAGTATTTTGTCTGGTATTGCAGAAGTACATGCAACTTCAGGAAACTTAAATAATGACATCGGTGTTCCTTTAACTTTATTTGGATTAGACAGGAAACATCAATATGCAGTTATTGAAATGGGTGCTAATCATCCTGGAGAGATTGAATGGTTAAGTGCTGTCGCTCGACCTAATGTGGCGGTGATTACTCAATGCGCTCCCGCACATCTTGAAGGTTTTGGTAGCATCGAAGGGGTTGCCAAAGCAAAAGCAGAAATTTATACCGGCCTAAAAGCTAATGGCACAGCAATAATTAATAGCGATGATGATTATGCTGATTTCTGGAAAGACATTTGTCTTAATAGTAATCAATTAACATTCGGTATTGATTCATTAGATGCAAATATTCGTGCAAAAGAAATCAAACCGAATCCGGATGATGCATCTATCCGGTTTAAACTTTGCAGTCAATCAGAATCAATAGAAATAAATCTGCCTTTATCCGGCAAGCATAATGTAATGAACGCATTAGCAGCCGCAGCATGTTGTATAAGTCTGGATATTTCTCTGCAATCAATCAAACAAGGCCTTGAACAAATGAGTCCTGTAAAGGGCCGTCTTCAGGTTAAACCGGGTAAACATGGCGCAAGAATTATTGATGACACATATAACGCAAATCCAACATCACTTACTGCCGCTCTTGGGGTTTTAAATAACTATAAAGGGAAACGGTATCTTGTTTTGGGTGACATGGGTGAGTTGGGTGATACATCAATACAGTTCCACCATGATGCAGGTATTTCCGCAAAACAAACCGGCATTGATGGCCTGTTTACAATAGGTGAATTAAGTATCAATGCTATGCAGGCTTTTGGTGAAGGCGCATTACATTTCGAATCATATGATGCGTTAAATAGGGCCTTATCCGAAATACTGGGTGGCGATACAACCATACTCGTAAAAGGATCACGTGCGATGCAAATGGAAAAGATAGTGAATGAAAACACAGAGAGCGTGAAATAAATGTTACTTTGGTTAACGGATTACCTCACCCAGTTTGATAGTGGTTTTAATGTCTTCCGCTATTTAACCCTCAGGACAATATTAGGGGTATTAACTTCATTATTTATCTCATTCATTCTGGGTCCGTATTTAATCCGGCACTTAAGTAATAAACAAATTGGTCAAAGTGTCAGGGATGATGGACCGGAAACTCATCTTGAAAAAACCGGTACTCCAACAATGGGCGGGTTATTGATCCTGATTTCCATTACCTTTAGTACTTTGTGCTGGGCTGAGCTCAATAATCGTTATGTTGTCGTTGTTTTACTCGTGACCTTGTTTTTTGGAGTTATTGGACTGGTTGACGATTATCGCAAGGTCATAAATAACGATCCAAAGGGATTAAGTGCAAAATATAAATATTTAGCACAATCAATTATTGGAGTTGGTGCGGCTGCGTATCTCTATTATACGGCAACATTACCTGTAGAAACCCAATTGATTGTTCCATTTATCAAATCCATCGTATTTGATTTGGGATGGCTATATATTGTTTTAGCTTATTTTGTCATTGTCGGTTCAAGTAATGCTGTCAATTTAACAGATGGCCTGGATGGGTTGGCAATTTTACCAACGGTAATGGTTGCTGGTGCATTGGCAATATTTGCCTATGCAACGGGTCATATCCGCTTCGCTGAATATCTTGGTATCCCCTATGTTCCCGGTGTTGGTGAAGTTGCCGTTTTTTGCGGTGCCATGGTTGGCTCGGGGCTTGGTTTTTTATGGTTCAACACTTATCCGGCACAGGTTTTCATGGGTGACATTGGTGCCTTATCTCTGGGTGCGGCACTTGGCGTTGTTGCAATTGTAGTTCGACAGGAATTGGCCTTATTTATTATGGGTGGTGTATTCGTAGTTGAAACCGTATCCGTCATTTTACAGGTAGGCTCATACAAACTAACGGGTAAACGTATTTTTAAGATGGCACCACTTCACCATCACTACGAACTTAAAGGCTGGCCTGAGCCAAGGGTCATTGTTCGTTTCTGGATTATTACAGTAATCCTTGTGCTGATCGGTTTAGCCAGTTTGAAGATTCGTTGAGGAATTAGAGTTGCTTTGTTTAGCAGAAAAAACAAAAACGATGATTAATTCAGATTTACATGTTGACGTGGTGATAGTAGGTCTTGGAAAGACAGGTTTGTCATGTGTGCGTTATTTGGCTGAAAAAAATTTGTCGTTGGCTGTTACGGATAGCCGTATTGAGCCACCTGAATTAACAGAATTTAAAAATAAATTTGAAAAAATTCCGGTTTATCTCGGTGAAATAAATATCGAATTATTACTATCAGCAGAACAAATTATTTTAAGTCCAGGTGTTTCATTGGAAACTGATGAGATTAAACAGGCCATTGATGTTGGCATCCCTGTTTACGGAGATATTGAATTGTTTTGTCAACAGGCATCTGCACCAATCATTGCAATATCGGGATCGAATGGAAAAAGTACAGTGACCAGTCTGGTTGCAGAGATGGCAAGACAAGCTGGATTAAATATTCGTGTTGGAGGTAACTTCGGTACACCGGCGCTTGATCTGTTAAATGATGATGTTCCTGACTTTTACATTCTTGAACTATCCAGTTTTCAGCTTGAGACAACTTTTTCATTGAATGCCTTTGCAAGTGCTGTACTAAATGTATCACCGGATCATATGGATCGATATAACAACCTGGAAGATTATTCTTCAGCAAAGAAAAAGATCTATTCAGGAAACGGTTTATGCGTCATAAACCTTGATGATCCAGTTGTTAAGGCGATGTCTGATCCATCCAGAAGGAATTTATTTATTACGTTATCTAGACCGGATGCAGAGAACTTTGGATTAATTTTGGAAAATAATGATCTTTGGTTATGTCAAGGGACAAAAAAAATCATTAAACAGGATCAAATCAGAATTAAAGGTGAACACAATATTTTAAATGCACTTGCCGCCACGGCACTGGCAAGTTCAATGGGTATTTCTCATAAGGATATGGCGGTAGTGTTAATGGAATTTTCAGGGCTTGATCACCGCTGTCAATTGGTTAAGACATTTAATGAAGTGTCCTGGTATAACGATTCCAAAGCGACCAATGTTGGAGCCTGTATCGCGTCAATTAAAGGTCTTGGCTCAGCGGGGAAAATTATCCTTATCGCAGGCGGTGATAGTAAAGATGCCGATCTTACTGCCCTGGTTCCAGTTATCAAAAAATATGTCAGGCATGTTTTATTGCTTGGAAAAGATGCAAACAAACTTGCAAAAGCCATTGGTACTTCCGTTCCTTATGAAAATGTAATGGATATGGATGAAGCAGTACAAAAAGCCAACAAAATTGCAATTGCAGGAGAGACGGTCTTGCTTGCACCAGCCTGCGCAAGTCTGGATATGTATGAAAATTATCAACAACGCGGTGAATTTTTTGTCAGCGCAGTTAATGCTTTGGTTACAAATTGATGACGGCAAAACGTAAACAACAGGCGACACTGTCTTCGCACTATCACGTGAAGAATAAATTGATTGCGGGTTATGATCTTTGGTTAGTAGGTATTTCATTAACCATTATCTGTACGGGCCTGGTAATGATGACATCAGCCTCTGTTTCCATATCTGCAAAAGAATTTAATGATCCCTTATATTATTTCTGGCGCCAAGGTATGGCGGCTACAATTGGTTTACTTCTCGCTTTAATATCGTTGAAAGTTCCTATGCGTTTATGGCAGGCATTGAGTGTGCCTTTATTAATCTTTTCAATAATCCTGTTAACGTTAATTTTGATCCCCGGTATTGGTAAGGAAGTCAATGGAAGTATGCGCTGGATTCAATTGGGGCCATTTGCCTTACAGGCATCTGAACCGGTTAAACTTTGTATCATTGCCTATCTTGCCGGCTATATGGTTCGACATGGTAAAACAGTTCAAACCGAATTTGCCGGTTTTATCAGGCCAATAGGTGTATTAACTTTAATTTCCGGCTTGTTATTACTCGAACCTGATTTTGGTGCTTGTGTCGTTTTGTTTGCAACAGCACTGGGTATGTTATTTATGGGAGGCGTACCCTTAAGTCGTTTTTTTGCGTGGGTATCTGTAGCGGCCAGTACATTAATTACACTTGCAATTTTGTCACCGTATCGAATGCAACGTTTAATGAGTTTTGTCGATCCCTGGAGTGACCCCTATGACAGCGGCTTTCAACTTAGTCAGGCATTGATTGCTTTTGGCCGGGGTGATTGGTTTGGTGTTGGCCTGGGTAGCGGAATACAGAAATTGTTTTATCTGCCAGAAGCACATACTGATTTTGTTTTTGCAGTCTTTGCAGAAGAACTGGGACTGCTTGGCAGTATTACTTTAATTTTACTTTATTCATTTATTGTTTGGCGCGCATTCGTAATTGGTCATATTGCAGAGCGAGTGGAAAAATATTTTTCGGCCTATTTTGCTTACGGCATAGGGTTAATAGTTGGTATTCAGGCTTATATAAATATTGGCGTTAATATGGGTGTTTTACCGACCAAGGGATTAACACTGCCATTAATGAGTTATGGTGGTAATAGTTTAATCATTTATTGTCTTTTACTCGGCATCCTGTTACGCATTGAATACGAAAATCGCCAGGACACTCGTAATATCGTTCCGCAAGTGGTGACTGCCTATGCATGATAAAACAATCCTGATTATGGCGGGTGGTACAGGTGGTCATGTTTATCCTGCTCTGGCGGTTGCAGATAATTTAAGGGAAAAGGGGTTTAATCTATTCTGGCTAGGAACCAATAAAGGACTTGAATCAAATATTGTACCTAAACATGGTTATAAATTATTAACAGTTAACGTTTCCGGTGTGCGGGGTAAAGGTCTGCGCAGATTACTTTTTACACCATTGATGTTGTTAATTGCATTGTGTCAAACCATGTTCATTATGATAAAGGTTCGTCCTGTAGTTGTGTTAGGTATGGGAGGCTTTGCCAGTGGTCCAGGAGGTATTGCTGCCTGGCTTATGCGAATTCCATTATTAATACATGAGCAAAATGCAATTGCCGGTTTGACTAACCGGTTACTGGCACCTTTTGCTGTGACTGTTTTGGCAGCTTTCCCGGGTGCATTCAGCGAATCCAAAAAATTAATTATTACGGGTAATCCTGTTCGTAACGATATAACCAGCCTTTTATCTCCGGAAGATCGGTTGACAACCAGGCACACACCACCAATAAGAATCCTGGTGCTTGGAGGTAGTCTTGGTGCAAAAAGATTAAATGAAATAATTCCCGAAGCCTTATTAAGTTTAAATAATGAGTGTGAATTTGAGATCAGACATCAGTGTGGCGAAAAGCATTTATCAGAAGCGAGAAAGCTGTATGAAAATATAAACCTGAATGCAACTGTTGAAGCATTTATTGATGATATGGCTGAAGCTTATGCATGGGCCGATCTGGTTATCTGCCGTGCTGGTGCATTAACAATTTCTGAACTTGCTGCTTGTGGTGTTGCATCGATACTGGTTCCGTTTCCCTATGCTGTTGATGATCACCAAACGGAAAATGCGCAATACCTTGTAAATGAAAATGCAGCGATTTTGATACAGGAAGCACAGCTTAATGTTGAAAAATTAAAAGAAACATTATTACAGCTTTATCATGCGCCAGAGCAGTTATTGAATATGGCTATTAATGCACGCTCACTTTCCAAACCCGATGCAACAGAATCTGTTGCAAATTTTTGTAGTGAGGCAGCTTATGTCTGATATGCCATTACCTGTAATGGGAAGAGTAAAGCATATACATTTTGTTGGTATAGGCGGAGCTGGTATGGGAGGTATTGCCGAGGTATTGAAAAATCTGGGCTATGAAGTAACCGGATCGGATATTAGAGAGAATGCAATTACCAGGAGACTCGAGTCACTTGGAATTAATGTATCAATAGGTCACGTTGCCAAAAATATTTCTGACGCGGATGTTGTAGTAGTGACCAGTGCTATAGATGATAACAATAAAGAATTGGTAGCAGCACGTAATAAGCGCATTCCTGTTGTACGTCGTGCTGAAATGTTAGCGGAAATTATGCGCTTTAGTCAGGGTATTGCAATTGCCGGTACCCATGGGAAGACAACAACAACAAGTCTGGTTGCCAGTGTATTGGCCGAAGGTGGTCTTGATCCTACATATATAATAGGAGGGTTGTTAAATAGTTCAGGTTCACATGCACGTTTAGGGAGTGGCAAATACATAGTTGCCGAAGCAGATGAAAGTGATGCTTCATTCTTGCATCTCCATCCCATAATTGCAGTTATTACCAATATCGATGCAGATCATCTCGATACATACGATGGTGATTTTGCTAACTTACGACACAATTTTGTTGAATTTTTACACCAATTACCATTTTATGGTTTAGCGGTTTTGTGTATTGACGATGATGGAGTAAGAAAGATTATTCCTGAGGTTACCAAGCCAATTGTAACTTACGGTTTGGATTTTGAAGCTGATTACAATGCAGAGTTGGTCCGCCAGGAGAATAATCGTACCTGGTTTCGTGTTTCACTCAAGGATAGTAAAGACTGGCTGGAAGTGGAATTGAATCTTCCTGGCAAACATAATTTGCTAAATGCACTCGCATCAATTGCAGTTGCTCATGAACTTGGAGTAAGTAATGACGATGTCGTAAATGCATTAAAAAACTTTCAGGGTATTTCCCGTCGTTGTCACGTCCGTGGTGAAATAATTATAAATAATAAATCTGCTACGTTGATTGATGATTACGCACATCACCCAACTGAAATTGAAGAAACTTTTAATGCAATAAGAACCGGGTGGCCGGGCCGAC
>JANQJZ010000050.1 GCA_028281365.1 Gammaproteobacteria bacterium | reverse complement strand
CCAGGACTTTTTGGATACTCCCGTCAATATAGATCAAGCGCGAACTTTTACCATTTCAGTTGGCCAGTCATTTGCTGATATCAATAAACAACTTGCGTCAGATCTTATTATTTCAAATGATAATTATTTTGAATTTCTGGCAAGGCAAACAAACAAATCAGGCAGGATTAAACATGGTGAGTATAAAATTTATCCAGGTTTGTATCCCGAACAATTACTTGATCTTTTTGTGTCAGGTAAGGTTATCCAGTATTCCTTTACTTTGGTCGAAGGCTGGCAGGTTAGTGAAATGCTTGCGGCAATCGCAAATTCAGATTTAATTATTAAAACCCTGGGTGAAAGTGATCCGGACAGATTAATGATTGATTTAGGTTATCCCGATCAGGTTGCAGAAGGATTATTTTTTCCAGACACGTATCATTTTCCGAAAGGTACAACTGAAAAGGCTTTTTTAAAAAGGGCATATGAACGTTTACAAATGATTCTACAGGAAGAATGGGACATGCGTACTGAAAACCTTCCCTATAAAACATCTTATGAAGCCTTGATAATGGCATCAATAATTGAAAAGGAAACAGCGCTTGCCAGTGAACGCAAAACGATTGCCGGTGTATTTGTACGTCGTTTAAATAAAAATATGAAGTTACAAACCGATCCAACAGTGATCTATGCTATGGGAAAACAATTTGATGGTAATATTCGTAAAAAAGATCTGAACATTGACTCTCCTTATAATACTTATCGTTATAAAGGTTTACCGCCCACGCCAATTGCACTTGTCGGTAGAGAGGCAATTCATGCAGCATTAAATCCGGAAGATGGAACGTCTCTGTATTTTGTATCCAAAGGTGATGGTTCACATTATTTTTCAGATACATTAAGTGAACATAATAAAGCAGTGGCTAAATACCAGCTTAAAAAATAAATGAAATATCGAATAAATAGATGAAAGGTTTTTTCATAACTCTTGAGGGAACTGAAGGCGCGGGTAAAAGTACCCTGATGGATTTTATTGGCGATTTATTATCGAAATCAGGCAAACAGGTGCTGCTTACACGTGAACCTGGTGGCACAAAGACAGGTGAGAAAATACGAGATATCCTTTTAGATAGTAACAATACTGGTTTGACAGATGACACTGAATTATTACTTATGTTTGCTGCCAGGGCCCAACATATTGAAGAAATCATAAAGCCTGCATTGGCTCTGGGCAAAGTTGTTATTTGTGACCGATTTACCGATGCCAGTTATGCCTATCAAGGTGGTGGCAGAGGAGTTGATCATACGCGAATAAAACAACTTGAAGATTGGGTGCAAAAAGGATTACAAGCTGATTTAACCTTGCTGTTTGATCTCGATGTTGAAATAGGACTGCGCCGGGCAGGAAAACGAAGCGAGGCGGACCGGTTTGAACAGGAAGAGATTGGTTTTTTTCAACGTATAAGATCCTGTTATCTGGAAAGAGCAGAAAATGAACCGGAACGTTTTAAAATCATAGATGCTGCTAAATCATTTGAAGAGGTAAAGCAGCAAATAACAGAAATTTTGCAAATGAAAAAATTATGTTAGATATATACCCCTGGCAAAAACAACAATGGCATCACCTTTTGCAGATGCAACATCAACAGCGATTACCACATGCGTTATTATTTTCCGGACCTGAAGGAACAGGGCTAAATCAATTTGCACAGTCGTTTGCTATGCAGCTTTTGTGTTTATCAAAAAAAGATAGTAAACAAGCTTGCGGCACGTGCCAGAGTTGCCAACTTTATCTGGCCGGGAATCATCCCGATAAACTGATGATCGAACCGGAAGATTCAGGTAAACAGATAAAAATTGCCCAAATAAGAGAGTTAATTGAATATGTCAGTTTAAAAAGCTTTTCAGGAAATACAAAAGTAGCCATTCTTGATCCTGCTGAGGCGATGAACAGGGCAACTGCAAATGCATTATTAAAGACACTTGAAGAACCGCCGCCACAATCGATGTTACTTTTACTAAGTCATCGTCCCTCCAGTTTACCAATTACGATACGAAGTCGTTGTCAACGGATTGAATTTAACACTATGTCGGGACCAGAAGTGACTGAATGGGTTAACAGTCAGATCGGTGATACAGAACACTCGGCTGAACTATTGTTGCAGTTAAGTTATGGTGCACCGTTAAAGTCTTTAGAATTATTAGAAGACGAACAATTAGAACAACGCAGCATAATCATAAAAGATCTTAAACAATTATCGAAAACAGGGGCTGATGTTGTAAAGATTGCAGCAAAATGGCAGGAATTGGGATGTACGAGTGTACTTGGCTGGTTGCTTAGAATCATTCAGGATCTGGTGCGTCTCAAACTCGTTAAAGATAAGGCGAATATCGTTAACATTGACATGAAACAAGACTTGCAAGACCTTGTAAAACCATTAGACTTGCGAGCACTAGTGCAGAATTATGATTTAGTACACAATAAGTATCAGGAATCAGTTGGGCTAATGAATTACAATGAATTGAGTCTCCTTGAGGAAGTTGTAATACGTTGGAATAACCCTGAAACTGTAAAATAACAGGGGCATATATAAATGGCTGCAGGCCGTGATCCAAGACAGGGGATACTATCCTTAACCATCAGAGATAAAAGCGCACTGTACGCTTCCTACATGCCATTCATTAAAAATGGCGGTTTATTCATACCTACAGCCAAGCCTTATAAGTTAGGCGATGAAGTATTTATGTTATTAACATTAACAGACAGCAAAGATAAATTACCTGTTGCCGGCAAGGTAGTCTGGATCACGCCAAAAGGTGCCCAGGGCAACAAGACCGCAGGAATTGGTGTGCAGTTTAGTGAATTGGATAAAGGAGCCACCAAGAGCAAAATAGAAAACCAATTGGCCGGGGCACTAAAATCCGATCGTCCGACTCACACTATGTGACATAAGTTATTGTTTTATAATAATATAAGTTCAGTTTGTGCCATCTCTCGTTGATTCTCACTGCCATATTCCTCTATTGAGCGAATCATTATCTGTAGAAGAGATTCTTCTGAATGCCAGGCAAAATGATATTGAGCATATGCTCTGTGTTGCCATAGATTTAGATGGCTCACCTGAAATTCTTGAACTCGCAAGGCAATATGATGTGTTATCTGCATCAGTTGGAGTTCATCCAAATACAGAACTTAAAGAAGATATTTCGGTAGACGATATTTTGTCTCTGGCTAACGCCAATGAAGTTGTTGCAATAGGGGAGACAGGACTGGATTATTTTCGCAGTGAAGGGGATTTGGAGTGGCAACGAGATCGCTTTCGTATGCATATTCGTGCCGCAAAAGAAATCAATAAGCCATTAATTATACATACTCGCGATGCCAGGGAAGATGTCATTAAAATCCTTAAAGAGGAACAGGCTGATCTAGTTGGCGGAGTGATGCACTGTTTTGTTGATGACCTGGAAACTGCAAAAAAAGCGATGGACCTCAATTTTTTGATCTCTTTTTCAGGGATCGTTACGTTTAAAAATGCAAAGGAACTGCAGCAGGTAGCCAGGCAAGTTCCTGTAGACATGATGTTAGTGGAAACAGATTCCCCGTATCTGGCACCGGTACCATTTCGGGGGAAAACCAATCAGCCCGCCTATGTTCGTCACGTCGCAGAATACATTGCTGAATTGAAGGAAATTGAATTTTCCGTAGTTGCTCAACAAACAACAAAAAATTACTATGATAAATTTAGTAAAATTATATAATTGAAGATAAAACTTCAAGTCCTTTATCTATTCTTGTTTCACCAGTATAAAAGTGTGGCGAGAACCGTATTCCGTGCATACGATTTGCACAAATTATGTTATTTTTCAATAG
>JANQJZ010000029.1 GCA_028281365.1 Gammaproteobacteria bacterium | reverse complement strand
AATAATGCAAGACCACCCAATACCGCGTTACCGGTCTGGCTAATATAAAGCAATGCACCGGCAAGTGGTGGTGCAACACAGGGACCAACAATTATTGCAGACAAAGCGCCCATAAAAGCTGCGCCTTTTAAGGTACCCCGTTCCCGGGTTTGTGCATTCGTTAATTTACTTTGCCAACTTGATGGAAGTTGTAATTCATAAAACCCAAACATTGAAAGTGCAAGTGCAACAAATATGGCACTAAACAAACTTATCACCCAGATATTCTGTGATGCTGCTTGCAGGTTAATATTAAATAGTCCGGCTATTACTCCCAACACTGCATACGTTAATGCCATTGCAAGTACATAACTAATCGATAATAAAATTGCACGTAACCGGGTTATACGTTCCCCTTCACCAACAATGATACCTGACAGGATAGGAATCATCGGGAAAACACAGGGAGTTAACGCCAATAAAAAACCAAAGCCAAAGAAAGTGAGTATATTAATAAGTAAACTTTTATCCTTCAGTTTTTGCGTTATTGTATCCTGTTCGGACAACAACTTCGTTTTATCTACCCTGCTTGATAGGGTGCTGGTTTCATTGACATTAAATGAAAAGCTTACAGGTAATGATTTCTTAATGGGTGGATAACAAATTGCGCCTTCTTTACAACCCTGATAAGCAAGCTCCAATATAATTTCTTTTACAGATTGATCTTTAACATCAACAGGTATCAAAGCATTATTTTTTCCATAATACACTTCAACTTCACCAAACAAGGGATCCTGTTTAAGCTTACCTTGCGGGTATATCGCGTTTATGATCTCAACGGAAGGCGTAGTAGTTGATGCAGAGAACTTGTCTTTATATAAGTAATACCCCGGTTCAATCTGCCAATACAGGGCCAGTTGGTCATTCGAGACCTGATTGATGCTGAGTTGGAATGCTATTTCCGGATCGAGTATTTCATCAGATACAGGGCCGCTATCAGTAGAAAAGATATTACCTAGTTTTTCACCCAGGCCGCCCGCATAAACGGACAGAGGCAGCAATAGAGCCAAAAGCAAAAAACTTCGATGAATAAAACGCATGGTTATTTTGTATTTGTATTAATCCAGTCAAGGTAGCCTTCAAAACCTGTGTGAATAGGGACTGCAATTATTTCAGGAAGTTCGTAGGGATGTAGCTTTTTGATTCGCTTTTCAACTGCATTGTAGTTATCTACAGTCGTCTTAATAATTAACATGTGCTCGTTGGCTGTATCGACTTTTCCGACCCAGGCAAAGAAAGACTGAACATCGGGGATAATATTGACACAGGCCGCCAGCTTTTCATTAACCAGATCCTGAGCAATTTTCTTTGCCGATATTGAACCCGGGCAGGTGTTCAGAACCAGTACATATTTTGTTTTATTACTCATAACTTATTAGTTTTTATCATATAACTTGAAAAATGGTATTTTGCCTTCACCTGCACAATAATGCCAGAATACATATCTAACGGAATACCGGAGCCAGCCTGATTGTTTAAACTACTATTTATATTATTTCTTACAATTCCATTAATTGAAATCGTCATATTGATTGAAATCGGTAAAGTATTTGGTGCTGCCTATACAATTATATTAGTAATTGGGACTGCAGCATTAGGTGCAGCACTATTACGACACCAGGGCCTCTCAACCCTGGCCAAAGTACAGATGAATATGGATCAGGGAAACTTGCCTGCAACCGAGCTTGTTGAAGGACTTATATTATTAATTGCCGGTGCCTTGTTATTAACACCGGGTTTCTTTACTGATGTGTTTGGTTTTCTGGTTTTAATACCGTCATTACGACATTTACTCGCACGTACCTTATTGAAAAACTTTATCCAGACACGAATCAATATCCAACAAACTTCTTCGGGGAATATAATTGAGGGAGAACATTGGGAGTCTGATTCTAACTCATCTTAAACTGTGAAAACTGAAAAACATTCCAACATCATCTCAAAACTTACGGATGTAATTAATGATGATCGTGTTGACTTATTACATCAGGTATTAAACGAACGAACCCGTTATCTAACAGTCGTCCTTGACGATATTTATCAACCACAAAATGCCAGTGCGATATTACGTAGTTGTGAATGCCTTGGGATACAGGATTTACATGTTATTGAAGATAAAAATGATTACAAAGTAAACAAAATGGTTGTTAAGGGGGCATCAAAATGGGTGCGTCTGTCCCACTATAAACAACAAAAAGGCAGAGAGGATTGCCTTGATAACATAAAAAATAATGGCTACAAGGTAGTTGCAATGACATTAAGCAGAAATAGTATCCCTTTAGAAGAACTACCAGTTACTGACAAACTTGCGCTTTGTTTTGGTAGTGAAGAGACTGGTTTAAGTAAGTTAATCGAAGACAACGCAGACTATAAAGTGCAAATACCTATAACCGGTTTCACGCAAAGTTATAATGTATCGGTAAGTGCAGGCATAAGTTTGTACTACTTAATAAACAAGATAAAGGATTTGCAACAAAACTGGCAATTGAGTAAAAAAGAAAAAGAAACATTACTTATTGACTGGCTAAGCAAATCAACGCCAACCGGGAAAGTCTTGCTCGAAAAATATAAAAAAGGGATCTTAAGTTAAAATCCTTTTTTCTTTTTTATCGTTTCATACGCCTTTCTGATTTCATGTGTCCGCTCTGCTGCAACTTTCATCATTTCTTCAGGCAGACCTTTAGCTACCAATTTGTCCGGATGATGCTGATTTAATAAACGGCGATACGCTTTCTTTATCTCATTAACCGAAGCAGATTCTTTTACGTCCAGTACTGCATAAGCCTGTTTCAGGGTTGGCGTGCCATGCTGGCCTGATTCTGAAGTGCTTCCGTGCATACCACCAATCATCTTACAAAGATGATCGAATTCGTGTTTTGAAATATTCAATAAACGGCTTATACGAATTAATAGCCTCTGTTCTTCCCGATGCATGACGCCATCGGCAAAGGCCGCCATGATCTGAATTTCAATAAATATCCGTATTAAATTAGGACGGAAACCAATCTCTTGTTTGAACTGTTTAATGACATCATCGAGGGGAAATGATGGTTTTTTTCCCTCGTTAAATAATTCAATCGCCGCTTTCTTTTGTTGACCATCCAGTTCCATTTGCTGCATGACCTGTTTGGCCAACGAAATCTCATCTTCTGTAACTCTCCCATCTGCTTTACATAGATGACCCATAACCGAGAATGTGGCGGTATAAAACAGCGTTTGAATGCGTTCCTGTTTATCTAAATCTGCCTGGTAATTTACTGTTGTAGATATCCCCTTATCAAAATTATGGCCAAGTATTACACCTAATAAGGCTCCTAATGGTCCGCCTATTATCATGCCGAACGTGCCGCCCAGTATCTTTCCCCACCAGTTCATATTAATGTTTTAACCAAATTGTAATAAAACTTATTTAGATTAACCCGATTTGGATCTATTCGTTATAATACCGCTTTTATCTAACCAATAATAAAAACCTTTTTTATTAAGTGACATACAAAATGGCTTCAAAAAACAAGAAAAACAAACAGAAGAAACAAAACGGACCCAGCATGGCTGAATTGGCTGATAAGCATATTTATTATGAAGAGTCAGTACAATGTGTTGAGTCTGAAATAGATTTTGTAGACGAAACATTCACAAAAATTCGCAAACGAAAAGCATCGACTTTACGTGAAGACTTCTGTGGTACAACAAATACATCATGCGAATGGGTAAGACGTCGTAAAACAAATACAGCCATTTCCATTGATCTGGATAATGATGTTCTTGAGTGGGGCAAAAAAAATAAAATATCAAAATTATCACCGGAACAAAAAAAACGAATCTCAATAATTAACGAAGACATATTAAAGGTGAAAACCAAACCAGTTGATATTGTCCTGGCAATGAATTTTAGTTATTGGCTATTAAAAGAGAGAAAGTTGACGATCGAGTATTTTAAAAAAATATATAAATCTCTTGTTGATGATGGAATCTTTTTTCTCGATGCATACGGTGGTTATGAGGCCTTTCAGGAAATGATAGAAAAAACTAAACATAAGACATTTACCTATATTTGGGACCAGCATCGATATAACCCGATAACCGGGATTTCAACGAATTATATTCATTTTAAATTCAAGGACGGTTCAAAGATAATGAAAGCCTTCACCTATGAATGGCGGATCTGGACTTTGCCGGAATTGCTGGAAATGTTAACCGAAGCTGGTTTTAAGGCAACTGTATACTGGGAACAGGCTGATGAAGACGGTGAGGGAAACGGCGTTTTCATACCTGAAACAGAAGGGGATGCTGATGCCGGGTGGATTGCTTACCTAGTCGCAGAAAAATAATCGCCTACATGGATGTACGACTGCAAGGATGCAGGAGGTAGAACGACTCAGGAGATAAAGTCGAGGCGGTAGAAAATGTCGGGGAGTGCGTTTCTAGCCTACCTGTAGGTACACATTTTCGAGACAGAGTCGAAGCGGTAGACAACGTCTGGAAGTGTGTAGTCTACCTTTAGGTGCAAGTTGTCGAAGAAGATAAACACTTCTTATGAATTTTAACCCAGTTTTTTTGGCCTTATAAATTCAATTAATTTCCCTTGGTCTGTCACCGGATCAAATTGACTATCCTGGTATTTGAAAATGACCAGATTAGCTGTCGTTAGTGATTCATAGTCCGAATTAATTTTTGATTTAGTTATCAAGTAATTTACAAGCTCTTCTAAGCCAGGATTATGAGCAACGATCATCAAGCTATTATGTTTTGATTTATAGATTTGAATAACTTCAATTAATGTTTCTAAATCTGCCAAATACAATGATTCGTCAAAAAATATTGTAGAAGCATCAATTTCCTTAATTTGTTCTGCTACTAACTCTATTGTTTGTCTTGCTCTCAGAGCTGGTGAACATACTATTTGATCAGGAATAAGATGATTTTCAACCATCCAAAGCCCAATACGTTTGGCATTCTTCCGGCCACGCTTGTTTATTGGTCGGTCAAAATCCAATACACCTTGATCGGACCAATCGGATTTGGCATGGCGCATTATGAATAATCTAAATTTCATATTAAAAACTACATTCAAGAATTACAAAGTATGTTACATTTCTTAATTAAGAATTAAACAAAAATATCTTTCAACAACATAATATTAGTTTAAATATACCTGGTTGCTGAATTGTCATACGATAACGAAACTTTTGCAGCAGTAGATCTGGGATCAAATAGTTTTCATATGGTTGTCGCCAATCTGGTTGATGGTCGGGCACTAATCGTCGATCGTATTAAGGAAATGGTCAGGCTTGCAGGTGGACTGGATAAAAACCGGTATCTGTCAGAAGATGCAATTACGACAGCCTTACAATGTCTTGAACGTTTCGGCCAACGAATTCAATCAATACCCGATACTAATATACGTGCCGTAGGTACAAATACATTACGCCAGGCCAGGAATGGTATTGAATTTCTGGGTAGTGCTAATTCTGCATTGGGTCATAAGATTGAAATTATTTCCGGTCGGGAAGAAGCAAGATTAATCTATCTCGGTGTCGCTAATACTATTTTTAATGAAAAAGACAAACGGCTCGTTGTTGATATTGGCGGTGGCAGTACAGAACTGATAATAGGAAAGGGTTTTGATGCAATTCTAACAGAAAGTTTGTTCATGGGTTGTGTCAGCATTAGTCAACGTTTTTTTAGTGATGGAGAGATAACTACAAAACGTTTACGTAAGGCCAGGATAGCTGCACTACAGGAATTGGAAAATATTCAGGAACTCTATCGAGTATATGGATGGGACAAGGTAATTGGTACATCAGGAACCATTAGTGCCGTTGCAAATGTCGTTACTAGCCAGGGATGGAGCGAGAATATCATCACCCCTGATTCACTGTCTGAATTAAAGAAAGAACTAATCACAATAGGACATATTGATGATATTGATTACCCTGAAGTATCGCAAAACCGCAGACCAGTCTTTATCGGTGGAGTTATTGTTTTATCGGCTGTATTTGAAGCACTCGGTATTACATCAATGGAGTATTCTGACGGTGCGCTTCGCGAAGGCTTGTTATATGACCAGATTGGCAGACAATTTGATAAAGATGTTCGTGATAAAACCGTAGACCGTTTAATGAATCGTTATAGCGTTGATGGTGAACATGCGGAACGTATAGAAAAAACAGCAAAACATATATTTAAAAATGTAAAATCTGAATGGACTTTGGATAAAAAAGACGATTTAAAGATGATTCGGTGGGCTGCACGCTTACATGAGGTTGGGTTGGCAATAGCGCACAGTCAATATCATAAGCACGGCGCTTACTTATTGAGTAACTCGGATATGCCAGGTTTTTCACGACAAGAACAAACATTGCTCAGTATATTGGTTCGATTGCATCGTCGAAAAATTGCAATCGAAATCTTTGATCAAGTAACAGATGACGTTAAAAATAGATTGGTAAAGTTAATATTAATTTTAAGATTAGCCATCGTATTAAATCGCAGCCGTAATAGAATTAAATTACCAAATATCGATATAAAAATTGAAGGAACGTCGCTTGAACTACAATTTAGTGATGACTGGTTAGATCAACACCCCTTAACTGAGGCTGATTTAGAAACAGAATCAAACTATTTATCGATAACACCCTATAAATTACTATACAGTTAATCAAAAACAATAGTGCTCGAGTAAAGTTTGTTGTGCTGCTTTCGGTTTTGCATTACCAGGTTTTGCGCGTTTGTAGGTTCCATCCGATTGTAATATCCAGGCTTGAGAATTATCTGAAAGATAATTCATTAAACCCAATTTTATAACCTGAACCCGCGGCCGTTTTTCCTCAATCGGAAAACAGGCTTCAACCCGATGAAAAAGATTACGCTGCATCCAGTCCGCACTAGCACAATATAAATGTGGATTACCATCATTGTGAAAATAATAGATGCGGGTATGTTCAAGAAAACGGCCGATAATTGATCGAACCTGTATATTTTCAGATATCCCCTTGATTCCCGGTCGCAAGCAGCATATACCTCTAATGATCAAATCTATTTTTACACCTGCCATAGAGGCTTCATATAGTGCTCGAATGATTTGTGGCTCTACCAATGCATTCATCTTGGCAATAATTCTGGCTTCCTTTCCAGCCCTGGCATAATTTATTTCATCCTGGATATATCCAAGAATAGCTTTATGTAAGGTAAACGGTGATTGTAATAATTTTTTGAGTTTAGTTGCTCTGCCCAGTCCGGTCATTTGATGAAATAACTTATTAACATCTTCACCAACCGCCTGATCAGCCGTGAGTAAACCATAATCTGTATAAAGTCGTGCTGTACGAGTATGATAATTACCGGTACCTAAATGCATATAACGGCGTAGTGATCGTCCTTCTCTCCTGACAACCATAATCATTTTGGCATGCGTTTTATAACCCACCACACCATAAACAACATGTGCTCCCGCCTCTTGCAGATCACTGGCTAATTCAATATTAGCCTCTTCGTCAAATCGCGCTCGTAATTCAATAACGACGGTGACTTCCTTGCCTGCATTAGCAGCATCTTTTAATGCTTTAACGATGGCAGATTCATCTCCGGTTCGATACAGGGTTTGCTTGATTGATAATACAGCAGGATCATTCGCAGCCTGCCTCAGGAAATCAACAACAGGCGCAAAAGATTGAAACGGATGTAAAAGTAAAATATCGCCATTATGTAATGTTTCAAATATATTCGTTGCTTTTAATAAACGCGGTGGTATATCTGGTGTGAAACCGGGAAAAACCAGGTCCGGACGATCAACCAAATCGTGAATCTGTAATAATCGGTTTAAATTTACCGGGCCATTAACTTTATATAGTGCGTCATCGGTTAATTTAAATTGATCGAGTAAAAAGCTACTGATCTCTTCAGGACAGTTATCAGCAACCTCTAATCGAACTGCATCATTGTAGCGTCGGGATGGTAATTCTCCTTCAAGCGCGCGCAATAGGTCATCAACCTCTTCATCATCAACAAATAAATCACTATTTCGCGTAACACGAAATTGATAACAACCCTTCACCTTCATGCCGGGAAATAAATCACCAACATGTGCGTGGATCACTGAAGATAATAAAATAAAATCATTTGTCCGGGTCGAATATTCTTTTGGCACTTCAATTATTCGAGGCAAGGAACGAGGTGCTTGCACTATCGCTAATCCACCCTCCCGGCCAAAGGCATCCTTTCCCTCAAGCGTAACGATAAAATACAGGTTTTTATTCAATACTCTTGGAAATGGATGAGCAGGATCTAATCCAATAGGACTTAGAATAGGTACCAGTTCACGATTGAAATAACGCTTAATCCATCTTGAAATTTTCGGTTTCCAGTGAGCGCGGCGAAGTATACGAATTTTTTCCTTTGCCAATTCTGGAATGAGTACTTCATTAAGAATCTTGTATTGCTCTTCGACAAGCTCATGCGCAACTTCACTTATTTTCTTTAACAACTCAACTGGAGTCAGGTTATCCTCGCCGGTTTGTACAGATCCATATTTAACCTGTTGATGTAGTCCGGCAACACGTATTTCAAAAAATTCATCTAGATTCGTACTGGCAATACAAAGAAACCGAAGACGCTCGAGCAGTGGATTATTTTCATCTTTTGCCTGTTCAAAGACGCGCCGATTGAATTCCAGCAAACTCAGCTCTCGATTGATATAGAGTTCAGGTAATTTTAGATTTATATCATCCATTTAGTAATGTTCTTTAACTAAGGCTTATACCCAATAGATATTAAAATAATTGAAAATATCCAAATTTGATGTAAATCAATTTAAGAATACATTAAATCAGGCTGAATATATGTAAAGACTGGTTAAATCAGACTATACAAAAACACTTCTTAGAGCATACAATCAGACAATACAACAGTTTAGCCATTTAATATGACATATTCATGAAACAGGCTAAGGATTGATATTATGAAATTCAGGTATTTCTTTCGAAAATCAGACTAACTTTCAGGAAATATTATTAATGACTCAATCTGGCTACTTTTCCCGCATATTTGGTAACTCACCAGTAACCCCGTTACAGAAGCATATTGACAAGGTTGTCGTATGTGTTGAAGAACTTATTCCATACTTCGAATCCGTTATTCAGGAAGATTGGGCTGAAGCCAGTAAAACACAGTCCAGCCTTGTAAAATTCGAAAATGAGGCTGATCTCATTAAAAACGAATTACGATTAAACCTGCCTTCCAGCCTTTTTATGCCAATCGATCGAAGAGATGTACTGGACGTGCTTGATCTGCAGGACCAAATTGCAAACAAAGCTAAAGATATATCGGGGCTAATACTTGGCAGAAAAATGACTCTTCCAAAATCTATTAGTGATTCCTATATGGAATTTTTAAAACGCTGTATTGATGCAACTCGTCAAGCGCAAGTTGCAATAAACGAATTAGATGAGTTAGTCGTTACCGGTTTTCGAGGAGATGAGGCAAGCCGTGTCAAAAAGATGATTGAAGAATTACACACAATTGAAGGGGAAACAGACGAAATTCAGGTAAATCTACGCGCTGAATTATTCAAAATAGAAAAAGACTTATCACCTATAGATGTAATGTTTATTTATAAAATCATCGAATGGACAGGTGATCTGGCTGATTCTGCTCAAAGTACCGGGAATCGTCTGCAATTAATGCTGGCAAAATAATAACCAATAAAAAAATCCACAATGGAGCATACAACAATATATTTAATATTGGCGGCAAGTTTCGGCTTGTTTATGGCATGGGGTATTGGCGCGAATGATGTTGCTAATGCAATGGCGACATCGGTCGGTTCAAAAGCACTCACACTTAAACGTGCTGTCATTATTGCAGCTATCTTTGAATTTACTGGCGCTTTTCTTGCAGGTGGCCAGGTTACTTCGACGATTCGCAAAGGTATTATCGATGCTAATCTACTCTCAGGCACACCAGAAGTACTAATCTTTGGAATGCTTGCTGCTCTACTCGCTGCGGGTTTATGGTTATTAATTGCAACACGCTATGGACTACCTGTATCAACAACACATTCCATTGTTGGTGCAATTGTTGGCTTTGCAGCTGTTGGTATCGGTATAGAAGCTGTTAAATGGAGCAAGGTTGGTTCCATCGCAGCAAGCTGGGTTATTTCTCCTATTATCGCTGGTACGATTGCTTATGCGTTATTCCGTAGCGTACAAAAATTAGTACTCAATACCAAAGATCCAATGAAAAATGCAAAACGTTATGTACCTATTTATATTTTTTTAACAGGTTTCATGATCTCTTTGGTTACGATGTTTAAAGGATTAAAACACATCGGTTTAAATTTATCTAAAACTGAAGCTTACACAATGAGTTTCGCAGTAGGTATTGTCTGTGCAATGATTGGCGCATTTTTAATACGACGAATTTCTTTTAACAAAGAGAGAAACATATCTTATCATTTTCATGATGTTGAACGAGTATTCGGTGTATTAATGATCTTCACAGCATGTGCAATGGCATTTGCACATGGCTCTAATGATGTTGCCAATGCAGTTGGTCCAGTGGCTGCTATTGTTAGTGTCGTTTCCAGTGGTGGTGAAATTGCTCAAAAATCTGCAATGCCGATTTGGATTCTTTTGCTCGGCGCATGTGGAATTGTTGTGGGTTTAATTATGTACGGACACAAGGTTATTGCTACCGTGGGCTCAAAGATTACTGAATTAACACCTAGCCGAGGTTTCTGTGGTGAATTGGCAGCATCCACAACAGTTGTTCTTGCCTCTGGAACCGGGATACCAATTTCAACAACGCACACATTAGTAGGTGCCGTCTTGGGTGTAGGTTTTGCACGTGGTATATCGGCCTTGAACCTGAGAATGATCGGCTCGATATTTATGTCGTGGATAATTACTTTACCCGCAGGCGGTGTTTTAGCAATAATTTTCTTTTATGTCTTATCGACAATCTTTGGATAGTAATTAATCGTTATCTGAAACGATATCTTCCATTTGCTGCAAGCTAATGTGACGGACATCTTTACCTTCAACGAGATAAATAACATTCTCGCAAATGTTCCTGGCATGATCACCAATCCGTTCCAATGCTCGGACTGTCCATATAGCATCAAGTGCACCGCTAATATTTCTTGTATCTTCCATCATATAAGTGATCAGCTGTCTTAAAATTGCACTGTATTGATCATCCGACTCTGGTTCTTTACCAGCGACCTCTACCGCATTTTTTGAATCCATACGTGCAAATGCATCTAATGCATCATGTAACATTCGGCTAACTAAATTACCCATCGCATTAATACTAATGTAATAAGATTTAGGTCCTTGTTTATCTGTTAACTCCAAACCCATCTTGGCAATCTTTTCAGCCTCATCGCCCACACGTTCTAAATCTGTAATTGTTTTGGTAATTGCCATAACCAAACGTAGATCACTTGCTGCAGGCTGTCTGCGCGCCAGTATTTTTGTACATTCCTGATCAATAGTAACTTCATAAGTATTAACCTGGACTTCCGTTTCAATTACTGATGTCGCCAATTCCATATCACCATCAATTAATGATTTAAGTGCATTATTAAGTTGCTGCTCAACAAGTCCACCCATAGCAAGCACCTTGCCGCGAACATTTTCTAATTCGTCATCAAACTGTTTTGATATATGTTGGTTTATAGCGCCATAACTCATTTAAGATTCTCCGTTAATAAGAATATTAGCCATAACGTCCTGTAATATAATCTTCAGTCATTTTTTCATTTGGATTAGTAAACAATGTACTTGTATCATTAAACTCGATCATCTCACCCAAATACATATAAGCCGTATAATCTGAGACACGCGCAGCCTGTTGCATATTATGTGTAACGATAACAATAGTGAATTTATCCTTTAATTCATAGATCAATTCTTCAATTTTTAATGTTGAGATTGGATCCAGTGCTGAAGCAGGTTCATCAAGTAAGATAACTTCGGGCTCAATCGCAATAGCACGAGCAATAACCAAACGCTGTTGTTGGCCGCCGGACAAACCCATTGCCAAATCATCAAGACGATCTTTCACTTCATCCCAAAGTGCTGCGCCCCTCAATGATTTTTCAACCACAGTGTCAATCGTACGTCGATCTTTGATGCCTTGAATACGTAAACCATAGGCCACGTTTTCATAAATTGATTTAGGAAAAGGATTGGGTTTTTGGAAGACCATACCAACTCGACGACGAAGATCAGCAACATTCACATTTTTATCGTAAATATTTTGACCTTCCAGTTTGATATTACCTTCTATCGTTACACTATCAATTAGATCATTCATGCGATTAAAGCAACGAAGTAGTGTCGACTTCCCGCAGCCACTTGGTCCGATAAAAGCCGTCACCTTCTTCTCCGGTATTTTCATGCTGATATCTTTGAGTGCCTGTTTTTCACCATAAAAAAGATTGAAGTTACTGACTTCGATACAAACATTTTCATCAGCAATATTGGCTTCTACTCCCGACTTAACAATACTGCCTAAGTCGATTGCATGGGTTGGTGTGGTCACACTTGATTCTGTCACTGCCTCTTCCCCGTGGTACGTTTCAATTTCATCAAGATTGTTCTGCTGCACGATATTTCTCCCTAAGACTATTACGAATTCGTATCGCTGTCAGGTTTAAAATAATAATTAACACAACCAGCAATAAAGCAGTCGCATAAACCAATGGTCGTGCTGCTTCCACATTTGGGCTCTGGAAGCCTACGTCATAGATATGAAAACCCAGGTGCATAAATTTTCTATCCAGGTGCAAAAAGGGCGCATTTCCATCGAGTGCTAAAGATGGTGCAAGTTTAACCACACCGACTAACATTAGAGGTGCGACTTCGCCTGCGGCACGCGCGACGGCTAAAATTAAACCTGTAATCATTGCAGAGGCCGTCATGGGTAATACTGTTCGCCACATTGTCTCTGCTTTGGTAGCACCGAGTGCAAGACTACCTTCACGAATTGCTCTGGGCACACGCGAAAGGCCTTCTTCCGTTGCCACAATGACAACCGGTACTGTCAATATTGCGAGTGTTAGTGAAGCCCATAATAGACCTGGCGTACCAAAGGTCGGTGCTGGTAGCGATTCAGGAAAGAATAATTGGTCAATTGAACCACCAAGAAAATAAACAAAAAAACCAAGACCAAAAACGCCATATACAACAGAAGGGACACCGGCAAGATTATTCACGGCAATACGAACGAGACGGGTAAATGGGCCCTGTGTCGCATACTCACGTAAATAAACTGCTGCGATAACACCAAATGGAGTAACCATGACAGCCATAATAATAACCATCAATACCGTACCAAATATGGCCGGAAAAATGCCACCCTCAGTATTTGCTTCACGTGGATCATCTGTCAAAAATTCCCAAAATTTCTCACAATAGAAAAGTGTTTTATCTAGTGTCCCCATCGCATTAGGTTGATATGCTCTAACAACTTTTGAGAGACTTACTGTAATTTTTTTCCCATCAGCAGTAATTGCATTAAAACTGGAACTATTAAATTTACTGTATAGTTTTTCTAGTTGTGTTGTATAACTATCATACTCACGTTGCAGTTCTTCACGTTGTTGATTAATTATTTGTAAATTTTCCGGTGTCTTTTCTCCTTCTAGCTCGAGACTACGTTCCTTAAGGCGTAAACGTTCCATCTTATAATTAATGGCACCAATTAAATCTTTTTCAACATGGCGAATTTCTTTAAAGACCTTATTATTTCTTTCAATTTCTTCCTGAAATGTTTCCCACAATCTGTCATTGTTGGAAATCTTTTGGCCGTCTTTTTCTAATCCGGTTAGAAAACCATAAAAATTTCCCCATTCGCGCCTTTCAACAACCACTGCATCATCAGGATAGGAAATATTTTTTATTCCTGCATCGAGTATCCAACTAAAATCCAAACCGGAAATATCACGATTGCCACTTTTGATTAAATTTCGTTTTATCGTTTCTCCCTGATAACCAGGGTTACCTGCACGTGAACGTGAAACTGTCTCTTCATCAACTATTTCACCCATTAATCGTTCAGCAGAAGTGTTTGGCTCCGCATAATAATCAAATACAGCAATATTGGATGGCCAGAAATGACCCAAGCCACGTACAGCGATTAAGGCAATTAAACCAACAACCATAATAACTGATACCGAAACAGCACCAGCATTTAGCCAGACAAAAGGCATCCCTGTATCAAACCAATGTTTAATATGTTTATTCATTACAATGAACTGTATTTAGTACGTAACCGTTGTCGAACGACTTCAGCAATCGTATTGAAAAGAAATGTCACGGCAAATAAAACCAGGGCGCCCAGGAACAAAATACGATAGTGAGTACTGTTAACCTCTGTCTCCGGCATCTCTACAGCAATGTTTGCTGATAAGGCACGAAATCCCTCAAAGATACTCATATCCATGATTGCAGTATTACCTGTTGCCATAACAACAATCATGGTTTCACCCACAGCACGACCAAGACCAATCATGATTGCAGAAAAAATACCTGGGCTGGCAGTTAATAAAACGACTCGCATCATGGTTTGCCAGGGTGTAGCGCCTAATGCTAAAGAACCTGTCGTTAAATGTTTTGGAACACTGTAAACCGCATCTTCGCTGATTGAAAATATTGTAGGTATTACAGCAAAACCCATTGCAAAACCAACTACCATTGAATTTCGTTGATCGTAGGTAATTCCAAGTTCCTGACTTAGCCATAAAGGTAAGTTACCCCCGAACAATAAATTCTCAACGGGTTGACTAATTAAGACTGAAAAACAAACAGCAATAATAACGACAGGGATAAGCAAAGCTGCCTCCCAACCTTCTGGAACTTTATGTTTTATATTGTCAGGAATAAATTCCCAAACGGCAGCAGCGAAAACGATGCTTAAAGGAACACAAAAAATCATGATAAACATACCAGGTAAATGCAGTTCAACAAAAGGTGCCAACCACAAGCCTGCTAAAAATCCCAATATTACTGTGGGTAATGCTTCCATAATTTCGATTGTAGGTTTTACAACCTGGCGCATCTTTGGCGCCATAAAATAGGCTGTATACATCGCACCAAGTATGGCAAGCGGAATAGCAAACATCATTGCATAAAACGCTGCCTTAAACGTTCCAAATGCTAATGGTGTTAAGCTGAATTTTGGTTCGAAATCACTACTGGCTGAAGAAGACTGCCATACGTATTCCGGTTTATCTCGACTTTCATACCAAACCTTTCCCCATATAGATTGCCAGGATATTTCCGGATGTTCATTATGAAAATGCCAAAATTGTAATTGGGCTTTATCATTTTCTATTAATGCCGCATTTGCCCGAGGGGACAATACAATAGCATTAAGTACATGATCATCAATTTGTTCGAGTAAAACAGTACGATGTGCCGTTGTATGATAAATACCCATTTCTCCACTTTCATCAATAGCAACAAAACCTTTACGAGAATGTTCCGGAGCAATTTCAGTTATGGAAGATTTTTGTTTATTAAAGGTTCTTATTTTTTGTAACGTATAATTATTTTCGTCATCTCTTACCGGAAACCATTGTGCAATTTGCCCCGTTGTATCACCAACCAATATAGAGATACCTCCCGCTAAAAACTCCACGGCAGTTATAGTAATATCATCTTCAACTGCCCTGACTTTTTGTATTAATCTTGGTTCCGTTTTATTACTGATATTATAAAAATATATATTGCCAAGTTTATCTGCGACATACATTTCGCGCTGTTCGATATCTATTCGCAACTCAACAATATCTCCGGTATCGACAGGAATAACACTTTCTTCTCGTGAAATTTTAATTTCATCACTTAACATTGATTCTTCTTTTATCAGACTAACAAGATTTATTTGTGCACGAGATCCATGAGCAACCAAAGTTGCCTGTTCGCCATCGTATTGAACACTTAATTGCTTAATAGATTCGCCTGCTTTATTAAGCTGTATTGGTGTCTCCCCAAATGGAAAACTTATAAAAGGTGTGATTAAACGAACATCGTCAGGATATGAAACATCATAATTATGTTGAAAAAATAAAACACTGCCATCTGATAATCCCAGACCAATCATTTTTTCAGTTTGATCGCCTGCCGCTACTGCTGTTATAGACAAATCAAGCGGAATATTAAGATCAATGCTTTTACGTATTTCACCCGTAACCGTAGCAAAAAATACGGCCTTACCTTGTTCATCAATACGTAAAGCAACTTCACGTTGCTCCTCCATCGCATACATCAAAGATTTTGTATTAGCATTACCTGGAAGTGAATAGCTGGCGATCGACTCAATTTCTGCCGACTTAAACATAGGAATAACGACATACAATAAGTAAAAAGCAATCAAAACAATCGCAATAATTACGCTTACACCACCAAACGCCATCAAATGCCGGGTTGCAACATCTTTAATATGACGCCATTTACGGTATTTTTTTGCGGTTTGGGAGTTAAAATCATGAAGCAGAGGTGAATCTGCAACAGCCTCATTCGTATTCATGGCATTATTCTAGAGTTGGTTTATGACAGTTTTGTTACAAGACCAAGATATGCAGATGAAATATAATTTAATTCAACATTAACAATAAAAATGTTTCAATAAGCCGCCACTCCGCATGACCTCCATGGATGGAGGAAATGCAATAGGATTGTTGGGAACAATCCTTGCCCATGCAGTAGCGGCATACATACATCTATGGAGAACGCAGCTCCTGCGCATCCATGCGCCCGCTGCATACGACCGCCATGGATGGCGGAAGCGATTTTTGTTCCCGACAAATCGCCCTTACCTACGTCCTGTAGGCAATAAAAAACCCTGCCGAAGCAGGGTTATAAAAAAGCAAACAATTATTCTAATTACTTCTTTACAATATTCTCTGCGTCAGAACCTTGCCCTGTAACTTTAGCTAATTCACCTTCAGCTACCTTTGCAGGTAATGGAATATATCCATCTTTAACAACAACTAATTGACCTGTCTTGGATAAAACCATTTTGATGAATTCACTTTCCAAAGGGGGCAATGGCTTATTTGGTTGTTTATTTACATAAACATATAAAAAACGGCCCAAAGGATACTTGCCTGTTGATGCAGTCTCAGGTGTAGCTTCAATAAATTTACCATCTGCCTTCTTGGCTAATGCTACTGCCTTAACACCAGAGGTCTTGTATCCAATACCCGAATAACCTAAACCATTAAGTGATTTGGTTATACCTTGTACAACAGATGCAGAACCGGGTTGCTCATTTACATTATCCTTATAGTCACCTTTACATAGAGCCTTCTTTTTGAAATAACCGTATGTACCTGATACCGAGTTACGACCGTAAAGCTGAACTGGACGATTTGCCCAGTCACCGGTTAACCCAAGCTGTCCCCAGGTAGTAATATCGCTAGCGTAGCCACACTTACGTGTTGCTGAAAACATTGCATCGACTTGTGGAATCGTTAGACCTTTAATTGGGTTATCTTTATTGACATACACGGCTAGAGCATCAATTGCGACACCAATCGGCGTAGGTTTATAACCAAACTTACTTTCAAATGCTGCAATTTCCTTATCTTTCATCTTTCGGCTCATAGGGCCAAAGTTTGATGTTCCCTCTGTTAAGGCTGGTGGAGCGGTCGAAGAACCTGCCGCCTGAATTTGTACATTCACATTTGGATAAAGGCGTTTGAATTCTTCCGCCCATAAGGTCATAAGATTTGCGAGGGTGTCTGAACCGACACTGCTGATATTGCCAGAAACACCACTTGCCTTAGCATAATCTGCTAAACCAGCGTCAACCTTATCTTTTGCCATTGATGACATAGGTAACAACATAGAAAGTGCAACCAGACATGCTGATAATCTCTTTATAGTCATATTGCTTTAGCTCCTTGAGATAGATAACAGATAAAAAATTATTCGTAATAATTATTTAGTTATTATCATGATTACAAATTACAAGGTAGTGAAATAAATATTACAATTTAATGACAGCTTAAAAAACTATGCGGACAAACTATTACTAACCTTTGTCTCTGAACGAACAATCAATGTTTTAGGGAAATCACAACGAAACAGACTTCCCTTACTTAATTCACTATCAATAAATAATTTACCATCATGACGCGCCAAGGCATGCTTAACAATTGCAAGTCCCAGGCCAGTTCCACCCTTTTCCCTTGAACGACCTTTATCGATTCGATAAAAACGCTCTGTTAACCTGGGAATATGCTCTGATGCAATACCAAGCCCATTATCTTTTACAGAAAAATGAGGGCCTTCATCATCTTCATACCAACAAACATCAATACGACCAAATTCCGGTGTATATTGAACGGCGTTAAAAACCAGGTTTGAAAATACACTGTAAATTTCTTGTAGATTCGCGTGTAAATAAAGCGCTTGATCAGCATTTAGAGTAATTTTATGGTTCATGAAACCACTTAATGATCTTGCTTCATTAATAATAGACTGCAACATAATAGGAATAGAAATAATTTCTTTTTCGCCCTGACCTGACCCTGTTTCAAGAGATGAAAGTTGCATAAGATCTTGAATTAAACGCTGCATACGAGAAGTTTGCGATCGCATCTGTTGAATATAACCCGTCCATTCCTTCGGGCAATCAACATCATCAATAAAACTTTCAAGATAACCTGATATGACAGTCAATGGCGTTCTCAATTCATGTGATGCATTAGCAATAAAATCCTTACGCATTTGATTTATTCTCGAGATCGCCGTTATATTTCTGGCAACAAGTAATTTTTGTGTATCGCCATAAGACGATATACGAATCTCCAATTTAAGCTTATTGTTAATTGGAGAAACAATTTGTAGCCCTTTTTCTAATTCCTCATCATTTGCATCGAGATACTTTATTAACTTTGGATAACGAACCAAATTCGATAAACGCAATCCGGCATCCTTTGGCCATTGAACACCAATATATTCCAACGCTTTTTCATTTGCCCATTCAATTTCACCAGTAGCGCCTAAAACAATAACTGCATCGGGTAAAGCACTGGTAGCATCCTGGAATCGCTTTAGATAACCGGAAAGTTTTTGTTTACGGGACTTGTTTCTATCCCGAAGATAATCAATTTCACGGCATGTTTCGTCAATAAGCCCGGCCTGGGAAGGGCTGCTGGTTTCATGACGCTTTTGTAACCAGATTAATATTTTTGAAAACTCTTTATACTGCCACCAGATAAAGAATAACAACCCTGTAATTAGACAAACAGATAAATAACCTGTAACAATTCCAATTAAGGCACTTAAAAATAGAACACTGATGAAACGCCAAAAATCATACTTCATTTAAAGGAAATTCCTATCGGGTGGAAAAACGGTACCCGACACTACGAACAGTCTGTATATATCTATCAAAACCATACGGTTCGAGTGTCTTTCTGAGACGGCGAATATGGACATCTACAGTACGCTCCTCAACATAGACATTTTCACCCCAAACATGATCCAGCAACTGTGTACGACTATACACCCGTTCTGGATGCCCGATAAAGAAATGCAGCAATTTAAATTCTGTCGGACTGATTTCAATATCTTGCCCATTAGCAGTAACACGATAAGTTTCAGGATCCAGCACCAAACCATTTACTTCAATTATACTTGTGTCAGTTGAACTGGAATAACGTCTTAATACTGCTTTTACCCTGGCGATTAATTCTTTTGTTGAAAATGGTTTAGTGATGTAATCATCAGCGCCTGTTTCCAACCCTCTGACTTTATCCGCCTCTTCACCTTTGGCCGTTAACATAATGATTGGGATATCGCGGGTTTCAGGCACGTTTCGTAGTCGTCGGGCATAATCAATCCCACTCATACCGGGCAACATCCAGTCAAGCAAGATAAGATTTGGACGACTGGATTCAATGGTATTTCGTGCCTGCTCGGCGTCAGCTGCCTCATCACAATTAAAACCTTCTTTCATCAACGCATAGCCAAGCATGTCACGAATGGCTTCTTCGTCTTCAACAATCAGGATTTTGTCTTTAGCAACGCTCAATTCGGGTTCTAGCATGCCGCGTATTAGAAAACATAAATATTACAACTTCATGACAAAAATAGCCTCCATTAAAA
The DNA here is from genome assembly GCA_028281365.1 of Gammaproteobacteria bacterium. GTDB lineage: Bacteria > Pseudomonadota > Gammaproteobacteria > Eutrophobiales > Eutrophobiaceae > JANQJZ01. The sequence goes on along the minus strand of JANQJZ010000029.1, from coordinate 18,034 downwards.
TAAAAGCACATTAAAAATCGTTCTATTTAATAAAATACTTTAGGTCTAGTAATACTAAGGTCAAATTTCTTTCATAGTTTTGTCACATAAGAGTCATTTATCTGCAATACGCATTACCTATCGTTAGCCCTCTCAAATTAGGGGGACTCCCAGTATATTTTTTACATGCGGGTCACGGGTTTAAAAAATAATTTTTAATCCATAACTTACATTTAGGAAGGAGAAAGACTGTGTTTAAAAAGACACATATAAAAACTTTGCTCGCTTCGGTCCTTATCGGATCGATGGCGGCAATATCCACTCCGGCATTTGCAACTAATGAGGCTATGCTGGATCTGTTAAAAATCTTGCGAGATAAGGGGAGTATCAGCTCTGAAGAATATGAACTGCTCGTAAATGCCAGTAAGGCAGATAAAGAAAAGGCTGAAGGCGCTGCAAGCGAAGCCAAAGCTGCAGTGAAGAAAGCGACCAAGGATCTGCCAAAGATCAACACCAAGGGCAAACTTGAAATCAAGAAAGGCGATAACAAGTTCCGTATTGGTGGTCGTCTACAGGCAGATACGACTGTTGGTCTGGGCGACGTCGATTTTGCCGGAAGTGAAGGCGGTTCACCGGTAACAGAATTTCGCCGTGCCCGCATGTACTTGAGTGGTGTACTCGACAAAGTCTGGAAGTTCAAGTTCCAGTATGATTTTGCTGACGACCAAAGTGGTGCCACAGCAAATACAAATGGTATTAAAGATGCCTATATCGCTTATACAGGCTTCAAGCCAGTATCAATTACATTCGGTCATCACAAAACGCCGATGAGTATCGAAGAACTGACCAGTTCAAAATACATTACGTTTATCGAGCGTTCGCAATTCGTCAATGGTATTGTCGCTGACATGGGCGGTGGTCGTCAGTATGCCGTGACTGCGAAAAGTCATTTTGCTGATCAGGTAACACTGGCTGGTTCGTATTATATTGGTAGTTCCAATGAAGACGATGCAGAAAACACACAAGGTTTTGTTGGCCGTATTACATGGTCTCCATGGCATGAGAAAACCAGGGCCTTTCACTTAGGGTTTGCATACAATCACAATAACTTTGGCGATGGCTGTGGTGGCGGTTGTATCGATGCCGAACCTGAAGTCCACCCAGGCGCTGATATCCTTGAGATTGAATCGTCAGATCACAAAAATGCTGATGTATGGGTAGCAGAAGCATCAGGTGTATGGGGTCCTTTCTCGGCACAGTGGGAATATGCCGCAGCTGAAATTTCAGACGCCGCTACCTTACCTGATCTGGATGCCACTGCGTGGTATATCTATGGCAGCTACTACCTGACTGGCGAGTCTCGTCGATATAACTGGAAAGGTGGTTCATACAAACAAACCAAGGTTAAAAACCCATTTCATAAAGGTGGTTGGGGTGCCTGGGAACTCGCATTACGATATACCTCGGGTGAATTCGATAATTCAACCGCACCAGTGGTCGACTCGGAAGCGGATGTCCTTACTGCTGGTGTAAACTGGTATCCCAGCAATAATATCCGTTTTTCAGCAAACTACGTCGATGTGCTGCATGCAAACGGCCCGGCCGATGCAGAGTTAGCGGGTGACTTGTCATCTCAAGCGGTTGCAGATGCTGAGGAAGCGGAATACTTCGTCCTTCGTGGACAATGGTACTTCTAAGTTAATCGTAATGAATTACTAGACAAAACCCCGCTTCGGCGGGGTTTTTATTTACATGGACGTAATGTATGTCCCGAGAGGGCAAGGAGCCCGAAGGGACGATGTACAGGATGTACTGGTCGATAATTGCTGGAAATTTTGTACCCAAGGGCAGGCTGCGCACTTCCATACAATTTCAACCGTTTATGTCCTATAAACGTCCTGCATTATCGACACTTGCCTACAGGACGTAGGTAAGGGCGATTTGTCGGGAACAAAAATCGCTTCCGCCATCCATGGCGGTCGTATGCAGCGGGCGCATGGACGCAGGAGGTACGATTACATGGATGTAATCGGTAGAGTCGAGTCTGGAACGGAGACCGAGAACGAATCAGGACGCCTACACGGATGTAGGCGGTAGAAAATGCCGGGAGCACATTTTCGAGCTAGAATCGAGGAAGTCCGAAGCGGCAATTTATAGATAAATATCATCGAAAAATATTAAAAAGTAATCTATAAAAATTACCACTTTCTGAGGATTGTTTATCCTATATATAGTGCTAGCATTAACACTCCTAAGTTAAGGAAAATAATAATCAGACAAGGAGATTGATATGAATACCATCAAATCATTTTTATTAATTATTTTACTCTCTTTACCACTGATTGGATTCAGTGCAGAAACTATAAATATAAATACAGCTGACAAGGAAACCCTTATATCAGCCATTAAAGGTGTTGGAGAAAAGAAAGCTGAGGCAATTATTGCTTATCGTGAAACAAATGGTGATTTCAAATCTGTTGATGAACTAAGCAATATAAAAGGCATTGATATTGGTATTATTGAAAAAAACAGGGATAACTTAACTGTAGAATAAGTATTATCCAATTTTAAAAAAAGGCTCCTCATGGAGCCTTTTTTTATTTCAGCAATAATTAATATCGCTATATACGTACTTCTTGTCGCATCGCTCCCTGCTACTGTATCCTTGCGCAAACCTTAAAACTATAAAAATAAAATGGATAACGAATACCAACCGAAAAAGATAGAAACGGCAGTTCAAGCAAAGTGGGCTGATAGCAGAGCGTTTGAGGTCACAGAAGACCCGAACAAGGAAAAATTCTATTGTCTTTCAATGTTTCCATACCCCAGCGGCAAATTACATATGGGCCATGTTAGAAACTACACTATCGGTGATGTTATTAGCCGTTATCAACGAATGCAGGGTAAAAATGTATTACAACCCATGGGTTGGGATGCCTTTGGCCTGCCTGCAGAAGGTGCCGCTATAAAAAATAATGTGGCTCCGGCTAAATGGACCTATGAAAATATTGATTATATGCGCGGTCAATTGAAACGCCTCGGCTTTGCCTATGACTGGACCCGTGAATTAGCGACTTGTAGCCCGGAATATTATCGTTGGGAGCAATGGTTCTTTACTCGCCTTTATGAAAAGGGGCTGGTGTATAAAAAAACATCTGTCGTTAACTGGGATCCGGTTGATCAGACCGTGCTGGCAAACGAGCAGGTTATCGATGGTAAGGGCTGGCGTTCAGGTGCAACCGTTGAACGCCGGGAAATTCCTCAATGGTTTTTAAAAATTACTGAATATGCAGATGAACTATTAGAAGATCTTGAAAATCTTCCCGGTTGGCCTGATGCGGTTAAAACCATGCAGACAAACTGGATCGGTCGTTCAGAAGGTATTGAAATTGATTTTAAAGTCGATGGATCGAATGACGTTTTAAGAATTTATACGACCAGACCTGATACCTTAATGGGTGTTAGTTATATGGCTGTAGCGGCAGAACATCCGCTAGCCAAAACCGCCGCTGAAAATGACACCGCTTTACGTGCCTTCATTGAAGAATGCAAAAGCAGTGGTACTTCCGAAGTAGACATAGAAGCCATGGAAAAAAAAGGTATGCCACTTAATATCAATGTACACCATCCAATTAATAATGAATTAGTCCCGTTATGGGTTTCAAATTTTGTCTTGATGGGTTATGGCACCGGTGCTGTTATGTCCGTGCCGGCACATGACCAGCGTGATTGGGAGTTTGCAAAAAAATATGACTTACCAATCAAGCAAGTTATCTTTCCTGACGATGATAGTGAACACGACATGTCTGAGTCCGCCTTTATCGACAAAGGTATTTTAAATAATTCCGGACAATTTAATGGCCTAACATCAGCTGAGGCATTTGATGCTATTGCCGAATTTGTTGAAAAAAATAATTATGGCAACAGAAAAATAAATTATCGACTGCGCGACTGGGGAATATCCAGACAACGTTATTGGGGCTGTCCCATACCTGTTATTAATAATAAAGATGGCGAGGCCCTGGCTGTACCTGAAGATCAGCTACCGGTTGTCTTGCCTGAAGACATAGAGTTTGAAGGTATTAGCTCACCAATCAAGTCTATGCCAGAATTTATTAATGTTAACGCGCCCGATGGTAGTGGTCCTGCAGAACGTGAAACCGACACCTTCGATACCTTTTTCGAATCATCCTGGTACTTTGCCCGTTATTGCTGCCCTGATAATCAAGATGCAATGTTAGATGAGCGTGCAAATTACTGGTTGCCGGTTGATCAATACATCGGTGGTATAGAGCATGCCATATTGCATTTACTTTACGCTCGTTTCTTTCATAAATTAATGCGCGACATACAGGATGTATTAGTGCCGCGTGAGGCAGGGACGCCGGGAGCGGCGGACGAAACATCATTACATTGTGACGAACCATTTACTAATCTATTAACCCAGGGCATGGTCTTGAAAGACGGTGCCAAGATGTCCAAATCTAAAGGTAATACTGTCGACCCTCAAACATTAATCGATAAGTATGGCGCAGATACAGTGCGTTTGTTTATGATGTTCGCGTCACCACCGGAACAAAGTCTTGAATGGTCAGATACCGCTGTAGAAGGTGCCTTTCGTTTTTTGAAGCGTTTGTGGAAACTGGTCAGTACGCACGTTAATGAAGGTGAAGTTAAGGCACTTGATAAAACAAACTTAACAGATGCACAACGGGATCTACGCAGAAAGATCCATATTACTATTGATAAGGTCAATGATGATATAGGCCGACGCTATACATTTAATACTGCAATCGCAGCAGTCATGGAACTGATTAATGCCTTATCCCGTGCCGAACAAAAGGATAACAATGATCAGGCGATTATGCATGAAGGTTTGGAAACTGCCGTGTTGTTACTATCACCTATCGTCCCACACATTACTGATGCACTTTGGATTGGACTGGGCCATGAAGAACCTTTGATTAATGCTGTTTGGCCGGTCTCTGATCCTGAAGCACAGGAACAAAGTAAATTGGAATTAGTCGTGCAAGTTAACGGGAAACTTCGAGGCAAAATCACAATCGATAAAAATGCGGGTAATGCACTAATCGAGAAATTGGCAACAGAAGAGGAAAATGTTAAGAGAAATATTGAAGGCAAATCAATAAAAAAGGTCATTATTATTCCAGGGCGCTTAGTGAACATCGTGGTGGCATAAGGTAAGATATGAAATCCAGATAATAAATAATAAGTCTGAGGATATTTAATGAAATCGCGTCTTTTTTTGATATGTTTGTTGTTGATTACAACAGCCTGTGGTTTTCATCTTCGTGGATCCTTGCAATCCGACTTTAATATTGCAAATGTTTACATACAATCATCGGGCGCATCGAAACTGGAAAAAGAGGTCAAATATCAACTCTCTGGTGCCGGTGTAAGTCTTGCGAGTTCAGCTGAAGCTGCTTCCTATGTGCTTAACTTAAAGCAGGAGAGCTTCGAAAAAACTGTACTCAGTGTCTCTGCTTCAACTGGTAAAGTTGAAGAATATCAATTGGTATTTAAAGCGAAAATGGACGCAGTACAATCTGGCGGTAAGACGTTGGCCAGAGACGATAATATTAGAACAGCACGCGATTTTACTTTCGATGAAGATGCCGTATTGGGAAAGTTTTCTGAAGAAACCATTATTCAGGAAGATCTGGTGCGTCTCGCTGCAAATCAGGTCTTACGTCGTTTACAAGCCCTGGCAGCAACCAATAAATAAGCACATATAAAATACAACCATATGCGTTTGCAGCCTAATCAATTAGAAACGCATTTACAACGTGCTGAACTCGCGCCGATTTATTTTGTTAGTGGTAATGAACCGCTACAAAAACTGGAATGCATTGACCTGATTCGAAACAACGCTCGTTCACAAGGATACGACGAACGCTTTATATTAAATGTTGATAAAGGGTTCGACTGGAATTCTATAAATCAAATAACTGATAACCTGTCATTATTTTCCAGTCGTAGAATTATCGAATTAAGACTTACATCACCCAAGCCTGGAAAAGAGGGGGGTCGGATTTTATTTGAATATACGGAGAATCTTAATCAGGATAATCTGCTGATTATAAGTTCGGATAAATTAGATAAAGGCTCTCAAAATAACAAATGGCTTAAGGCCATTGAAAAAAATGGTGTATTAATACAAGTCTGGCCAGTTAAACCGGCTCAATTACCGGGATGGATACAGGCAAGAATGCATACTAAACAAAAAAAACTTAGTATGGATGCAGCAAGACTAATTGCGCAAAAGGTAGAAGGAAACCTGCTTGCTGCAAAGCAAGAGATCGAAAAATTAGCCTTATTAATTGATAAGGATAATATTGATACTGATGATGTGATACATGCTGTTGCCGATAGTTCACGTTATGATGTTTTTGATATGATCGAGAGTGCCTATCTGGGTAACGCTGATCGCACTTTACATATGCTTCAAGGTTTGCGTAAAGAAGGGACCGAACCACTTGCATTATTTGGTGCATTGATGTGGGAATATCGCAGAACATGTTCAATGGCTCATCTGCTTGAATCCGGCGATAGCCTGGAAAGTATATTCTCTGCTTATCGTATCTGGGATCAGAAAAAAAGATCTATGAGCGCTATTTTAAAAAGACATTCATCAAAAACACTGGAGCAGCTATTGGACTATTGTGCTTTTATTGATAAAACATTAAAAAGTAGCCGTAAAGAACAGGCCTGGGATCAATTAATTACATTATTGCTAGCAATAGCTGGAATTAATACTGAAAAACTGCAGAGTATTTAATAAAGTTTAAAATGGATATCAAAAAACAAATACTGGATATGGGTCAACTTGCCAAAGCATCGGCAGGTATGATGGCGCGCGCATCTACAGCACAAAAGAACAATGCATTAAATGCAATTGCAGAAAATATTATTAAACATCGTGCTGCAATAACAAAAGCTAACGAAGAAGATATACAAGCTGCAAATAAAAAGGATCTGGACCCGGCATTACTGGATCGATTGGAATTAACAGATGCCCGTATTGATGCGATGGCCGAAGGTCTGAATCAGATTGCTACACTTTCCGATCCAGTGGGCGAAATAACAAACTTGTCTCCTTTACCCAGCGGAATTCAGGTTGGACGCATGCGAGTTCCATTGGGTGTGGTCGGGATTATTTACGAATCCAGGCCTAATGTAACCGCAGATGCAGCGGGACTTTGCTTAAAGTCAGGGAATGCAGCAATACTGCGTGGTGGTTCTGAAGCCCTGAATTCCAATCAGGCAATAGCAAAATGCATTCATATTGGTCTGGTTGAAGCTAACTTACCACAAGAAGCCGTGCAAGTTGTTGCTATAACTGATCGTGAAGCGGTAGGAGAGCTGCTTGGTCTATCTGATTATGTTGATGTCATCGTGCCTCGCGGTGGTAAAAGCCTGATTGAAAGAGTCAGTGAACAGGCACGTATGCCCGTTATTAAACACCTCGATGGTGTTTGCCATGTTTACATTGATGCCGAAGCAGACACCGATAAGGCTGTTCGTATCGCATTAAATGCCAAGACCCAGCGTTATGGGACATGTAATACGATGGAAAGTTTATTAATAGCGCGCAGCATTGCGAATAAAGTTTTAGAACAACTTGCTCCTTTATATAAAGAAGCAGGTGTTGAGATTCGTGGATGTAAAGAGTCTTTGAAAATACTCGGCAATTCTTATGACAAAATTAAGCAAGCAACTGATGAAGATTACGCGACAGAATACCTGGCGCCGATTATGTCGTTAAAGATTGTCTCGGACGTTAATGAAGCGATGCAACACATTGCTCAATATGGGTCGCAACATACTGATGCTATCGTGACGGAAAACATTACTACTGCACAACAATTTTTACGGGAAGTTGATTCAAGTTCTGTCATGGTTAATACGTCAACACGTTTTGCAGATGGTTATGAGTATGGCCTGGGTGCTGAAATTGGTATTAGTACAGATAAATTTCATGCGCGAGGACCGGTTGGACTGGATGGGTTGACTTCACAAAAGTACATTGTCCTGGGAGATGGGCATATTCGTACATAAAAATAGATGTTTGCAATTTGATTATTACGTCAGTTATTACCATAATTAACTTAATGTTTGTTAGTAATAATAAATGTCACTAATCGGGATATTGGGTGGCACATTTGATCCGATCCATTATGGGCATATCCGTCTCGCGCTTGAGGCACTTGAACAGCTCGATCTTGACCAAGTGAGATTAATCCCGCTTAATATTCCTCCCCACCGCCATAACCCCGTAGCATCTGCTGTTGACAGACAAAACATGCTGGAACTTGCCGTCCAGAATGAAACCGGCTTATCTGTCGATTTACGTGAACTTGAAAGTGAAGAAGTTTCCTACACCATTGAAACACTTAAATCATTACGTAATGAATTCAAGAATGATGTCTTATTTCTTATTGTTGGCAGAGATGCATTTAACAAGATTGATTGTTGGAAAGACTGGCAAGATTTGCTTGACTATGCTCATATCATTGTTGCTAATCGCCCCGGTGAATTAAATCAGGGCATTACAAATCAAATTAATGATTGGCTTACAGAAAATCAAATCAAAAATATTGATTGCCTAAAAAATAAACTAAATGGCTATATCTATTTTATTGATATACCGGATCTGGATATATCATCAACAATGATAAGAAAAGCATGTTCAAAAAAAGAAAATATTAAAAATTTATTACCCGACAAAACTTTTTCATATATTAAGGAAAACCAACTCTATGTGGATACTGCATGAATAATAAAAATTTAATAAACATTACGCTAGATACTTTAAATGATGCCAAGGCCTTAAATATTAATGTATTTGACGTAAAAAACCTGACCAGCATTTCAGACTACATGATTATCGCGAGTGGTCGATCAAACCGGCAAGTCAGTGCTATCGCTGACAAAGTTATTGAAGCAGCAAAGGAACACGATATTCAACCACTGGGTATAGAAGGAAGGAGAGAAGGAGAGTGGGTGCTGGTTGATCTTGGAGACATCATTGTTCATATCATGCACCCGGAATGTCGAGAGTATTATCAATTGGAAAAACTCTGGAACACTGACAGCGAAAGAACCGGGGCCATCTAGCGAATGAGGATAGAATTGATTGCCGTTGGTAAACGTATGCCAACGTGGATCGAAACAGCATGTAAAGAATATACCAAACGATTACCTGAAAATATTCAATTTAATTTAATTGAAATTTCTCCGGCAAAGCGCAGTAAAAATAATACTGTTGATAACTATAAACAAAAAGAACAGGAAAAAATCGAAGCTAAACTGTCATCAAACAATATTATTATTGCACTCGATGAAAAAGGAACCCTAATTAGTAGCCAGGAACTCGCTGATAAATTAAAAATATGGATCGATGATAATCAACACATCAGTTTAATTATCGGTGGCGCTGATGGCTTAAGTAATGAAATAAAAAATAAGGCCAGTAACATCTGGTCATTATCAAAAATGACTTTGCCACATGGTCTAGTAAGAGTGATGATCATTGAACAAATTTATCGAGCCTGGACTATTCTCAATAACCATCCTTACCATCGTGAATAATAAATATGGTTATTCCATCTAAAAAAATTTATCTGGCATCCAAATCACCACGTCGTCATGAATTGTTAAAACAGATAGGTATTGATTTTGATGTAATCGATATTGACATAGATGAATCCTGGGACGGTAAGGAAGACCCGAAAGACTACACTTGTCGAATTGCCAAAGAAAAAGCACGGGCGGGAAAAAACAAAATGAATGACGACATACCCGTGCTTGCCTCTGATACTGCCGTTGTTCTTAATGGAGAGATTCTGGGAAAAGCAGAAACACAAACTGATGCCAGACTAATGCTGGAAAAACTTTCAGGGAAAACACATGACGTATTATCTTCGGTTGTGCTAATAACTTATAAAGAACAAAGTTTATTAAGTATCAGTAAAGTCACTTTCCGGCAATTAACAACAAATGACATTAAAAATTACTGTAAAAGTGATGAACCTCTTGGGAAGGCCGGTGGTTATGCCATTCAAGGCAAAGGTGCAATTTTTATAGAAAGACTTGAAGGCAGTTACAGTGGCGTTATGGGATTGCCACTTTATGAAACACAGCAACTCTTGAATTCAATTTAAATATTCAACAACGGTTATTCTAAAAATTAGATATTTTGTTCTCAGGCGAGGCGGAAGGCTTTTTTAAAAACGGAGTTTACATAAAGTAAATGAGTATTTTAAAAAAGTCTGACAACGAAGCATCAGGACAAAATAGCAATTTTTTAGAGAGCCTGACGCAGGCAATAGCCATAATAATGTTCAACAATATAAAAGTAAATTGAAGACCAATCCGGCTGTCCATTATTTTCAGTAGGCCACCACATCTTTCGATTACGCCAGTGATCATTATAATGTTCAGCGCATAAATAAATCACTTCATCCGCAACTAATGGTTTAATTCCGTTTTCAGCTTCGGCTTTAAAATAATCATCCATTACTTCAAGGTAAGCGTCTTTTAATAAAGGTTTGTTTTCTTCTTCCATTTTTGATCGATCGATCTGGCTCTCGTATCTATCTCCAAGTTCATCAATACGATTCGCGTGTTGTTCACCTTTCAACATATCTGCAGCACGCTGACAATTGTCTTCAACTCCTTCACTACACTTTCGTTCATGGAATTCGCGTAAAGATTCAGCAGAAACAGAAATTGATAAACAAAGAAAAATAGAAAACAAAAAAAGAATTATTCCACAATTGAGAACGCTGCTCCTGCGCATATATGCATCCGCAGCATACGATCGCCGTGGATGGCGGAAGTGTAGATAATGTATGGAACAATTATCTACCAGTCCATCCATGGAAATCGCCGCTTCGGACATCCTCGACTCTGTCTCCTGATTCGTTCTACCTCCTGCATCCATGCAGTCGTGTCCTCACGCGGCATACACTCCATCCATGGAGATAAATGCGCTATAGTGTTAGCCATGGCGCATTACTTTATATGAAAGATTACGACCGAATCAAATCAAAGACACAATTAATAGTGCAACTATGACACTACCAGGCATTAAAAAAGGGAGTCAATTGACTCCCTTTTTTTTCGAACGTTTTTTACACGCTTATAACAAGATACCACCATACTGAACAAAGAATGGCGTAAATACCAGACTCAGAATCGCAGATAGTTTGATAAGGATGTTCAGTGAAGGGCCTGAAGTATCTTTCATCGGGTCACCCACAGTATCACCAACAACAGCTGCAGCGTGCTCATCCGAGCCTTTGCCGCCGAGGTTGCCTGCTTCGATATATTTCTTCGCGTTGTCCCAGGCTCCACCGCTGTTAGATGATGCGATGGCCAGTACTCCACCAGCAACCAGCGAGCCGATCAACATAGCCGCTACAGCTTCAACACCAAACAGGAAACCAGCAACGATTGGCGAGCCCATGATCAACACGCCGGGAGCGATCATTTCTTTTAGCGCTGCCTTCGTCGATATAGCGACACACTTCGCGTAGTCAGGCGTGCCCGTGCCTTCCATGATGCCTGAAATAGTCTTGAACTGATGACGCACTTCTTCAATCATGGCGAATGCCGCAGCACCTACCGACTTCATCGTCATAGCAGTGAACAGGAATGGTAGAACCGCACCAATGAAGAGGAAGGTGAAAACCAGTGGCTCTAGCAAGCTCATTCTAATCGGCTCACCACGCAATGTTTCGGCAGCCGTAATAAAGGCCGCGAACAAAGCAAGTGAGGTCAATATTGCGGCACCAATGGCAAATCCTTTACCAATCGCTGCAGTAGTATTACCAGCAGAGTCCAGGATGTCAGTTCTACGTCTAACTTCTGATTCCAGGCCTACCATCTCCGCAATACCACCGGCGTTATCAGCAACAGGCCCATAAGCATCGATAGTCAGGGTTAGCACGAGGCTTCCCAACATACCCAAAGCGGCGATTGCGATGCCGTACATGCCCGCAAGCTCCCAGGAGATGAAGATGCTTACTGCAATTGCCAGGTAGGGAAGTACCGTACTCTTATAACCCAGGGCGAGGCCGTAGATAATATTGGTAGCAACACCAGTCTCACAGGACTTGGCGACTTCCTGAACTGGGGTATATTTTTCGGACGTGTAGTAACCGGTTAATAATCCAACCGCCAGGCCCGCTATCAGGCCGGCCAGTAAGCACCAATAAACGCCTAAATTCGTATAGTCCTCACCGTTCAAAACGAAGTTGCCCGGAATCAGGGCAACAGTAACGAAGTACATCACCACTGCCATGATGGCGCTGGAGATGACTAGCAGCTTCATTAAAGCAGGAGCAACATCATCTTCAGTCTTTACGCCAACCATTAGCTTGGTGATCAAGGCTATTGGCAGACCTACAGCACTGATCAAAATTGGGTATAGCAATGCATCCGGGTTACCGGCAAAAACTACTGCACTGATTACCATTGCGGCACAAGTGCTCTCTGCACAAGAACCGAAAAGGTCAGCACCCATACCAGCAACATCACCTACGTTATCGCCAACATTGTCTGCTATCACAGCAGGGTTACGGGGGTCATCCTCCGGGATGCCCTGCTCGACCTTACCGACAAGGTCAGCACCAACGTCTGCGGCTTTAGTGAAGATACCGCCGCCAACTCGAGCAAATAATGCGATGGTAGAACCACCTAGTCCAAAGCCTGCAATCACTTCCATCAGGACATGATTGTTCTCAGGCCCAAGATCAGCAAGCAAGGTACTCATCACCACATAGATGATAATTAGTCCGAGGGTTGCCAGTCCTACAAGGGCAAATCCCATTACCGCACCAGAGTTAATGGCCACATCATAAGCGGAAGAAATATCTTTCTTCGCGGAAACCGTAGTTCGTGCGTTACCTTGAGTTGCTACTTTCATGCCAATATAACCAGAAGCGATTGATATCGCGGCACCAAAGAGGAAAGCGATAGCTGTATAGATACCCTCATGAATATCAGGGGTATGAGTATCGTTAATCAGAATGGCGATAATGGCGGCAAATACCACCATGAAAATCGTCAGGATTTTGTATTCCTGTTTCAGGAAAGCCATGGCCCCTTCGGCAATAGCACCGTGGATGAAGGTTAGCTTCCTGGCCTGAGCTTCATCCAGCCCAAGATCAAGCGGTATACTTACAACCTTCTTCATGTAAAAGAAGGCAATTCCCAAGCCCATCAGCGACAGGGCTAGAGTTACCCATATTGTTATGCCTGACATATACATTCCCCTAACTTTTATAAGTTATTAATTTGAAGGATAAAAGAGTATTAAGAATCACCGACAATGCCCCCTCTGCCTTGCCGGTACCAAAAAACCGTGCAGATTGTACTTGGATATGCACCAAGTTCAAATGCAACACAGCTTATTTTCAATAATTAGTGCATTTTTCAACACTTATTCCAGCCTTTAAACCACCGGCTATGTAATATAGTGTCTGGCTGATTTAATGATATCTCTATTTATAGAACCTACATCATGTCAAGAAACAAAGGATTTCCACCAATCGCACGCAAGGATGCGAAGATATTGATCCTGGGATCAATGCCTGGACAAAAGTCATTGGAAGAAAATCAATATTATGCCCACCCACACAATAGTTTCTGGTCAATCATGTGCAAACTGCTAAATGCCCGTGAAGAATTGAACTATAAACAACGTAAACAATTATTAATCGATAATAAAATTGCCTTGTGGGACGTTTTAAAGAGCTGTTATCGTGAAGGGAGTCTTGATTCAAATATCGATCACGACACTATTGAAGTAAATGACTTTAAAGCTTTTTTTAAAAAACATAAACAGATCAATACTGTCTTTTTTAATGGTGGAACTGCAGAAAAGCTGTTTAAAAAATATGTCTTGAAAGAATTGAATAAAAAAGAGTTAGAGTTTTATCGATTACCCTCAACCAGTCCTGCGCATGCAGCAAAGACTACTAATCAAAAATTATTAAATTGGAAAGTTATTATTAAATTTATTTAGTGTCAGCAATCGGCCAGAAGTGGACATTAAATATCTATGTCTTTTCCTTCTTATTCATCATTGAGGTAAGACTATAATCTTCTAACATAATTATGTCCCAACTCCCATTTTTGTCTTCATAATCACGTCGGAAAATAAATGTAATAGGCTGATTTTCTGCATTCTTTGTTATAACTTCTAATAGAAAGAAACTTACATCATTCCCAGTATGCGCCTTTAGTAAAGGATGCCCAGCCAATACTTCTTGTTTTAACCAGCCTTTTTCATGAATTGTAAAACTTGGCCCTTCTGCAACTGGTACACCTGTCTTTTTTTCAAGGTATTTCGCGCTTGTTGAAATTGCATTACACCTTCTAAATAATTTTTCTTCACTATCAACACTAATGCCATCCATCAATACCGGATAACGCACCATATCTTTAGCTTTAATACAATTATTAGAAACCGCATCCATCCAAAAGATATTTGCTTTATCTAAGAAATCTTTACTAGCATGACTTGTATGATCACAAGCGCTGAATATTAAACAAGATAAGATTAAGAGAAATGGACGCATAATTTCTATAATTCTAATGTCCGCTTTGGGTCGTTTGCTGAATATTATAACTCTTTTAATGAGTGTATATATTAATCCTTTCTAACATTGTCTCTGACTCAATATAATCCGGTTCGATTCTTATCTGTTTCTCGCCATTATCCAACAACAAACCTGGAAAACTATTTAAACCTAATCGACGAGATAATTTTATTTCCTGTTGTAATGTTTCATTTGTCTCCTGTGATTTGAGGTCTTCACCAAATTTATTCTTATCTAGACCTAACTCTTCTGCGAGTTCGATTAATGTTGAAGTATCAGAAGGATTGCGAGCCTGGAGATAGTAGGCATTTTGTATTGCATGTGTCATTGCCATATCGAAGTCATCGCCCTGCTTACTTGCTGTTATCACAGCGCGGCAGGCAGGATATGTCGATCGTCTCGGTTTACATTTTATCCAGAAATCATAATTAAATTTTGTTCCTGGAACATGATGCTCAATAGTTTGCCAATTCATTTTTACAAACGACCTTGTTTGTTCTGGCATAGGCTCATCACTATCTCGCGCAAGCCCACCCAATAGCCTTATTACTTCAATTTCTTCAGGTAATGTATCGAGCAATTTTGTTAGTGATGGACGAAAGGCATAACACCAGCTACACATGGGATCATGACAATAATAAAGTTTTGTCATGTCGATAGGTTAAAGTTGAAAATCAGTATTCAGAATTTTTTCAACGGGTTTATTTTTTAGTGTTACGTATTTTGGTAATCCATTTTCATAAGGAGGATAATCTTCTCCCACGATCAATGGCGTCAAATAACGCCGACATGCATCAGTAATTCCAAAGCCATCTTCCGTTATAAATTCCTTCGGCATCATCTTTTCAACATTGGCAACATCTTCCAGCTTTGCCTTACCGATTTCCCAAACATACGGTTCATCAGACTTTCGTACTATGGCTGGCATCACTGCATTATCACCATTAATTGCCATCTCAACCGCAGCTTTACCCAAAGCATAAGCTTGATCAACATCAGTTTTCGATGCAATATGTCTTGCTGCACGCTGCAAATAATCAGCTACTGCCCAATGGTACTTATAGCCAAGAGCATCTTTTACCATATTGGCAACAACCGGTGCGGCACCACCAAGTTGCGCATGTCCAAATGCATCGCGTGTTCCTTGTTCAGCGAGAAATTTTCCATCCGGCCAATGTGCACCTTCTGAAACAACAATAGAACAATAACCATATTGTTCGACGTTTTGTTTTACCTTGTTGAGAAACGCTTGCTGATCAAATTCCACCTCGGGAAATAAAATTACAATCGGTATCGGGTTATGCTTATCGGCTGCAAGACCACCTGCCGCGGCAATCCAGCCTGCATGCCGTCCCATTACTTCTATTACAAATACCTTGGTTGAGGTTTTTGCCATTGAACAAACATCAAATGATGCCTCACGGGTTGACGTTGCAATATATTTGGCAACGGAACCAAAACCGGGACAGACATCAGTAATCGGCAAATCATTATCAACCGTTTTAGGAACATGTATGGCTTGAATAGGGAAGCCCATTTTTTCCGAAAGCTGTGAGACTTTATGACAGGTATCTGCGGAATCGCCACCACCATTATAAAAAAAGTATCCTATATTATGCGCCTTGAATACTTCGATTAATCGTTCGTATTGCTCACGGTTTTCTTCCAGCCCTTTCAATTTATAACGACAGGAACCAAAGGCGCCGGAAGGTGTGTGTCTTAAAGCAGCAATATCAGAATCACTCTCCTGGCCGGTATCAATCAAGTCTTCCGTCAATGCACCAATAATACCGTTACGACCGGCATAGACATTGGCAATTTTATCTTTATGAATTCTTGCCGTTTCAATGACACCACAGGCACTTGCATTAATGACTGCCGTAACACCGCCTGATTGTGCATAAAATGCATTTTTGCCTGCAGACATATTCCTGATATCTCCTGATTTTTTAAACGAATTGCAATAAATACAGTCTATTGATTGTGATAAACTTTAAAGCACGGTAATCATGTAATCGCTCATGTATGCGGTTACAACGCACATAATATTAAAATGTATTTTCTCAAAAAAAAGCTGCTTCTTATCATCAAGATTATTCTTTTAAGTATCTTGACACCAGTCATTGCCTTAGCCGGAAAAACACATGATTTACCTGATTTTGGTGATTCAGCCGGCAGTGTTATTTCACCTGAATACGAACGCCGATTGGGTCAATTGTTTTTAAAACAGGTACGTCACTTTTCCAGTATCATAACAGACCCTGAGGTTGAATCTTATATCCAATCCCTCGGATATAATCTGGTTTCTCACAGTGACAATACCGAACAGCCTTTTACTTTCTTTGTTGTAAATGATCCTGGCATAAACGCATTTGCCGGTCCTGGAGGAGTCATCGGGATGAATAGCGGCATAATACTGAATTCAGCGAATGAAAGTGAAGTGGCCGCTGTAATGGCCCATGAAATTGCGCATGTGACCCAACGCCACCTTGCACGCTTATATGAAGAATTAAACAGATATTCGGTACCAACAACTGCTGCTATAGTTGGCGCGATACTCGTTGGAATTGCTAATCCCCAAGCCGGGGCCGCAGCATTGGCCGGAATTCAGGGACTAAGTGTTCAAAACCAAATCAATTTTACCAGAGGTAATGAAGAAGAAGCCGATCGCATTGGTATTCAAACATTAGTCAGAGCCGGTTATGACCCAAGCGGGATGCCCGATTTCTTCCTTAAGCTGCAACAATTATCCCGTTTCAATCCAAGTGTCCCGGAGTTTTTACGTACACACCCATTAACAACTTCAAGAATCGCCGATTCGAAAGCAAGAGCAGAATCTTATCCACTAAATGAGTATAAAAATTCTCACACGTATAAACTTGTCAAAAATAAATTACTTGTTAATTCATTTAAATCGGCCAGTGAAGCCGCCAGACATTTACGTAAAGAACTGGAAACAACTGATAAAACAGATAGTGAAAAATTACCTGTTAGATATGGCCTTGCCTATGCCTATATTGCCAATAGCGAGTTTAAATTGGCCGAACAGCAAATAAAAAAATTACTCGAGGATGACCCGGATCATAGTGCTTATTTATTATTAGCGGCAAAACTTGAAACCTCTCAATCTAACTACGATGACGCATTTAAAATATTCAAAAAGGCCTATGAACTTTATCCTGATTACAAGCCTGTTATTATGGCTTACAGCCGGGCTTTACTTGATGTAAAACAAGCAAAACGAGCCCGGGATATATTAAAAAATTACGAACGCTTTCATACGCACGATCTAAGTTCTTATAGTCTATTGGGTCAGGCTGAAGCGATGCTTGGAAATGATATCGAAACTGCCATTCTACAATCTGAATATTATTACCTTGCTGGAGATACCAAGCTCGCGGTAGATAAATTAAAATTTGTAAAAC